>CAYUHJ010000154.1:0-14897 GCA_964444365.1 uncultured Alcaligenaceae bacterium | reverse complement strand
GGCACGAAACTGGCGAAGGCGGCCGGGGAGAAGGACTACGTCGCCGCCCGGGCGGCGGCGGCGGCGGCCTGGACGGGCGAGTCGGTGCCGGTTCCGGGATCGGCCGGGGCGACGGCGGCGGCCTCCCGCGCCGCCGACGCGAAGGCTTCCGCCGCCCGCCCCCGAGCCCGGGCCGCCGACTCCGGGTCGCGGTGCCCGCGGAGCAGTTCGTCCCGCCCCGTGCGGACGGCGTCGCGGGCCGCCCCGAGGTTGTCCGCCGCCGGGTCGGGGGTCGCCTTGCCGATCACCAGCGCCGCGGCCGCTCGGTCCAGGTCCTCCGCGAGGGCCTCGGCGTCGGCCGCGACCTCGGCCATCGCCGCCGCCTGCCGGGCCGCGGCCACGCCGGCTTGCCCTGCAACTTCCGCGATGCGCTTCAGTATCGCGGCCTGTTTCGTCGCCAACTCTGGGGTCGGCATCGCTTCCTGCGCGGCCCGGCCGAAACCGATGCCGGAAGGGACCCCGCCGGCCCGGAACTCGTCCGCGGCTCTGGCCGCCGCGGACGACGCCTCGGGGTTCCTCTTCGCGTCGATCGCGGCGGCGAGGGCCCCTTGCTCGCGGGCCAGTTCGGCGAGGGGGTCGGCGTCGGCGGGGGCGACCCGCTTGCCGATCTCGACGGCCGCCTTCGACACGTCGTCGCGCAGGTCGCGGAGTTGCTTCGCCATCGTCCGGGCGTGGGCGGCGTCCGCCAGGGTCGGGAGCCGGGTTCCGTCCACGTCGGGAACGGGGCCGAGTTTCGGCGGCAGCGGGAACGCGGCGTTGCGGTCGGCGTTCTTCTTCAAATCGTCCGCGAGGGCCTTGAGCGCGTCGGCGGCGTCCCGTTGCAGGATCGGTTCCCGCTCGGGAGTCGCAGACTTTTTCAGCCGGGCCATCGCTTCGACCGCCTTCCGCCGCGCGGCCTGGGCCAGCCCGGTGCGGGTGTGGTCGAGGTCCTCGGCGTCGCACTTCACCTTTTGGACGGCAGCCGCGGTTTCGCCCGGCACGGGCACCCGGCCGACGGCCTTCGCGACGACGACTGCTTCGGCCCGGTCCTTCGCGAGCCGGGTGACGCGGTCGAGGTCGGACTCGGCGAGCGTGAGACGGTCCGCCAGGCGGGCCAGGGCGTCGGCCGCGAGCTGCGCTTTCTTCACATAGTCCTCGACGCCCTTCCGGCCGACCGCCTGCTCGGCGGCGTACGCGGCCAGGCGGGCGGCGTTGACGTGCTCCTGGGCCTCCGGGGCGGCGTAGAAGTCCAGCCCGCGGGCGACGTCCCGCTGGGCGGTGCGGAGCGGCTTCCAGTCCTCGTCGGCGGGGGCGGCCGGGAGCTGCGAGGCGGCGTCCGCGAGGTGGCGTTGAGCCGTCGCCAGCTCGACGGCGCGGTCGTCGACCGGAACGTTCCCGTCAACGGCCGTCCGGAACCGCTCGAACTGCCGACGAGTTTCGAGCAGGGAGACGACGAAGTCGTACAGCAGTCCGTCCTTCAGGTCGGCCGCGGCCCGGCGTGCGGCGGCGGCGGTGGCGGCCCGCCGGTGTTCGGTCCCTGGGGCGTCGAGCGCTTCCAGTTTCTTCGCGATGTCGTCTTCGCGCTCGGCGGCGGCGGCCGCCTTCTTCGCCAGTTGGGCGCGGACTGCGGGCGCGTCGGGGTTCCCCTTCTCCGCCGCGCGGTAGATCTCGTCCACCTCGCGCATCACGGACTCCTGTTCTTTCCGGAGCAGGTCCAGGGCGGAGCGGGTCTCGCGGGTGCGGAGTTCGCGGGTCGGCAGCACCTCGGCGAAGCGGGTGAGGGCGTCTTCGGCGGCCTTCAGCGGGCGGGCCGGGGCGTCCTCGGCGAGGGCGTCGATTGCAGTCGTCAGCGCGGCACGGGCGTCCGCGCGGTTCGGGTGGAACGCGGACCCCTCCGCGGGAAACCGGAATCGGGCGAGCGTGTCCCGGAGGGCTCTCAATTCCGCGGCGGCTGCCTTCCGCTGGTTCGCGTCGGGGTCCGCGGCCACGCGCTGCCGGAGGTCGGTCATCCACCGGGCGAGTTGCTTGGCGGCTTCCTTCTCGTCCGCCCGCGGGGTCGCGGCGGCGGCGAACGCCTCCGCGAGCCGGTCGAGTTCCCGGGCGGCTTTCTCTTGTTCGGTCACGGCTTCGAGCGGGTGGCCGGAGTGGAGTCGGCTCAGCGCGGCGTCGAACGGAGCCGTCGCGAGGGGCGCGGCGTCGGCGAGCCGGGCCGGGATCACCGTTCGACCCGCGAACTCAGCGGCCCGCGCGGTCACGTCTTTCTGCCGGTCCGCCAGGGGTTGCAGCAGGGCCCGGCGGGCGACGGCTTCGGTCGCGGCGGCGGCACGGTCGACCCGCCGCTGGAAGTCCGAGAGGGCCTTCGTGCGTGCGGCCAGCCGGCCGAGGTTCTCCGCGGTGCCGGCGTCCGTGGCCTGTCGGAGTTGCGGGCTCGCGGCCATGACCTCCCGGAGCCGGGCGAGGAGGTCGGCCTGCCGGCGGGCGGCTTCTTCGGCGGGCGGCATCTTGTCCGCGAGTTTCCGCTGGTCGTCGGCCAGGGCCGCGAACCGCCGGGCATCGAGCAGGGACAGGGCAACCCGGTCGGCCCGGCGGCCGAGGTCGTCGAGCCGGTCGCGGGCGTCGTCGAGTTGCCGCACGGCAGACGCCAGACCCCGGGCCCGCTCGGCTTCCTTCGGCTCCGACGCGACGCGGGTCAGGGCCGCCGCCGCCGTCCGGAGCGGCCCGTCGGCGGCGTCCCGGACGGCGTCCCCGAGCGGGCGGACGTCGGGCCGCAGGGCGAGTTCCGCCGCGAGTTCGTCGAGCACGGCCACCGCCGCGGCGACCCGCTCGTGAACGACCTTGATCCGGACGGTGTGTTCGGTGGTCAGCACGTCGACGCCGCTCGCGTCCGCGGCGAGCCGCTGCGCCTCGGTGGCCGCTTCCCCGGCGGGTCTCGCCGCCGCCGCGAGCCGGTCGCGGAGCCGTTCCCGCAGCGCGGTCATGTCCTGTTCCGCCAGCGGCTTCGCGGCCGCCGTCAGCCGGAACGTCGCCCAGCCCGCCGGCGGAAAAACGGCACTCTGCGGGCCGAGATCCTGCTTCGGCACCGCCCGCGAGTCGGTCGCGCGGACCCGCAGGTGGATCGTGTCCCCTTCCTTCGCGCGGCCGGTCAGGTCGAAGTACGCCGTCCCGTCCGCCCGCCCGGTGCCGACCCCGGACAGCGCGAGCGGCTCGCTCATCATCAAAGATTCCGACTCGCCGACGCGGTATTCGACCCGCACGCCGGCGACCGCCACGTCGTCCCGCACGGCCATCTCGATCGGGATCTTGTCGTCCGGCCGGGCGTCCCGTGTCGCGAACCCGAGGCCGATCAGCTTCTCGAATTCCGGCGGCTTGTCGGGCGTCACCCGCACCGCGGCCGGGTACTCGGTCCGCACGTTCCGCTCGCCGACGACCACCAGTTTCAACGTCCCGGACGAGACCAGCGGGAACTCGGCGGTCCCGGACTGGCGGTCCGCGGCGAGCCGCAGCGGCGTGGAAGCGGGGACGCGGCCGCCGTCGCCGGGCTTCCATTCCAGGTGGGCGGACACCGCGGGGCGGGCGAGTTTCAGCGTGACGACCGCCTTCCCGAACTGCGGCCCGTCGAAGTCCGAGAACCCGGAAAAGGCCCGCGGCGGGTGGACGGCACGCAGGTAATCGGGCGGGTCGATCGCGACCGTCGACCCGTCCCCGACGCCGACCCCGTCGGCCGCCGTGACGGTGTGCCAGTCACTGTGAACCGGCCCCGTTTCGACGCAGTAGGCGAAGTCACCGACGGCGGCGCGGGTGGCGTAGAACGCGGCCTTCGGGGCCGGGGTCATCGGCAGCCGGGTCTCGCCCCCCGCCTCCCGCACCACCAGCACCGCGGTCGTCGGCAGGGTTCCGCCCGGTGCGGTGCGGTCGGCATAGGCCGACAGCGTGACGGAATCCCCGCGGCGGACGACCGGGTCCCCGGACGACACGACGAGCCGGTAGGTCGGCCCCGGCGGGGAGGGGACGTACCACGGGGCGACGAACCGCAGCACCCGGTCCCCGCTGCCGCGGACGAGGCCGACCGGGGCGAGCAGGATCAGACAGACGGCGGCCGCCGCCGCGAGCCGGCCGGCGGCCCTCTGGAGGTCGACCGGGGCCGACAGGTCCGGGGGGCGGACCGGCGCGGCGGCGGGCCGCACCACCCGTTGCCAGCCGATCAACCCGGCGGCGGCCACCCACCCGGCCAGCACCACCCCGCGGACCCACCCCGGCAGATCGACCACCGCGTCGACGGCCATTGCCGTCACCGCCCCCCCGACGGCGACGAGCAGGGTCACCGCACACCCCCGCAGCACGGCCGCACGGAGTGCGGCCCGGGCCGGTGCTTCCAGATCCCCACGGAGGGCGGTCGGCAGCGGGGTGGCGGACATGCGGATTCCCGGGCGTCGCAGACAGGAGGTGTTCAATGTACCCCAGGAGGAACCCGACCGGAAGCGTCGGAATACCAACTCGAAGCGCAAGCGAGGGTCACGAGACACACCAACCCGAAGCGCAAGCGAGGATCAGACGAGACCTCGCTTGCGCTTCGGGTTGGCGCGGCGGAGTCATGAGGCCCTACTTCTTCGCGGCCGTCGTCAGCGGGAAGTCGTCCGTCCGGAACGGCACGGCGGGCAGGCCCGCCTTGCTCCACAGGTTCACGACCGGGTAGTTCGCCCACCCGTACCGCACCGCGACCGGCTTCGCGACCTTGTCACAGGACACGACGACCGTGTCCCCCTTGATCTCCGCCGTCGCGTTGTAGAACTTCTTGTCCTCGCCGCAGACCGTGAACCCGGTCAGCGTCGAGCCCTTCGCCTCCAGGCCGCCGCCGAGGTGGTCGAACGACAGCACCGCCTTTTCCCCGTCGACCTTGAGTTCCTTGAACACCGGGCCGATCGGCTCGATCTTCTCGCCGTAGGCGATGGCCCGGGCCGCGACCGCGAGCCGCTCGCCGACGGGCTGCTTCGGCCGCGGGTGAATGTCCTTCTCGTCGCCGACGTCCGTGATGACCGACAGCCCGACGTTCTTCAGCTTCACCGTTTGCAGGAACTGCGCCTCCCGCAGTTCGGCCCAGGCGCTGTCCATCGGCTCCTTGTTGATCGCCATGAACGGCGCGAGCTGGACGATCATGAACGGCAGGTCGGTGGCGAACTTCGCCCGCCAGTCGGTGATGAGGGTGCCCATCAGGGTGCGGTACTCGAACGCGCGGCCGGCGTTGCTTTCGCCCTGGTACCAGATCGAGCCCTTCACGGCGAACGGCAGCAGCGGGTAGATCATCGCGTTGTACAGGGACGCCGGCGTGTGCGGGTTCATCGTCGGCGGGGCGGTCGCCAGGACCGGCTTCCGCGGCTGGGGCGGCACCGGCTTGCCGTCGGCCTTCGCCTTGTCCGCCGCTTCCTTCCACTTCGCCAGGTCCGCGGTGTACTTCTCCATCGCCGCCTCGAAGGCCGCCTTCGCCTTCTCCGGGGTGAAGTTCTTCTTCCCCTCTTCGAGCGTCTTGAGCATGTCCGCCCGCTTGTCGGCGTAGTACTTCAATTCCGGCACCGCTTCGAGCGCCTCCAGGCTCGTCCAGGCCTCCGCCGGGGTGCCGCCCCACGACGTGTGGATCAGGCCGACCGGCGTGTCGTTCGGCAGGTTCTTCTGGAGGTTCGCGCCGAAGTGGTACGCCACCGCGGAGAACCCGCCCAGGGTCTCGGGGCCGCACTCGACCCACTTGGTGAAGTGCTTCAGGTCCGCCTGGTCCTTGATCGGCTCCGCGGTCGCCCGCTTCTGGACCGTGAACAGGCGGATCTTCGGGTTCGCCGACGCGGCCTTGACCTTGTCCGGCGTCTCGCTCGCGTTGACGGACCACTCCATGTTCGACTGGCCGGAGCAGACCCACACCTCGCCGACGGCGACGTTCTTGAACGCGACCTCGTTCTTCCCCTTCGCGGTGAGGGTGAAGCCCACCCCGGCGGCGGGGGTGTCGAGGACCACCTTCCAGTTCCCGTCCTTGTCCGCGGTCGCGGACCCGTCGACCGTCCCCTTCTCGCCGGCGAGGGTGACCGTCACCTTCTCGTCCGGGTCGGCCTTGCCCCAGACCGGGGCCTTCGCCTTCTGCTGGAGGACGACGTTGTCCGAGAACACGGGGTGAACGGTCACGTCGGCGAGGGCGGCGGGGGCGTAAAGGCCCAGACACCCGGCCACGAACAGGGCACGGCGCAGCATGGCGAGAGAACTCCGGACGGTGGGAAGAGATTGCCGAGGCAGGCACCCCAAACGTACCCGGACGGGGCGCGACGGGCAACAGTCCAGCCGGGAAATCGGGCGGGGTGTTCCTTCTCAGTCCACCATTCGCAGCAGGCACCGCCCCGGATCGAGCGACACGATCAGGGCCGGCTCGATGCCGTGGGCGGAGACGATCGCCTGCCCGGTGGGGAGGTTCTTCAACCGCGGCCAGAGGTTTTCCGGCACCCCGCCGACGGAGTGTTGCAGCTTCCGCAGCGTGGGCTCGTCGCCGAGGCGCATGAGCACGCGGTTGTTGCACAGCGTGAAGAGTTCGCCCGGCAAGTGTTGCGGGAACTGCGTCGCGAACACCAGCCCGAGCCACCGCTTGCGGCCCCGTCTCGCGATCCGCTGAATCTGCCCGAACACCGCCGGCATCTGCGACACCCGCTCCGCACTCACGAACTCGTGGGCCTCCTCGATCACGACGACCGTCTTCGGCTTCCTGTCCGCCGGGGCCGCCGCGTACAACCGGTCCTGAGCCTCGATCACGCCGCGCAGGAGATCGGAAATCGCGAGGTTGCGGTGGGCCGGCGATTCGAGCCCGGCGAGGTCGAAGATCAGCACCCGGCCGGGGGCAACCATCTTGTCGTAGTGCAGGCTCTCGATCTTCTTGCCGTCCGGCCCGGACCCGGTGCGGTCGAACAGCCCGGTGCGGTACAGCGCCGCGATCAGCCGCACCGTCTTCCGCCACGATTGCACGTTCGGCAGCTTCTTGACGAGTTCCGCCGCCTTCTCGGCGAGCCGGCCGTGGTGGGCGCGGAAGCCGTCGGCGTGCAGGTACTTTTCCTCGACCTCGTCCTTCCCCACGACCGTTGCGGCGGCCTGGGCCATGTCCAGAACGTGCGCGAGCTTCAGGTCCGGGTAGCCGGTCTCCTGGTCGTCCAGGTCGCGGACCCGAGCGGCGTGCGACTCCCTGTCCGCGACGAGCCCCAGGGACGTGACGAGGTCGGCGGCCGCGTCGTAGGCGGCGAGGAAGCGGTCGGTCTGGGCCTCGTTCCCGCCGAGCAGTTCGGCCGCGATGAACGGGGAAATGTTCGCGAACTCCAGGCAGAACCGGCGGACCCGCGGGTGGTGCGGGTCGCTGGCCGGGGAGTGCGTCGGCACCAGCAAATAGGTGTCCTTGATGCCCGCCGGGGTCAGCCCGCGGGCCTTCAGTGCCGGCAAAATTCGCGGCGAGTCGGCGGGCCGGTGAGTCGTCGCGTACTCGCCTTCCACGTCCAGCAGGATGACGCAGAACCCGCTCGCCCCGAGTTTCTCCACCCAGCCGGCGATGAACGTCGACTTCCCCGCCCCGGTCGTTCCCACCGCGAGCGTGTGCCGGGGGACGTGGGCTTTTTCGTCGCTGCGAAGTCCCACGGGCAGGTTCTCGAACCCGACCGCCGTCCCGAGCCGCAGGTCGCCGTCGCACTTCAGCGCGGCGCGGGTTTCCTCGGCGCTCAGCAACTTCACCGCACTGTTCGGCCGGGGGCGGAACAGCGGCACCGTCGTCTGCCCGTCGCGGACCTCGCCGAGAATGTCGACCGCCGCCCACCCGTGGTACGGCGGCGTGAACAGCGACCCTTCCACCTGCGTGATGACGAGCGCCGGCGTCGTCGCGGGCAGCCCCACCGGCGCGGCATACGGCCCGCGGACGACCTGCGCCAGGTACACCCGGCCGTCTTCCCGGCTGGTGATGTGCAAGAGCGCCTGCGACCGCCACCGCTCGAACTTGGCTTGCGGGAAGACGACGGTAACGCTGCCGTCCTCGGCCTGCGTGGTGTCGAACAGCGTCCGCCCGTCCGCGTCGTCCGGCGACCACGGCGCGGCCCCCTCGAAGGAAGCGGCGGCCAGCTCCGCTTCCGCGGTCTCGGGGATGGGGCGGGTGGGGATGGGCATAAAGTGGCTCGGAAGGTGTCGGACGTCCGGACGGGAACGCCTTCAGTCATTCCTACCAGTCTACCCGCTCGCTTCACCCGGTCGTCCGCTCACTTCCTGGGCGGGAGCGGCGGGTTTCCGACAATGGGGCCGACCGCAGTTGCCCCGCCCTGGGAGACCGTCACGAGCGTCGTCACCCGAATCGTGCTGCCCGGCGGGGGCGGGGGTAGCGGCCCAACCGTCGTGGCGAACTCGGGCGGGTTGAGCAGGGCTGCGGGGAGCAACTCTTGAATGGTCACCTTCACGACTTCGTTCGTCTTTTGGTTGACGTACTTTACCTCGACCTCGATTTTGTCGAGATCCCACCCCTTCCGGTGATTGAACTGCCCCTGCACGCGAATGTCGAGCGTGTCCGCCAGCTTGGTCCAGACCACCCGCGGGAAGCCCGGGTCGTAGGCGGCCGAGGCGTTGACCCCCTTGGCAACCACCGGTGCCGGCGGAGGGTGAACGCCTTCACCCCACGCGGCCACGGTCGGCCCGACAAGCGTAAGGACACAGACCAGCACGACCTTGCGCATGGTGCGGACTCGAATGTGAGATGGGGAGGGCACAGTAAGGGTACTTCTCTGATACCCTCAGTCAACTCTTGTAGGTCGGGTCGAGTCTTCGAGGCCCGACGTTGCGCTCCCCTCGGGCCTCGAAGACTCGACCCGACCTACAAGACGCAATCCGCACCGTATGGGTTGCCCTCGCTCCGCTGCGCGTCGCGACTATACGGGTTGATCGTCCCGCGGTTCGTCCGGCATCTTCGGGAACACCCGGGGGTCTGGGATGTTGTACCGTCTCGCAATGTACTGCAACTGCTTCGCGAGGCCGTGGAGGATGCGGAGTTCCTTGTGCGTCGGCATCCCGCGGGCGATCACGCTTCGCAGCACGTGGAAGATGCCGTCCGAGCGGAAGTCCCAGAGGAACCGCACGCCGATGAGGGCTTCCCGCAGGTGGGCGAACATCCGCTCCACGTCCGTGTAGCCGGCAGGCAGTTCGGGCGGTTCGGGGCTCGGGGTCCGCTTCAACCACTGCCGGCGGAGTTCGTACAGCACCACCGCGACCGCCTGGGCCAGGTTCAGCGACGGGTACTCGGCGTCCGACGGAATGAAGATCGACCCGTGGCACGCGGTGATGTCCGCCAGCGTCAGCCCGCTCGGCTCCGGGCCGAAGACCAGGGCCACGGGGCCGCGGTCGAGGGCGTCCAGGAGCGGCGGCACCTTCTCTTCGGGGGTGCCCCAGAACCCCTTCCGCGCGATCCCGCCGGTCTCCCCGGACGTGGCCAGGACGAAGCAGCAGTCCGCGACCGCTTCCGCAAGGGTCGGCACGACGCGGGCGGCGGCGAGGATGTTCTGTCCGTGGACGGCCATCATCTTCGCGTCGGGGTTGGTCAGGTCCGCGACGGGGTCGACGAGCACGAGGTCGCGCAGCCCGAAGTTGCGGACGACCCGCGCCACGGACCCGACGTTCCCCGCGTAGTGCGGGCGGACCAGGACGACCCGACAACGGTCAAGCATCAGAATCTCTGAGAAGAAGTGATGACCGGATTAACCGGACCAACACGATGAAATCCCAATCCCGATCATCCTGTTAATCCCGTCAAAACTTCTTCGTTTGTCTTCTCTGTGGGACTTGGTGTGGCCTTCGTGTCTTTGTGGTGAGCTTCTTCGACCTTGCGAGTCCGGCGGAACCGCAGCTTGTCCAGGTAGATGTAATACACCGGCGTGAAGTACAGCGTCAGCACCTGCGACACCAGCAACCCGCCGACCACCGCCAGGCCCAGCGGCTTCCGCGACTCCGCACCCGCCCCCCAGCCGAGCGCGATGGGTAACGCCCCGAACAGGGCGGCCATCGTCGTCATCATGATCGGCCGGAACCGCACCAGCGACGCCTCGTAGATCGCTTCCTCGGCGGTCTTCCCCTGCCGTTCCGCTTCCAGGGCGAAGTCGATCATCATGATCGCGTTTTTCTTGACGATGCCGATGAGCATGATGAGCCCGACCATGGAATACATGTTTAGCTCACTATCGAAATACTGCAACGTCATCAACGCCCCGACGCCCGCGGAGGGCAGACCGGATAAGATTGTGATGGGGTGGATAAAGCTTTCGTACAGCATCCCCATCACAATGTAGATGACCACAACGGCGGCGATGAGCAGCATCCCGAGGCCCCGGGCGGACCGCTGGAACTCCTGGGCCGTCCCCTGGAAGCTCGTCGTCAGCGACGGCGGCAGTTCCTCCCGTGCCACGGCGTCGATGTCCGCGATCGCCTGCCCGAGCGACACCCCCGGTTTCAGGTCGAAGGAAATCGTCACGGACGGCAGTTGCCCGGTGTGGTTCACCGAGAGCGGGCCGACGCTGCGGTCGACTTTCACCAGCGAGTCGATCGGCACCAGCACCGGCGGCGTGGACCCGGACCGCACGTACAGCCGGGACAGAAGCGTCGGGTCCTTCTGGTACGCCAGGTCCGCTTCCAGGATGACGCGGTACTCCATGTTCGGGGCGTAGATCGTCGTGATCTGCCGGGACCCGTAGGCGTTGGCGAGGGCGTCCTCGATCTGCCGGGCGGACACGCCGAGGGCGGTCGCCTTGTCGCGGTCGATGCGGACGTTCACCTGCGGCGTGCGGATCTGCAGGTCGCTGTTCACCTCCAGGATGCTCGGCATGTCGCGCATCCGGGCCTCCAACTTCGGCACCGCGGTGTACAGCGCCTCCGCGTCCGGGCTCTGGATCGTGAGCTGGTACTGGCTCTTCGCGGACCGGCCGCCGATCTTGATGGGCGGCGGGTTCTGGAAGTACGTCCGCACGCCGGTCACGCCGGCCGTCTTCCGGCGGAGTTGCGCGACGACCTGATTCGCCGTCAGCGGCCGGTCGTGCCGGGGCTTCAGCCGGATGAACACGCTGCCGGTGTTCCCGCTGCCGACGGTGTTGCTGACGGCCTCGACGTTCTCGTCCGCGCGGACGATCTCCGTGATGCGGGCCTGGATCGCGACCATCCCGCGGAACGACACGTCTTCCGGCCCCTCGATCACGCCGGTGAGCCGGCCGGAGTCCTCGTTCGGGATGAACCCCTTGGGCAGGATCAGGAGGTAATACCCGGTGCCCGCCACGAACCCGAACGAGACCAGCAGCACCGCGAACCGCACGGCGAGCGTCCACCGCAGGGTCCGGGCGTAGACCGCGAGCATCCCGTCGAACACCGCTTCCGTGGCGCGGTACAGGAACCCGTGCCGCACGCCGGGGCCGTGGCCGCCGCGGAGGAACAGGGCGCACAGCATCGGCGTCAGCGTGACCGACACGAACCCGGACACGGCAATCGCGACGGAGATCGTCACCGCGAACTCCCGCAGCAACCGGCCGACCATCCCGCCCAGGAACAGGACGGGGATGAACACCGCGATGAGGGACACGGTCATCGACACGATCGTGAACCCGACCTCCGCGGAGCCGTCGAGGGCGGCCCGCATCGGCGTCTTGCCCATGTCCAGGTGGCGGACGATGTTCTCCAGCATCACGATCGCGTCGTCGACGACGAACCCGACCGCAAGCGTCAGCGCCAGCAGCGACAGGTTGTCCAGCGTGTACCCGAGCTGGTGCATGACGCCGAACGTCGCGACCACGGACACCGGCAGCGCCAGGCTCGGGATCAGGGTCGCCCGGACGTTCCGCAGGAAGAGGAAGATCGACAGCACGACGAGCCCGAGCGCGATGAGCAGCGTCACCTGCACGTCGTCGATCGACTCGCGGATCGGGGCGGACCGGTCGAACTGGACGGACAGCTTGACCGCCGGCGGCAGCTGCGCTTGCAGCGTCGGGATGAGGGACTTCACCTCGTCGGCGACCTCGACGGTGTTCGCCCCGGGCTGCCGGTAGACGGCGAGGATGATCGCCCGCGACGGGTCGCCGGGGTCGCCGCCGGGGCCCCGCTCGGAGTACCACGCGGCGTTGCGGTCGTTCTCGACGCTGTCGATCACGGTCGCGAGTTCGCCGAGCCGGACGGCCCGCCCGTCGCGGTACGCCACGATCACCTTGCGGTACTGCTCCGGGGTCGTGAGCTGCCCGGTCGCCTGGATGTTGAACGCCCGGCGGTCGCCCTGGAACGCGCCGGTCGGCAGGCTGACGTTGGAGTCCCGCAGGGCGGTGGACACCTCGTCGATGCCGATGCCGCGGGCCCCGAGCAGGTTCGGGTCGACCTGCACCCGGATGGCGTGCTTCTGCCGGCCGAGGACGAGCACCTGCGCCACGCCGTTCACCAGCGACAGCCGCTGGCCGACGACCGTCTCGCCGTACTCGTTCACGTCGTACAGCGGCAGCGTGTCGGACCGCATCGCGAGCAACAGGATCGGCGCGTCCGCGGGGTTCACCTTCCGGAACGACGGCGGGCTGGGCATGTCGGGCGGCAGCGACCGGGCCACCTTGGAGATCGCCGACTGCACGTCGAGGGCGGCCGCGTCGATGTTCCGGTTCAGGTTGAACTGCAGGGCGATCGACGTCGACCCGAGCACGCTGTTGGAGGACATGCTGTCCAGGCCGGGGATCGTCGTGAACTCCTTTTCCAGCGGCGTGGCCACCGCCGCGGCCATCGTTTCGGGGCTCGCGCCGGGGAGGGCGGCGGACACTTCGATCGTGGGGAAGTCGACGTTCGGCAAGTCGCTGACCGGCAGTTCCGCGTAGCCCAGGCTCCCGGCCAGGACGACGGCGACCGTCATCAGGGTGGTCATCACGGGGCGGAGGACGAACGGCGCGCTGATGTTCACTTGGCGGCCTCCGCCGATTTCTTGACGTCCACCGCGACGCCGGGGGCGACCCGCAACTGGCCGTCGGTGATGACGGTTTCGCCCCCCTTCAATCCGGTCGCGATTACCGTTTCCGCCCCCGCCTCGAACGCGACCGTGACGACGCGGGCCTCGGCCTTGTTGTCCGGGCCGACGACGTAGACGTAGCTGCCCTGCTGGCCCGCCTGCACGGCCGACGCCGGGACGACGACGCTGTCCGGCCGCTCGCCGAGGGTGAGGGTCACGTCGACGAACAGGCCGGGCCAGAGCTTGCGGTCGTCGTTCGGGAAGAACGCCTTGCACTGCAGCGTGCCGGTGGCGGGGTCGACGGTGTTGTCGATGAACTCCAGGGTGCCGGAGGCGAGCGGCCCGCCGCCGCGGAGGTCGGCCTCCACCTTCAGCGGGCCGGTCGCGCGGGCGGCGGCGAGGGCGGGCAGGTGCTGCTCCGGCACCGCGAATGCCACCGTGATCGGGCTGAGCTGATTGATGACCACCAGAGGGTTGATTTCCGCCGCCGTCACCAGGTTCCCGGGCGTGACGAGGACCGCCCCGGCCCGGCCGTTGATCGGCGAATAGATGGTCGTGTAGCTCGCCTGCAACCGGGCGGACGAGAGGGCCGCTTCGTCCGCCGCCACGGTCGCCTTCGCGGTCTCGACGGCCGTCCGCGCCGTGTCCAGTTCCGCCGGGGAAATGGCGGTCATGCCCGTCCGGCTGATCCGCCGCAGGTCGAGTTCCGCCCCTTTTTTGACGGCCTCGTTCTTGGCCAGGGTCGCCTCCGCCACCTTGACCGCCGCCTCGTAAGTGCGGGGGTCGATCGTGAACAGTTTCTGCCCTTTCTTGACGTCCGTGCCTTCGGCGAAGTGAACGGCCGTAATCTCGCCTCCGACCTGGGGCCGCACGCTCACCGTGGAAATGACCTTCACACTCCCGATCGCGCGGATCGTGACGGGGACGGTCTTCGTCCGGGCGACGGCCACCGACACCGGCGGCGGCGGTTGCTCGGCCTTGGGCGCGGGCGGTTTCGCGCACCCGAGGGCGAGCACGAGTCCGAACAAGACGAGGAACCGGCGGGTGGGCATGGCAGCGAGCCCGAGAGGAGACTGGGGTGGGAATGGTATTCTATGCGGGGGAAAGGCCCGGAGAGGGCGGGCCTGTCTCTAGGAACGGTCGGCGCACGCATTCCTATCATGGAATTGTGACTTCCCGGAGGTGACCCATGATCGCGTTCGACAAGTTCCACGCCGCGCTGCCCTACGCCGAGTTCCTGTCGGCCCACGGCAAGCCGCACGACAAGGACCGCTGGGACCGCGCCCGGGCCGCCGTGCAGCTGACCGACGAGCAGCACAAGCTGCTGGCCCGGTTCACCCGCGAAACGAACGTCCTGGTCCTGGCCGGCGCGTGGTGCGGGGACTGTGCCGCGAACTGCCCGATCTTCGACCGATTCGCGCAGGTCGCCCCGGTGCTGAAGGTCCGCTACCTCGACCGCGACGTCCACGCCGACGTGCAGGCGGAACTGAAAATCAACGGCGGCAACCGCGTCCCGGTGGCGGTCTTCTTCAGCGAGGACGGCCAGGAAGTTGCCCGCTACGGCGAACGGACCCTCACCGCGTACCGAAAAATGATCGCCCAACTCGGCGGCGACACGTGCGCCAGCGGCGTCGTGACTTCGAACACGTACCTCGCGGACGTCACCGCCGACTGGCTCCGCGAGTTCGAGCGGGTGCAGTGGATTTTGCGCCTGTCCCCCCGCCTGCGGGCGAAGCACGGGGACTGACGGGGCTCGTCGGTCGTCCCGGACCTGCGGTCTTGGCCAGTGAGGTCGGGACCGCGGCGGCTCGACGTTGGCCTACGTCGGCGGTCTATCAATGTCGACATGACGACCCCCGATCCGCACGGCTCCCGTACCGCCCTG
>CAYUHJ010000153.1:0-15302 GCA_964444365.1 uncultured Alcaligenaceae bacterium | reverse complement strand
GGTGTGATCTGCTGTCTCGACAGTCCCACGGCGGGCTGACGCCCCGCCGCTCGCCGGTGTGAGGTTACACTTCGTCGTCCGCGAACTCTTCCAGCCGGCAGCTGCGGGTCGGCTGGCGGAGCTTCAGCAGGCCGCGGGCTTCGATCTGGCGGATGCGTTCCCGCGTGATGCCGTACTGCTTGGCGACCTCGTCCAGCGTGCGGGGGTGGCCGTCGCGGAGGCCGAAGCGGAGCTCGATCACTTCCCGTTCCCGCGGGGCGAGGGACCGCAGCACCTCGGTGATGCGCTCCCGGAGCAGCCGGGCGTCGGCGTGCTCGCCGGGGGTCGGGGTGCCGCCGTCGCTGAGGAAGTCTTCGAGGGCGCGTTCCCCGTCGCCGCCGATCGGCTCGTGCAGGCTGACCGGCTGCCGGCCGACGACCCGCAGGGACCGCGTCTCCTCCGTCTTCACGCCGAGGGCGAGCGCGAGTTCCTCGCTGGTCGGCTCCCGGCCGGTGGCGACGGACAGTTCGCTCCGCTTGCGTTCGATCTTGGCCATCAGGCCGATCTGGTGGCACGGGACGCGGACCGTCCGGGCGTGGTCGGCCAGCGCCCGCTGGACGCCCTGGCGGATCCACCACGTCGCGTAGGTGCCGAACTTGAACCCGCGGCGGTACTCGTACTTGTCCACGGCCCGCATCAGGCCGCGGTTGCCTTCCTGGATGAGGTCGGCGAACGGCAGGCCGCGGTTGCGGTAGTTCTTCGCGATGCTCACGACGAGCCGCAGGTTGGCCTCGGCGAGCTCCCGGCGGACCTTCTGGTACTCGCGGCGACGGCGCTTCAGCAGCCGGACGAGGCTGACCAGTTCGTCCGCGGTCAGGTGGACCTTCTCCTGGGCCTCCCGCAGCGTCTGCGTCCGCTTCGCCTTTTCGGCGGGCGGGGAGTCGTGGGCGGCGCGGGCGAGGTCCTTCATCTCGTCCGCGAGGTCGGTCAGTTCGTCGACCCAGCGTTCGAGCAGTTCGGTCCGCGGGGAGAGCTCGGCCATCAGCCGGTTCATCTTCCCGAGCCGGCGGAACCGGGCGACCTTCCACTGCCGGCGGTCGGCGGGGGTCTTCAGGTCCAGGCCGTCGGCGAACGCCTTCGCCTCCTCGCGGAGCAGGCTGCGGACGAGCGGCAGGTTGTGCGGCATCCGCTTGAGGATTTGCTCGCGGCTGAGGCGGAGTTCCTCGGTGCTGTACACGTCGATGGTCGGGTCGAGGGCGGTCTGGCCGGCCCGGACCCGCTCGAACGTGTGGGCGGCGCGGGCGACGATGTGGGCGCACGTCAGGGCGGCGTGGCGGAACCGGTCGCGGCCGCGCTCCAGGGCCTCGGCCAGGCGCTTCTCCTGGTCGCGGTTGAGCAGGCGGATCGCGCCCATCTGCCGGAGGTACAGGCCGAGCGCGTCGTCCGGCCCGCCGGCGTACTCCTCGGCGGCCTCGGCGTCCTCGGCGGTGGGGCCGTCGGTCGGAAGGCGGGCGGCCGGGGCGTCGGCCTCCTCGGCGTCCTCGTCGTCGTCCAGGTCGTCCGGGAGCGTGTCGAGCGCGGCGTCGTCCAACGGCAGCAGGTCGTCGGCGTGGCCGGCGAGGGGGGCGTCGCGGTCGTCGTGAATCATCCGGCTCATCGGCAATCGTCCTCGTCCGGCCACGGGGTCGGAGGGTTCAAGGGTTCCGTCACCGGTCAAACGTCCTGCCCCCGGAGGCACGAGGCTTCCGGTCGGAGTCCGATCCGGTTATCTGGCGGGGCGTTCGGCCCCCCGTCGGACGGGGGGCGACCGGTGGGACAGAACCCGCACCGGCAAGCTGGGAAAGCCACTACCAATACAAGACAGGCAAACTCGGCAAACGGTTCGCGTGCCCGGCGGATTCAGGCTTTGTATTCATCTTAGTCGTGGCGGGAAGGGCCGCCGGACATTTTTCGGCGACCCTGGTTCGGTTTCCGCCTGACCGACCGGCGACCCGGCCGCCAGGGAAAGCCCACGCTCAGAATCGGTATCAAACCACACTATTCTACCCCGTAGAACCGTAGCCGGCTCAAGTTCTGACAAGAAAATGGCGACACCGGACCGTCCGGGTCCGCACAGGCGATCCGGACGGTCCGATGCAAGTGCTGAACGGGTAAGATGTTAGAACGTGCCAGCTTCGGAGGGACCGGGCACGCCGTCCCGGTGCGAGCCTGCACTACTCTCGAGGGATCGTCTCATTGCTGCCGGACGGTCGAGGCCGGTCTCAGGTTTTTTTGCCTGCGATGAGCCCCGCGAGGAACGTCACCGCGTCGGAACGGGATTTCGCCGCCTCGGCCAGCGACGCGTAATCCCTGGCCCGGCGGGCGAGTTCCGTCACGCTCGGGCACGTCATCTGGCCGTCGCCGAACCGGCTCAGGTACTGCTTCGCGACCGCCAGCGCGTCAGCCGGGCGGCCGATCTTCAGCAGCAGGTTGACCAGCACTTCGGCCGGGGGGTTCGGGTCGCCGTCGGGGTCGACCCCGGCGTCCGCCTTCGCCCGGAAGTGGGCGATGCCCGCGTCGGCGTCCACCCCGCGAAGCACGTCGAGGTACACCTTGTAGTCCGAGTAAGTGTCCTGGAACGGCGGGTCGGCGTCGCCGCGGAAGGTCGGGGCCAGCTTCTCGCCATAGAGGCACAGGTCGTGGGCGAGTCCGAGTTCCGGCCCGGAATCGAGCGTCATCGCGAGCTGGACGACGCTGGACAGGTGGGACACGTCGATGTGATACACGTCCTCGCCGAAGAGCTCGGGGTGCTTTGTCACGATCTCGCCGACGGTCGGTTCCGCGGGCAAGTTCCGCCCGGCGAGGTCGGCCGCGAGCCGTTCCTTGAGCTGGTCGTACAGCGCCCGCACCAGCCGGCGGACGCAGTATTCCCGGAGCGTCGGGTTCGACGACAGGTCCGCGGAATGGATCATCGTGATCGCGGAACAGACGCCGTGGCGGTCGAGGACGATGTCGAACCCCTTCTGGGGCAGGACGCCGCCCTGCCAGGCGACTTCGACGACGGAGTAGGTGTCCGCGTCCGGGCCGGGGTTCCAAGTTTCGAGGGCGTCCTTCACCGGGCCGGGCTCGCCGAGCATCCGGAAGAGCACCCACGCCTTCGCGATGTCGCCACGATCGAGGTAGATTTTGCCCACCGACCGGCCCGCTTGCCGGATGGCGTCCTCGTAGGCCTCGTGCGTCTCCGGCGGCAGTTCGGCGGCGGCCCCGTTCGGGAACGGCGACACGCCGAGCTCGACGCGCTTCCGCATGAGCAGGGCGTAGAAGAGCGAGTGAAAGTCCTCGGCGGCGCGGAGTTCGTCGCAGAGGCGGTCGACGGCGGCGAGGGGGCCGTCCGCTTCGAGTGCGGCCCGCAGGCGGTCGAACGCGGCCGGGGACAGGGCGGGTGAGGAGTCGAGAGTGTCCATGCCGGTATCGTACCATTTCGGTGCGAAAAGCCAGCACACACCGGGCGCGGATGTGCTACATTCTCTGTGTCTTGGCGGCGAATCGTCTAGCTTTGGTGCTCTGCACCGGGGCGATGTTGCGTCGCCCGAGCGTATGGCTTGCCATACATCCCGAGGACGGCTGTTCCAGACCCGCTATCACCGGAAGCTTTCCGGTGGCGGGTCCGTGAGCCGTCCGCGTTCCAGGTCGAGTAGTAGACCGCCGCCGAGACACGCCGGGCCGCGAGGGGCAACTCTCGCGGCCCGGTCGCTTCCGGCCCTTCCCTTCCGGGCGGGGGAAGCTACGCTGACACCGCTTCCCCCGTGATTCAGGGCCGTCGGATGTCTCCCGCCTCGATCCCCGGCCGGTGCGTCGAATCGCTAACGATTCTGGGCGAACGTCCGGCCGTGCTGGCGGGCGTAGCGGTGCTCCTGTCCCAGGTCCTGTGCCCCTACGACGGGTTCATCCACGACGCCGCTCTGTACGGCGGGCAGGTGCTCAACCGGGTCGAGGGGGGCAGCCTCAAGAGCGACCTGTTCTTCAAGTACGGCTCGCAGGACGACTACTCCGCATTCTCCGTGCTCGTCACGCCCGTGGCGAAGGCGGTGGGGGTTCCGGTGACGTTCGCGGTGGGGTACTTCGCGTCCGTGTGGCTGTACTTGTACGGGGCGGCGCGGCTGACCGGGGTGCTGTTCTCGTCCCCGGCGGTGGCGGCGGCCGGGACGTGTGCGATGGCGGTCGTCCCGCAGTCCTACGGGGGCGGCGGGGTGTTCGTGGTCCCGGAACCGTTCCTGACCCCCCGGCTGACGGCGTGCGGGTTCGCGCTGCTCGGGCTGGCCCTGACCCTGCGGAACCGCTGGCTCGCGGCGGGCGGGTGCTTCCTGGCGGGGCTGGCGCTGCACCCGCTGATGGCGTTCGGCCCCGCGGTCATGGCGCTCGGTACGGTGGCGGTGCGGACGCTCGGGTGGGTGCCGGCGTTCCTGCTGGCCGCCGCCGGGGTGTTCGCCCTGACCGTTGTCGTCGCCTACGAGCCGTGGGGGGCGAAGGTGTTCGGGCTGATGGACCCCGTCTGGAAGGGGCACGTCTTCCGGCTGACGAGCTACAACTTCCCCCGCGAATGGCGGACCCTCGACTGGGTGCGGATGGCCGGCGCGGGGGCGACGCTGCTGCTGGCGGCGGCCGCGTTCCGGACCCGCCCGGAGCCGGCGGCGTTCTTCGCCTCCGCGGTCGTGGTCGGGGGGGTCGGGCTGGCGGCCACGGTCGCGGCGGCGGAGCTTCCGTACGCGCTCCTGCTGCAGGGCCAGGGGTACCGGGCCGTGTGGGTGTGGCAGGTGCTCTGGCTGCCGACCGCGTTCGCGGTGGCGGCGGCGGTGTGGGCGCGCGGCCCGGCGGCGCGGCTCGCCGTCGTGCTCCTGGTGTGGGCGAGCGCCGAGACGCTGATCGTGGACCCGCCCCGGCCGACGATCACCCTGCTCGCGGCCCCGCTGTTCGCCGGCCTGTTCCGCGGGCTCGGGCGAACGCCGGACGACCCGGACTGGGCGTGGAAGGGGTTCGGCCTCGCCTGGGTGGTCATCTTCGTGCTGTGGAACGTCACCCAGTACGCCGGCCTGCGCGAGCGGTTCGACGCCGTCAGCCGGGACCTGGACGAGACGAAGATCGTGAGCACGGCGGCCCGGCTGACCGGGTTCGTGGTCCGGGCCGGGGCGGTCGGCCTGTTCCTCGCGGCCGTCGCCGGGGTGCTGGCCCGGCGGCCGCGGGCCGTCGCCGCGGCGTGCCTGCTGGCGGCGGCCGGAATCGAAACCACTTTCGTCCTCCTGACCGAACTGCCGGCGGCCCGGGCGGCCCTTCACCCGCACGAGTCGGACTTCCGGTTCGTCCGCGCGGTCGTCCACGCCGGCCGGGCCGAGGGGGACCGGCGGCCGGTCGTCTTCTGGATGTTCCCGCTCACCCTGTGGGACATGTGGTACGAGGTCGGCGCGGAGTCGTACTTCCAGGAGGCCCAGGTGTGCGGCGTCGTGTTCCACCCCGGCACCGCCCGCGAGTGCGTCGACCGGGCCGACCGCACCCGGCGGCTGACGGTCGACGAACTCCGCCGGAACCCGGTGTCGGACGACCCCGCGATGTTGACCCTGATCGGCGGCAAGCTCACGGACCCGGAGCCCACGGTCGCCGACCTCCTCCGCGTGGCGGAAGACCCGTCCCTGGACTACATCGTCCTCCGCCGCGAGTTCCCCGGCGTGCCGGCCGTCACCAACGGCACGTGGTTCGTGTACGACGCCCGCGACCTCCGCACGCGGTTCCCCCGCGGATTCCCGACGCCCCCCGGCCCCCGGTGACCTACACTATCTTCGACGCACCGAGGATGGATCTGTCTCCCTCCCCCTTGAGGGGGGAGGGTTGGGGTGGGGGTGAACGGTTCACGCCCCCCATCACCCCCACCCTCGCCCTCCCCCCTCAAGGGGGAGGGGACTTGACGTCCAAACGAAATCGGCTCAGCCCGAGTGGGGTATAAGTTCGGTTCCTCCTCCGACGCAGAAGACGCCGCCATATGCGCCAGACCACCGTCTCGATCATCGGGGCCGGCCCCGCCGGGCTGACCGCCGCCTACCTGCTCTCCAAGCACGGCGTCTCCGTGAACGTGCTCGAGGCCGACCCCCAGTACGTCGGCGGCATCTCCCGCACGGCCCGGTACAAGGGGTTCCACTTCGACATCGGCGGGCACCGGTTCTTCTCCAAGTCCAAGGAAGTCGAAGACTTCTGGACCGAGATCCTCCCGAACGACATGCTCGACCGGCCCCGGTCGAGCCGCATCTTCTACAACGGGAAGTTCTTCGCGTACCCCCTGAAGGGGGGCGAGGCCCTGTTCAAGCTCGGCGTCTTCGAGGCGACCCGCTGCGTGCTCTCGTACATGAAGGCCCGCGCGTTCCCGGTCAAGAAGCCCCGGAACTTCGAGGAGTGGGTCACGAACCAGTTCGGCAGCCGGCTCTTCGGCATCTTCTTCCGCACCTACACGGAGAAGGTGTGGGGCATGAGCTGCAAGGAAATCTCCGCGGACTGGGCCGCCCAGCGGATCAAGGGGCTGTCGCTCTCGACGGCGATCCTCAACGCCGTCTGGAAGCCGAAGCCGAAGAACAAGGGCGCGGTCATCAAGACGCTGATCGACACGTTCCGCTACCCCCGCCTCGGCCCCGGCCTGCTGTGGGAGGCGTGCGCGGAGAAGATCAAGGCCCAGGGCGGCACCATCGAGATGGGCCGCAAGGTGACGGGGTTGCGGTACGATTCCGACGCGAAGAAGTGGCACGTTACCCACACCGCCGCCGACGGGTCCACTTCGACCGACACCGCCGAGCACGTCATCTCGTCCGCCCCGATGAAGCAACTCGTCAACAGCATCACCCCGACGCCGTCGGCGGCCGCGATCGACGCGGCGAACAAGCTGAAGTACCGCGACTTCCTCACCGTGGCCCTCGTGGTGAAGGACAAGGACCAGTTCAACGACAACTGGATCTACATCCACGACCCCGGCGTGAAGGTCGGCCGGGTGCAGAACTTCAAGTCGTGGTCCCCGTTCCTGGTCCCGGACCCGTCGCTGAACTGTTATGGCCTCGAATACTTCTGCTTTGAAGGTGACGGCCTGTGGAACTCGACCGATGACGATCTGATCGCCCTTGCGAAGACGGAACTCGCGAAGATCGGCCTGGCGAAGCCGGAGGACGTGGTCGACGGCTGCGTTGTCCGGCAGCCGAAGGCGTATCCGGTGTACGACGATGACTACGCGACGCACGTCAAAACCATTCGCGACGAACTGGCCGCAAAATACCCGAACCTCCACCTCGTCGGGCGGAACGGGATGCACAAGTACAACAACCAGGACCACGCGATGATGACGGCGATGCTGTGCGTGGAGAACATCCGCGCCGGCAAACAAGTCTTCGACCTGTGGGAAGTCAACCAGGACGCCGAGTACCACGAGTCCGGCGACCGCGGCGCGCAAGCGGGCGCGACGGGGTTGCGGTCCGTGCCGACAAAGGTGAAGGACGAGGAACCGGCGGCGGCGAGTTAGCCGACCGTGTCGCCGCGACGCGAAGCGGAGCGCGGGAGTCGTTCTCGTGAACAAACAGGTTATTCGAGCCTGAAAGGCTCGTTCCGTCAGCCGAGGCCGGAGGCCTGGGCAATCACGCCACCCGTTATCGGCCCTGAAGGGGCCGTTCGCCACCGCCCCGACGGACAGCCCCTGCAGGGCCGAGACATGGCCGGGCGAGCGTCCCAGGCCTTCGGCCTGGGCTGACGGAACGAGCCTTTCAGGCTCGAAATCCAGGTCGGCGACGGATGTGGGGAGCGGAGTAACCAATGCGTCCCGTCTCCGGCACACGCCTGTTCCTCGGCCACGTCGGGGACGCCCGCGACCTTCGCCGTTTGCTCGACATCGGAATCGAAGCGATCGTCGATCTCGCCGTGAACGAACCGCCGCTGGTGCCGACGCGGGATCTCGTGTACCTCCGGTTCCCGCTGGTGGATGCCCCCGGAAACTCGCCGTGGCTGTTACAGGCGGCAGTGGAAGCGGTCGCCGGGTTGGTGCGGGCCGACGTGCCGACGCTGGTGTACTGTGCCGCCGGAATGAGTCGAACGCCGTGCATCGCGGGTGCGGGCCTCGCCCTGGCTCGTGGGTGTTCGCCGGCGGACGGGTTGAAGCTCGTCGCCACCGCCGGGCCGTCGGACGTGTCGCCCGGCTTGTGGGCGGAAGTGGCATCGTGTCTCTCCCCGGTTCGCCCATGCCCACCCGCCTGATCGCGTCCGCTACCGCCGTGCTGGAAAAACTCGCGGCGAGCCCGCGGCTGCTGTTCGCAGTTGCGGTCGCCGCGAACGCCGTATTCCTCCCGTACCTCGGGCTCACGCACGACGCCGTGCTGTACGCCGGGCAGGTGCTGCACTCCGCGGACGGCCGGTTCGCGGACGACCTGTTCTTCCGGTTCGACAACCAGAACCGGTACACGCTACTGCCGCTCTCGCTGGCCGGGTTCGCGCAGACGTTCGGGGTCGAACCGGTGTTCTTTGCCGCGTACCTGCTCTCGAACGCGGTGCGGCTCGCGGCTTCGCAGGCGCTCGTGTTCCGCGTGTTCGGCCGGTCGCCGGCCACCGCCGCGGGCGTCCTGCTCATCGCGGTGGCGGACGTGCCGACCGGGTGCTCGGCGGTGTTCCGGGTGAACGAGCCGTTCTTCACCGCCCGCGTGCCGGCCCTGGCGGTGTCCATCCTGGGGCTCGAACGCGCCCTCGCCGGCCGTGCGTTCACGGCGGGACTCTGCCTGCTCCTCGGGCTGGCGGCCCACCCGCTGATGGCGTTGCCGGCCGTCGCGGTCGCCGGCGCGTGGGGGCTCGGGAACTGGGCCTCGACCCCTCGGCGGCGGGCGGTTCTCGGCGTCCTGGCCCTTCCCGCGGCCGCGGTCGCCGGCTGGTATCTGGAGCGGACGGCCGGCACGCTCGACCCCGAGTGGCGGATGCTGATGCTCGCGCAGAACGCCTACCTCGACCCGGCCCGGTGGAAGCCGTGGGACCTGCTGCGGCTCGTCGTGGTCGGGGCGGCGGTCGTCGCGGCGGCGAAGGCCACGGCCGACGGCGCGACCCGGCGGTTCCTCTGGGTGACGGTCGCGGCGGCGGGGGCGGGGTATCTCGTCTCCGTGGCGGCGTGTCGGGGGTCGTGGGCGATTCTCGTCCAGGGGCAGGCGTACCGCGCCGTCTGGCCGCTGGAACTGCTCGGGTATCCGGCGGGAATGCTGGCGGTCGCCCGGCTGTGGGGCGACCCGGCGGGCCGGGCGAAGGCGGTAGCGCTGTTCGCGGCCCTGCTCGCGGCGAAGGACCTGTTCGCCGTCGCGGCGGTCGTGCTCTTGGCGGCCGCGGTCGCCGTCGGGTGGGTGGTCGCCGCGGCGCGGGCGAAGCCGGGCGGGCCGTGGCTCGCGACGGGGCTGGCGGCCGGCCTGGGGGTGTGGGCGGTCGCGTGGTACGGCGTCTGGCTGCCGGTCCGGTTCGCGCCGCTGTTCGCGCCGCCGGTGTCGGACTCGGTCGGGTGGGCGGACCGGCTGGAGCCGGTGTTCTACGCCTGCGGCCCGCTGCCCCGGTTCGCCCTGGCCCTGGCGGGGGCCGCGGGCCTGCTCCGGGTGGCGTCGCCCCCGCGGCTGGCCGGGGGGATCGCGCTCGCGGCCGGGTTCGGGGTGTCGGCGGCCGTGTTCGCCGTCCCGCGAACCGAGGGGTTCGCCGCGCGGTTCGATCCCGGCCGGGCCGACTACCGGTTCGTGCGCGGGTACCTCGATGCGAACCGGGCCGGGCCGCGGACGCCGACGGTGTACTGGCCGTTCGGCCGGCTGGAAGGCGTGTGGGTCGACGTCGGGGCGAACGCGTTCGTCAGCAGCCACGCCATGACGGGGGTCACGTTTTCGCGCGAGTTCGCCGACGAGGGGTACCGGCGGCTGCGGCTGGTGCTGCCGTTCCAGCAGGACGCGATCCGCCGACAGTTCGGCCCGCACGCCCACCTGTTCAGCCGGGGTGAGGACGTGTCGGGGATCGCGACGTTCCCCCCGCCGACGGCGGACGAGTTCCGGGAACTGGTCGCGGACCCGGGCCTCGACTACCTTGTCTTGCCGCAGGATTTCGGCGGGTCGGCCGCGACGAACGGGCGGGTGTGGGTGTACGATTGCCAGCAGTTGCGGGCCGCGAAGTAGGGGACGTCATGCTCGACCGGGTGCTCGCGTCCGCCACCGGCGTGCTGGGCCAACTCGCGGCGAACCCGCGGCTGCTGTTCGCCGTGGCGTTCGCCGGGAACGCGGTGCTGATGCCGTATCAGGGGCTGTTCCACGACGCGATCCTGTACGCCGGGCAGGTACTCCACTCCGCCGACGACCGGTTCGCGGACGACCTGTTCTTCAAGTACGGCAGCCAGAACGACTACACCCTGCTCCCGCGGCTGCTCGCGCCGCTCGCCCTGAAGTTCGGCGTCGAACCGGTCTTCTTCGTCGCGTACCTGCTCTCGAACGCGGTGCGGCTCGCGGCTTCGCAGGCGCTGGTCTTCCGGGTGCTGGGGCGGTCGCCGGCCACGGCCGCGGGGGTGCTGCTGATCGCGGTGGCGGACGTGCCGACCGGGTGCTCGGCGGTGTTCCGGGTGAACGAGCCGTTCTTCACCGCCCGCGTGCCGGCCCTGGCCCTCTCGATTCTCGGGCTCGAACGGGTGCTGGCGGGGCGATACTTGACGGCTGGCGTGTGCCTGCTGCTGGGACTGGCGGCCCACCCGCTGATGGCGTTCCCCGCGGCGGCGATCGCCGTCACGTGGGCGGCGTGGGAGTGGGCCACGACCACGGCCCGGCGGGGCGTCGTCGGCGCGGCGGGGGTGCTCGGGCTGGCGGCGGTCGGGGCGTACCTCGCCCGGACGGCGGGGTCGCTCGACCCGGAGTGGCGGGCCCTCGTGCTGTCGAAGAACTCGTACCTCGACCCGCTCACCTGGAAGGCGTTCGACACCCTGCGGTTGCTGGTCGCGGCGGGGACCGTGGCGGCCGTCGCACGGAGCGCGGACCGGCCGACGCGCCGATTCCTCACGGTGACGCTGGCCGCCGCGGCGGTCGGGTACCTGCTCGGGGCCATGGCGGTGCGGGGGTCGTGGGCGCTGCTGTTGCAGGGGCAGCCGTACCGGGCGGTGTGGCCGATGGAACTGCTCGGGTTCCCCGCCGGGCTGCTCGTCGTCGGGCGGCTGTGGCAGGCGGGGCCGGGCACCCGGTTGTATGCGGTCGCGGTGTTCACCCTCCTCCTGGCGGGGCGGGACGTGATCCAGCCCGGGTCCGGGCTCCTGTTCGCGGGCATGACCGGCGTCGGGGTCGCGGCCGCCGTCGTTACCGGGCGGACTCGATCGGACCCGGCGTGGCTGGCCTGGGCGCTGACGGTCGGGCTCGGGGGGTGGGCCGTGGTCTGGTACGGCGGCGTCGTCCCCGCCGGGTTCGGGCCGCTGCTGTCCGCGCCGATTCGGGACGCGGTCAGCTGGGCGTACCGCATTGAACCCGTGTCCGCGGCGACGGGTCCGCTCGCTCGGTTCGCGGCGGTCCTGGCGGGGAGTGCCGTACTCCTGGGCTGCGTGCCGTACCCCCGGCGGGCGACGGCGGTCGCGGCCGGGTTGGGGCTCGGCGTCTCGCTGGCGGTCTTTCTCGTCCCGCGGCCCGACCGGTTTGCGAGTACGTTCGACCCCCGACGCTCCGACTACGAGTTCGTCCGGACATACCTCCGCGCGAACTGGAACGAACCCCGCACGGCGACGCTTTACTGGCCGTTCGCCAAGATCGGAACCGTCTGGTGCGACCTCGGCGCGAACAGCTACGTCAGCCTCGCGCAACTCTCCGGCATCACATTCTCCCGAGAGTGCGCGACAGAGAGTTTTCGGCGGTTCCTTCAGGTGCTGGACTTCGAAATCGACGCCATCCGGGAGATGTACGGACCGGACCACATGAGTCTGTGCGGGGAAGACATGACGACCGTTCGGGACCGCCCGCCGCCGACCGCCGAGGATTTTCGGGGCCTCGTCGCCGAGCCGGACCTGGACTTCGTCGTCCTCCCCCGCGATTTCGGCGGGTCGGTGGCGACGAACGGGCGGGTGTGGGTGTACGATTGCCGGAAGCTCCGCGCCGCGAAGTGAGGCCGCACCATGCGAATCGCACCCACGCTGATCGTTCTGCTCGCCGCGACGGCCGCCCGCGCGGACCTGCCGTCGCCGCGGCTCGACCGGGTCTTCCCGCTCGGGGGCGCGGCCGGGTCGACGGTCGAAGTCGAGATCGCCGGCGCGGACCTCGACGACGCCACGGCCCTGCGGTTCGACCGCGCCGGGCTGACGGCGACGCCCGTGAAGGACCGCACGTTCCGCGTGACGATCGCCCCCGACGTGCCGCCCGGCACCTACGACGTCCGCGCCGTCGGCCGGTACGGCGTCAGTTCGCCCCGGCTGTTCGAGGTGTCCCGCGGGCTGGCGGAGGTGCTGAAGAAGAAGGGCAACCACGACCCCGCGACGGCCCAGCCGGTGGCCGTCAACACCGTCGTCACGGGCACCGTGGACGCCAACCGCGAGGACGTGTACCGGTTCCCCGCGCGGGCCGGGCAGCGGGTCGTCGTCGAGTGCCGGGCGCAGGTGCTCGACTCCGCGCTGGACGGCACCCTCACCCTCGCCGACGCCGCCGGCAAGCCGCTCGCGTCCAACGGCGACTACTTCGGCCGCGACCCGCTCGTCGACTTCGTCGCCCCGAAGGACGGCGACTACCTGGTGTCACTGGCCGACCTGTCGTTCCGCGGCGGGCACCCGTACCGGCTCGCGATCACCGACCGGCCGCACGTCGAGAGTGTCTTCCCGCGGGCGGTCCAGGCCGGGAAGCCCGCGACCCTCACCGTGTTCGGCCGGAACCTCGGCAAGAAGGCGAAGCCGACCGCGTGGGCGGTCAACGACCTCCCGCTGGACGGGTACGAGGAAGCCGTCACCCCGCCGGACGTGCTCGCGGCCGGGGCGTTCCGGTTCGCCGAGCACCCGACGACGCACAGCGTGCAGCCGACCGCCGCGACCTCCGCGGTGGTCGGGTTCCAGGTGGTGCCGACGCCGGACGGCTCGCCGGCGAACCCGGTCCCGGTCGTGGTCTGTGACACCCCGGTGTCGCGGGAGGCGGAGCCGAACGACGACCCGGCCGCCCCGCAACCGCTGACGCTCCCCGCCGTCGTCTCCGGGCGGTTCGACAAGCCGCGCGACGCGGACTGGTTCGCGTTCACCCCGGAGGCCGACGGGCCGCACGCCGTCGAGGTGTACTGCGAGCGCATCGCCGGCCGGGCCGACCCCGTCCTCGTCGTGCTCGACGACAAGGACACCCGCGTCGCGGACCTCGACGACGCCGGCCCGCGGGTGAACGCCTTCGACGCGTTCGTCCGCGACCCGGGCGGGGTCGTCAACCTGCAGGCGAAGCGCAAGTACCGGGTGCTGGTGCAGGACCGGTACGGCCGCGGCGGGGCGCGGTACCAGTACGTCCTGACCGTGCGGAAGGCGGCCCCGGACTTCTTCGTCGCCGCCGTCCACCACCAGAACCCCGGCCCCGGCGGGACGACCCTCCGCCGCGGCGGGGCGGTCCACCTGGACCTCGTCTGCCAGTACCGCGACGGGTTCGCCGGCCCGGTCACGGTCACCGCGGACGGGTTGCCGAAGGGGGTTCACGCGGTCCCGACCGTCCTGACCGGCGACCCCCGCGGCGTGCTCGTCCTGTGGGCGGACGCCGACGCCCCGGCGTTCGTCGGGCCGATCGCGCTGGTCGCGACCGGGGCGCGCGGCGACACCGAACTCCGCCGGGAGGTCCGGCCGTACACGCGGGTCCACGAGCAGGCGAACCTGGCGTCGAGCCGGCCGACGCGGGAGCAGATCCTGTGCGTCCTCCCGGAGCCGGCCCCGTTCGCGGTCCGGTTCCCGAAGGACCGGGTCGAGGTCGAGGCGGGGCAGAAGGCGGAACTCGCCGTCGCGGTCGACCGCCCGTGGCCGGACTTCAAGGGGGCGGTGACGCTGATCCCGCTCGGGTTTCCGGGGACGGTCCAGATGGGAACGGTCGTCGTCGCGGACGGGAAGGCCGACGGGACGGTCACGCTGACGACCCAGGCCGGCACGAAGCCGGGGGTGTACACCCTGGCGGTGACCGGGCAGGGGCAGGTGCCGTTCGGCAAGGACCCGGCGAAGAAGGCGAACACGCTGGTCGCGGTGCCGTCGCGGCCGGTGACGCTGGTCGTCAAGCCGGCCGCGAAGAAGTGACGGTCACGCGGCCGGCGTCGGGTCCGGCACGCGAATGCCGGCGACGAGGTCGACGTGTTGCAGGAACAGGTCGACGCTGCCGCACGCGCGGACGGCCTCGGCCACCTTCCGCGCGTGGTCCGGCCCCCCGACGAGCCGGACCACCGCGTTCACCAGCGTCACGTTCTGGAACACGACGTTCAGGTCGAGGGCGGCTGGGGGGACGGGGACGGCGGCGGGGGCGACGGTCGCCTTCGCGGCGGCCGGCGCGGGCTTCGGCCCGGGCTTCGCGGCGGGAGGCGTCGGTTTCGCCGCGGTCGGCTTCGGCGCGGCGACGCCCGCCTTCTTCCGCAACGTGCTGCGCGTCTCGTGAACGATGTGCCGGATCTTCGCCTCCGGGGCGACGACCCCGCGCTGCCGGAGCTTCTGCAGGACCAGGTCGGTCGGCATGTCCAGGTTCGCGGTCAGGAGTTCGCGGGCGATGGTGTAGGCGGACGGCGGTGTCGGCACGGCGGGCTCCGGGTGGGGTGCCGTCCGTGGCGAACGAGGGGTTTGTTCTGTTTTGGCCGGATTCGCCCCCGACTTCAACCCGGCCCGGGCGAAATGCGGCGAGTTTGACGGCCGCGAAGGTGGGGATGTGCGGGCGAAGTCGGGCGGGGTTGTCGAGCTCACCGCGCGGTCGGCGGCGACGGCGGGTCGGTCGGCCGATCGTTCGCGGGCGGGACCGGGCGGATCCGGTCGGCCCGGAGCGTGCGGACCAGCGGGTCCCCGGCATACGGCTTCGGCCGCCACAGGCACCCGGCCGCCGCCGCGAGCAACGCCGTCAGACCGACGAACGCACGCCGGCTCACCGCGGACATGGTCGGCCCCCGTGACGACGCAACGCGGAACGCGGCCCGTATACCACGTTCCGCGCCCCGGCCAAGGTCAACTCGGCGTCCCTCCCAGGGCGACGCCACGATTCGAGTGCGGCCGATTCAGTCGGTCACTCGCTCCGCGAGTGACGGCGCGTCATCCCTCGGAAGCGAGTGGTGCGTTCTCGGGACACGAGCCCGCAACTCGCGGAGCGAGTTGCCTACTTTCACGC
>CAYUHJ010000152.1:0-15482 GCA_964444365.1 uncultured Alcaligenaceae bacterium | reverse complement strand
GGAAAACAACCCCTCCCCCGACCCCTCCCCGAAGCGGAGAGGGGAGGAAGAGAAGAGGGTTTGCCCCCCCTCTCCGCTTCGGGGAGGGGGTTGGGGGGAGGGGTTGAGCCTCCCTCGCCAGGATTAGTTCTTTCCGTTACCGCGGGGTTTGCCCCAATGTCGACCGCCACCCACACGTCCGCCGACGTCATCGCGCTTGCGAAGAAGTACCTCGTCGCGAACTACACGCGATACCCCGTCTGCCTCGTCCGCGGGGACGGCTCCTGGGTCTGGGACGCGGAAGGGAACCGCTACCTCGACTTCTTCCCCGGCTGGGGGTGCGGCATCCTCGGCCACTGCCCGCCGCGCGTCGTGTCGGCGGTGCAAGAGCAAGTCGCCACGCTGATCCACGTGCCCAACACGTGGTACACGGAGCCGCAAACGCTGCTCGCGCAGGCGCTCTCGTCCCGAACCGGGTGGGGCGGGCAGTGCTTCTTCTGCAACAGCGGCACGGAGGCGAACGAGGCCGCCATCAAAATCGCCCGGCTGAACGGCAAGCCGAAGGGGAAGTACAAGGTTCTCACGTTCACGAACAGCTTCCACGGCCGGACCTACGGCGCACTCTCGGCGACCGCTCAGCCGAAGTACCATGCCGGCGTCGACCCGATGCTGCCCGGCTTCCTGTACGCCCCGTTCGGCGACCTGGACGCGGCCGCCAAGACGATCGACAGCGAAACCGCCGCCATTCTGCTGGAGCCGATTCAAGGCGAGGGCGGCATCAACCTGCCGCCGGCCGGGTTCCTCGAAGGGTTACGCGAACTCTGCGACAAGAACGGCATGTTGCTGATGTTCGACGAAGTCCAGACCGGCATGGGCCGCACCGGAAAATGGTTCGCGCACCAGCACTGGGGCGTCGTCCCCGACGTGGTGACGCTGGCCAAGGCCCTCGCCGGCGGCGTCGCGATGGGTGGGTTGATCGCGAAGCCCGAGTACGCGGAGAAGCTGAAGCCCGGCACCCACGCGGCCACCTTCGGCGGCAACCCGCTCGCCGCGAAGGCCGCCCTCGCCACGATCGAAACCTTCGAGGAGGACAACCTTCTCGACCGCGCCACGCAGATCGGCGAACGCTTCCGGGCTCACTTCGAGTCGCTGAAGGCGAAGTGCCCGCTCGTCACCGAAATCCGCATCCTCGGCACGATGATCGGCCTGCAACTCGCCGTGGAAGGGGCCGCGGTCGTGCAGAAGTGCCTCGAACGCGGGCTACTCATCAACTGCACCCACGGCACCGTCATCCGCCTGCTCCCCGCCGCCAACATCAGCGACGAGCAAATCGACGAGGGGTGCGCGATTTTGGATGAGGTATTGCTAGCTGCCAATTAAATCCCAGCTCGGAGCTACACGATGGGCATGCGTCTGCTATTTGAGATTTTGCTCCAGGCTCCGCCCGCGTTATTCAAGGGCAGGTTTCTTGATGGGAAATATGTCGTGTACGGTTTGCCCGCAAGAATCATCGGGCTCTCACTGATAAGCTGGGCAATCCTTCCCTTTTTCGGGTTTTTCCTCCTGAGCAGGGACGCATTTGCAGCCTTCGGGATGATGCAGTTTGTTGGAATGTTTTTCGTGACGATCTTCACCTATCTGATCTTCCGCGAGAAATACAATCCGGCGACCGATCCGACTCTGCAAGGTGAGGGACACGAAGTGCAGTAGTGATCAACTTATCGCATCACGACACGGGCTAAAGTTGAGACAAGAGCGATGAAGCATTTTTTATCCATGTATGGCATCCCGACCGACGACCTTCGCCGCCTGTTGACGGAGGCGGCCCGGTTGAAGCGGGAGCGCGCCGACGGCGTCCGCTCGCACACGCTCGACGGCAAGGTCGTCGCGCTCGTGTTCGAGAAGCCCTCGATGCGGACGCGGGTCAGCTTCGAGTCGGCGGTGGCCCAACTCGGCGGGAAGGCACTCTTCCTGCCCGGCAACGAGGTCGGCCTCGGCTGGCGCGAGACCCTTGCGGACTTCTCGCGCACGATGTCCCGCTACGTCGACTGCGTCGTCCTCCGCGTCTTCCGCCAGGCCACCGTCGACGCGATGGCCGAGCACGGCAGCATCCCGGTTGTCAACGGCCTGTCCGACCGCTCCCACCCGTGCCAGGCCCTCGCGGACCTGCAAACGATCACCGAACGCTTCGGGTCTGTGGAAGGCCGCACGATCGCGTTCGTCGGCGACGGCAACAACGTCGCGATGTCGCTCGCCATCGGCTGCGGCAAGCTCGGGGCGAACTTCGTCCTGGCGTGCCCGCCGGGGTACAGTTTCGACGACGTTTTCCTGAAGAACTACGCCACCACCGACGGCCCGCCGATCCGGGTGCTGCACGACCCCGCCGCCGCCGTCGCGAACGCGGACGTGATTTACACCGACGTGTGGACCAGCATGGGCCAGGAGGCGGAACGCGAGGAGCGGCTGCAAAAGTTCGCCCCGTTCCAGGTCAACGCCGCCCTCGTGGCGAAGGCCCCGAGGCACGTCGTCGTGCTGCACTGCCTCCCCGCCCACCGCGGCGAAGAGATCACCGACGACGTGATGGACGGCCCGCACTCCGCCGTGTTCGACCAGGCCGAGAACCGGCTGCACGCGCAGAAGGCGGTGTTGGAATGGCTGATGCGGTGAGGTGAACAAGCGTTGCAACCATCACGAAGTTGCCGCGCGCCCCGAACCCGGAGCCGGGGGCAGGCTTTCGGCCAAGATTCGTATGCTATCCGGGTGACCCTTGGCCGCCGGCGGGGCGTGACGTGAAGTTCCCCCAGGTCATCGTGTGTGCCTTCGACGAGTGGGTCGCGAACCAGATCCGCGACCTCGTCGCGGAGCAGAAGTGGCTGCTCCGGGAAGTCCGGCAGCCGGCGGCGGCCCTCGAACTCGTCCGCGAACCGCGGCCGGGCGTCCTCCTGATTCAAGCCGACCCGACGGGCGACGCGACGGGGCCGCTCGGACTGCTGGCGGACGCACACCGGCTGTGCCCGGACGTGGGGACCGTCGTCGTCAGCGACGCGAAACTCGCGGACGACGACCGCGCCGCGTGGACGGCCGCCGCGTTCGACCTCGGCGCGCGGGCGGTCCTGTTCCCGCCGCTGACCCGGCCGGTGGTGGAAGACGCGGTCAGCGGGCTGATGGCCGCCGCCGTCCGACGCGGGGGTTGATCTCACTTCGCCAGTTCGGCCGCCAGTTTCGCCCCGTGCTTGGCGGCCTCCAGCCGGTCCTTCAGTGCCGCGTCCCGGTACCGCTTCCCGACCAGCCAGTTGAGGTGGGGGATCGCGTCGGCGTAGCGTTCCTCGCGTTCCAGGAACCGGGCGATCCCTTCGCGAACGGTTTCACTGTTGGGGGCGGCCGTGACCGCCCGCTGCCAGAAGCCCGCGGCGGCCGGGGCGTCTCCGAGTTCTTCCAGTGCGGCGGCCGCGGCCGCCAGTTGCGGCGCGGTCGCGGTCTTGGCCTCGGCCGCTTTCCCCGCCGCGACCAGAAACGGCCTGCGGTCGGCCGCCGACCGGACCCGGTCCGGGTAGAGCACGTCCGCGGCCGCGGCGAGCACCTCGGGGTTCGCGGGAATGACCCGAGCGACGAGTTCCGCCGAGGTCAGCCGCGAACCCGCGGCCGTCACGATCGGGGTCAGATACCGCGGCGACCGGGCCAGCGACCCGTGCCAGTTCTCCCACGCGGCGGGGTAGTCGTCCTGCTCGAACGCCTCCAGGCCGACGCGGTACCAGATGTACGGGTCGACCGAAATCAGCTTCTTCGCCCGCGCGAAGTGTGTGCCCGCTGGCTCCGCCGCGTCGAACCGCCCGGCGTACTTCCCGAGCAGGTGGTGCGGCCGCGGGTTCAGCGGACACGCGGCCCGGGCCGCCCGAGCGAGCCGCAAGCCCGACTCGACATGAATCTCGGCGTCGGCGGGAATCAGGGACGGGTCATCCAGGGCCGCGACACCGGGGCCGGCGATCGCGCCGGTGAGCAGGATGGTGTCCTCGCGGGCCGCGTCGAACTGCGCGTCGGCGGCGTCGGTCAGGGCGGCGGTGTCCTGGGGGCGGGCGCGGGCGGCCGCGGCGAGGTACTCCGCCCGCCGGGCCAGGGGCCGGTCCGCACGGCTGCGGAGGACGATGTCCGCGTACCGCGTCTGCCGTTCCGCGATCGTCCGGCCCCGGAAATCGAGGGCCACCGCCACCGACGCGGTCGCGAGCAGCACCCCGGCCAGAACGGCGGCCGGCCCCGACGCCGCCCACCACGCCGGGTGGGTCTCCTGCGGTCCGGCAGGAGCGGGCGGCTCGCCGGGCGCGGGGGTCGGGCTGGCCTCCGGAGCGACCCCCGCCCGACTCCGCGTCCGCGTCCGCACCCGGGTCCGCACCTTCGCCCGGCCGAACTCCGGGTGTTCCGCCGCCGCCACCGCGAACCCGGCCACCGCCGCCGCCAGCAGGGCGACGGCCGGGATGCGAATCCCGAAGTCGCCCGCGCTGTGGAGCACGAGCGCCGCGAGCCCGAACCACGCGCCGAGGAGCATCGGCCCGACGGATCGTTCCCGCCGGCGGCGATAGCCGCGGCCGATGACCACGAGAGCACCGGCCGCGAGCAGCACCGCCCATCCGAGCCCGATCACCCCGCCGTCGACGAGGGCTTCCAGGTACTCGTTGTGCGCGCTGTCGAACACGACCGTCGAGTTCGAGGCGGTGCGGACGGTCGCCTCCACCCACTGGAACGACCCGGCCCCGGATCCGGTGAGCCAGGTGCCGGGAACGGCGCGGAGGGCGTCCGTCCACATCGGAATGCGGCTCTCGAAGGCTTCCCCGCTGGCCACCGTCGCGAGCCGGGCCTCGACCGCCCCGGCCCCGAACCAGCCGCCGAGCAGCACTGCGACGCCGAGCACCCCGGCGACGGCCAGCCGCGCGCCGGCCCCGCGTCCGCCGGACCGGGCCAGCAGTGCGGCCCCAACCCCCGCCGCGAGCCCGGCCATCGCCCCGCCGCGGGAGAGGCTGAACGGCACGCTCACCACCATCAGCCCGACCGCCAGGGCGAGCCCCAGCGACCGGGCGGACGTGACCAACCGGACCGGGGCGAGGACCGCTTCTAGGACACGTTCCGGGAAGGTTTCCCCGGCGAACGTCTCAGCTTGTTCGCCCCTGGGCGGCAGCAACAGCCCGAGCGCGAGGCCGATGCACAGGTGCAGGTAGTCCGGGTAGTGGTTCCGGCAGACGAACGGGCCGTAGGCGGTGCCGTCGACGGTGACCCCGAACACCACGTTCCGCGGCGACAGGTACGACTGGGCGACCGCGAACAGGGCGAGCGCCGACCCGTTGAGCGTGGCGGCCCAGGCTAACCGGCGGAAGCTGTCCCGGTTCGCGAGCCAGTTCCGCGCCGCGGCGTAGACGACGAACACCGCCAGCACCCGGCTGAGGAAGTCCCGCGTGCCGCCGGGGTTGACCGACACCGGCACCCAGGTCGGTCGCGGGACAGAGGCCTCGCCGGGCAACGCCTCGGAGGAGGCGGGCAGAAACGTCCGGTGCCACTCCGCCCGCTTCGGGGCGACGACGGAAACGATGTCTTCCGGCAACGGGACGAGTTGTGCCCCGGTCCAGAGGGCGAGGCCGCCCAGGGCGACGCTGACGACGTCCGGGCGAAAGACGAACTCCCCGGTCAGGCCGGCATGAACCGCCCAGAGCCCGGCGAGCAAGACGATGCCGGCGGCGGCGGCGAACTGCCAGCCGGCCTCGGTGGCCCCGAACGGCCAGGCGGCAACGAGCACGAGGGAACAAAGAATCGCCTCACCGGCGGCCCGAACGAACCGGGCGGCGGTCAGGCGATGAGGCGAAGGAGTCACGGGTGCGTGCGATGGGGATTACGGCTTCTTGTTCGGCTTGTTTCGGCCCTTTTGCTTGACGACCGGCGGCGGGGTCGCGCCCGGAGCGGAGCCGGCGCCCGGCGTCCCGCTTCCGCCCTTCGTGGGGTTCGGCCGCGACGGGCTGGCGGGTGCCCGCATCGGGGTCCAGTCGTCGGCATCAACCGCCGTCGTGTCGACGGCGGCAGCGCCGTCGAGAGCGGCGAATTCCGTCTCGGTCGGGGCGGGCAGCGCGGTGTCCGCTCCCACGCCCGAAGCAAGGGCGAGCGTACCGCAGGTCAGAGCGATTGCGGGAACCGCGCGGCCGGTCCATTTCCAGAGTGCGTGAGACATCTTTCTCGCTCCCGGTCCCGGAGTCATCCAGTGTAATCATGATAGCAGTCGAGACGTCCCTGCAACAGCGAAATCTGACCACCTACGCAGGTCAGGGGTTCGCCGGGATGAGCCAGCCGAGCTCGTCCCGCTTGAGCCCCGCCAGGATTTCGTCCAGGTGGGCGTAGTACCCCCGCCGATCGCGGGAGGCGGCGCACAGGCCGATGACCCGGCCCTGAGCGTCGATCAGCGGGCCGCCGGACCGGCCCGGCAGCGGCGGGTCCGCTAGTTCCCAGAAGAATGCCACGTTGTCCCCCTGCCGCCGCACGAACTTCTTCCCGACGACCTGCTCGCCCCGGCAGGTGGGCAGTTTTCCGTTCGAGCACCCGACGGAGACGGAGTCGAACGGGAACCGCTTCGGTCGCTGCCCGATCCCCGCCAGCGGAAGGACCGCCGGGGCGTCGTCGCCCACCGCGAGTTTCAACACGGCCGCGTCAGTATCGGGGTACTTCGCCAGAACCTGCACCCCGCGGAGCTTCCGGGCCGGGACGGGGTACGACTTCCGCGTAAAGAACTGGACCTCCCGTTCCTCCGGGTCCCCCGCGACGTGATGCGCCGTCAAGATGTACGCGAAGCCGTCCCGGACGGCAACCACCACGCCGGTGCCGGTGGACCGCTCGCCGGCCTGGTTGACGATCCGCGGGCACGCCTCGATCGCGGCCCACTGCGCGTCGACCGACAGGGCGAGTGTCTTCCCCACCGGCGCGGGGCCGAGCGGGATCAGGAACGCGATCGTGACGGCCGGCAGCACGGCAACCCCTCCGGTTTACCCCACGAACACGCCGCCGGGAATGAGACCGCCGAACGGGTCGAACACGAGCGTCGGGGCCGGATTGCTGCTCGCCTGGACGGCCGTACCGTTGTACCGGCGGACGCTGGACTGCTCGCCGTCCCCGGAGCCGGTGAACACTTCCGACAGGCCGTCCCGGTCGAGGTCGGTCGCGGCCACCCGGACGCCGCCGCGGTTCTGGTCGTTGCCGGCGAAGAAGTTGGCGATCGTGAGCCCGGCGACGGACGGGTTGTCCAGGGTGCCGAAGCCGCCGGCGGCCAGCAGCGCCTTGCCGTCCGCGATGCGGACCCGCGGGCCGCCGCCGGGGCCGCCGCCGAAGATGAGGTCCGCGAACCCGTCCCCGTTCACGTCGCCGGCCGACACGAAGCACCCGTTCCGCAGGGTGTCTTCGAAGGCAAAGAAGTTGGCGAGCGAAGTGGACGGCTTGGTCCCGGTCGCGAGGACGGCCCCGCTCCAGACCTGGATCCGCGGGCCACCGAGGAACCCGGCGCTGACCACCACGTCGAGCACGCCGTCCCCGTTGACGTCCCCGACGGCGGGCCGGGCCCCGCCGCGGAAGCTGTCGTCCGTGATGCCGAAGTAGCGGACGAGTTCGGTCGCGGTGCCGGTCGCCAGGGCCGACCCGCGGTAGACGGCCACGACCGGACCGCCGCCCTGGTCGGGGGAGACAATGACCTCGGCCTTGCCGTCGCCGTCGATGTCCCCGGCCGCGACGTACACCCCGCCGGTGAAGGTCGGCTCGAAGGCGAGGAACCGCACGACTTCCGCCTGCGTCCGGCCGTCGATCACGACGACGGTGGACGGCCCGCCCGGTCCGGCCCCGACGACGAGGTCGTCGACGCCGTCCCCGGTCACGTCCGCCATCGCGACCCGGGCCCCGGTGGTCGCGCTGTTCAGCGGGTTCGCCGTGAAGTTCACGGAATTGTCGGGGTTGTAGACCTTCACCCCGGCCCCGGAACCGGTGCCGGCCCCGGCCGCGTAGAGTTTCTGCGGGTTGACCCGCAGCAGCCCGTTCGCGCCGGTGTTCGCCGTCAGCAGTTCGACGCCGGGGTTGAAGTCCGCCTCGATCGAGTAAAAGTCCGGCAGCGTGCCGCCCGGCAGCGTGTAACTCGCCGTGGCGACGCCGTTCGCGACGGCGGCCTGGACCGATGACCCGATCTGGCCGCCGCCGAACGCGACGACGCGGAACGTGACCGTCCCGACGACGTTCGTCCCGGACACGGACGCCGACAGCGTGAGCGTCTGCGGGTTCGCCGAGACGGTGGTCGTCACGTCGTTGACCGTCGTCTCGGCGGGCGTGGAATTGGCAGTGCGGTACGCGGCGATGGTGGCGGCCGACGCGACCGGGACCGGGCCGCGGGTGATGAACGGCTGGAAGACCGGCGACCCGGTGACCGGGTTGCCCGTGCCGCCGGGGTTCGCGCCGTTGGTCGGGCCGGTCGGCGTGCCCCACCAGTTCGCGTCCGCCTGGACGAGCGAAGGCGTCCCCGCCCCGGTGGCGCTCAACCCGGTGGTGTTGTTGAAGATGTTGTTGTACCGGGCGGTCACGATCGAACTTCCACCGGCGGAGTCGTCGACCAAGATGCCGGTGGTGTTGCCGGTGAACTGGTTCCCGAAGATCGTGAGGGCGGGGTTGCTGAAGCCGGGGCCGGGAACCACGGCCACACTCCGGACGAGCACCGCCGCCGAATTCGGTTCGCCGGTCAATGTTCCCTGGTTGCCGGTGATGGTACTCCCGGTAATCGTGACGGACCCGGTCCCGGTCTGACCGTCGACGACGATGCCGTAGAACGTCGCCGCCGTGCCGCCGTTCTGGCCGGTGATCGTGGTCCCGGACACCGTGCCGAGCGCGAGGGCGTAGTAGATGCCGGTCGCTCCGTAGTTCGAGATGGTGCTGTTCGTCACGTCCACGCGGGTGAACGTGCCCGTCGAGTCCGGGGTGGTCACGAACAACGCGATCGCGGTGTTGTCTCCCTGGTAATCGATGTCTCGAATCGTGACGTTTGTCAGCGTCCCCGAGGTTCCGAAGCCGCCGTACTGAATCCCGATTCCCACGTCGAAGCCGCTGCCGTCGAACGTCAGGTTCGACAGGTTCACCGCCGCGCCGTTGCTGATCAAGAGTACCGACGTGCTGCCGTTATCGGTGTTCACGGTCGGAACCAGCACGGTCGGGCCGTTACCATTCAGGGTCACATCCTGAAATATGCCGTAAGGAAGACCCCCACCGTTTGGGATGGGGATGTTCCCAGAGGCGAGTTGAATCACGTCGGGGCCGATTGACCCGCTTGCGGCGCTCAGGGCGTTGTCCAGGTCGTTGAACAAGTTGGTGCCGAACGTCAACCCGGTGGTTTCGCCGGGGTTGCCCGCGTTGAAGACCGTGTCGCCGGTGGTCGTACTCGGGTCGAGGTAGAACGTCGCCGGCGTCAGGCGGTCTTCGAGCGGCAGCAACGACGGAACGAACCCGCGGGGCGTGCGACGGGGGGAACGCATCACTGGCAACACTCCAGGCAGGGTGCGGAGAGGGGAGGTCCGCACCGGGTTGGGGACGGCCAACCGGAGCATCCTTACTCGAATCGGGCCGAGAATCCGCGGAGACTGGGCAAGCTCCGTAGTGTGATTGTGCGGATTCCGGGCGAAACTCAAACGGGAAAGTCACGAACTTCCCGAAAAATTCGCCTTCGCCCGGCGGTGCGAACGGAAACCGGGCGGGTGTGGCGTCAGCTCGAAGCCTCACCCCTGCGACCCGAGCACGCAGACGCCGAAGCCGTTCAGGTCGATGTCCTCCCCCTTCTCCTGCTCGCCGGGGCCGCCGCGGTCGAGGGACAGCCGCAGGTACGCCCAGAAGCAGGACTTCTCCCCGTTCATGTCGTACCCGCTGGCGTCCACGTCCGCTTCGAGCAGCCACCGCCAGCTGCGGCGGTCGGTGCCGGTGTCGGCCGCCTCCTCCTGCCAGCCCTTCAGGATGCGCGACACGTGCTGCACCGCGAGCTTCCACGCCTTCGCGTCCGTCAGGTGAATCCGCAACTCGTCCGCGGCCGGTTCCAGGCTCGCGCCGGGGATGCCCTTGATCGCGTCGAACAGCCGGTGCTCGATCGCGCTGCACCGCCACGGCGACCACAGGTAAACCGTCACCCCCGGCGTGTCCATCGTCAGCCCGAACAACTCGACCCGCATCGTCGGCTCCCTTCCCGGCACACCTTCCCGGCGTAGAACGGCAATGGGTCAAATCTATCGGGAAGCCGCGACAGATGACAGGGCTTGGAAGTTGACGGGGTGACACGGTGACGGGGTGACACGGTGACGGAAGAAGGCAAAACCGATCCCGAAGCACGACGTCATCGGTCTTCCCATCACCCTGTCACCCCGCCACCGTGTCACCCCGTCAGCTTCCGAAGGACGCGGCTGTCCGCGATGATGTTCGCGTTCTTCTTCGCCCTCGGGGCGTGGGCCGTCACCCTCTCGACCTACCTCATGTCGGCCCCCACCAAGGGGGGGCTCAACTTCACCACGCAGGAAGTCGGCTGGATTTATTCGACGTTCGCGTTCGGCGGAATGGCCGCCCAGTTCTTCGTCGGGTTGCTCGCGGACCGGCTGTTCCGGGCGGATCGCGTGCTGGCCGTGGCGTGCGTGCTGTGTGCGGGCCTCGTCTTCGCCGCCGCGAAGTGGTGCGACCGTCAGTTCCCACTCATGGACGAGGCGTACCGCTCGGCGGCCCACCTGCAACGCGTGGGCGGCGAGTCCGCGCTCGACCTGCACGGCAAGCTCGACCCCGCCGCGGCGCTGTCGGGCGGTGCGGTCGTGTCGCCGACGCACGCGGAAGTCCGCGTTGCCCTCGACCGGGTGAACGAGGACCCCCGCGTGCGGCGGGTCGCGGCCGAGACGTTCCGCGTGCTGTTCCCGCTGATGCTGGCGTACTGCTTCTTCCTGCACATCGCGCTGACGCTGACCACGGTGACCGCGCTGCGGAACCTGCCGGACGCCGGCGAGTTCGCCCGCGTCCGCATGTACGGGACGGTCGGGTGGATCGCCGCCGGGGTGATCGTCGGGGTGGTGCTCCGGGACGTGTCGACCGAGCCGCTGTACCTGGCGGCCGGGGCGTCCGCGGTGACCGGGGTGTACGCCTTCACCCTGCCCCGCACCGCCCCCCGCGGGCAGGGGAAGACGCTGGCCGAGGCGTTCGGCGTGCCGGCGCTGAAGCTGGTCCGGGACCGCTCGTTCGCCGTCTTCATCGCGGTGGCGTTCGTCGCCGCCTCGATGAACCAGTTCTACGGCGTCTACGCGCACCGCTACCTGACCGACCTGCACGTCCCGTACCCCGCCCTGACGATGACGATCGGCCAGTGCTGCGAGGTCGCCGTGATGTTCGCGATCCCCCTCCTGAACCCGCGGAAGCACCTGAAAACGCTGATGATGGTCGGCCTCGCCGGGTACGTCGTCCGCGGCGTGGCGATGACCTGCGGCTGGGTGCCCGGCGTGATCCTGTTCGGCGTCACGATGCACGGCTGGAGCTACGCGTTCTTCTACGTCGTGGCCGCCACGTACATCGACCGCGAGGCCCCGCCGCACCTGCGGGCGAGCGCCCAGGCGATCGTGTCGTTCGTGGTCAGCGGCGCGGCCGTGCTGGCCGGCAACCTGCTCGCCGGGGCCGTCGTGGACGAGTGGCGGACCGGGACCGTCATCGAGTGGTCGCCGGTCTGGGCCGTCCCCCTGGTCGGGTGCGTCGCCACGTTCGTCTCGTTCGGCGGCCTCTTCCGCCCGCCGCCGGACGAGCCGCCATGAAGCCCCTCCGGACGTTGGCCGACGGCCGACGAGTGCCGGCCCTCCACCCCCGCCGGGCGAGCGGCGGGGCGTCAGCCCGCCGTGGTTGGGATTGCGACTCCCGCGGCGGGCTGACGCCCCGCCGCTCGCCCGGCCTTACAATCCGCTGCCGGCGAGGTGCCGCTTCATGTCCCGGTGGATGCGGCGGCGGACAAGGTACTCGTCCTCGTCCAGCCACTTCCGCGCCGTCGGCCCCAGGGCGAAGTCGTCGCTCACGACCGCGAGGACGACTTCTTCCGCGAGGTTCAGGTGGAACCGGGAGTAGAACGGGGCCGTCGTGTACCCGTTCGTGATCTTCGTCGGGTCGATCTTCCGGAAGAGTTCCGCGATCCGCGGCAGACCGCTCTCGGCCGGCCCCTGGCCGACCGCACTCACGTAGGTCTGCGCGAGCTTCGTGTACTCGGCCATGCTCAGCTTGCCGCCGCCGGGAGCAAGGAGGTCCGTCCGGGCCTCGTCGAGGATCGGCGTGGCCTGGTCCGTCAGGCCGAACGTCAGCCAGCCGCCGGCGATGTGCAGCAGCGTCTGCAGAGCCTTGCCCCACACGTCCGGCTTTGCCGCGAACTTCGCCCGCATTGCACCCGCCGGCTGTCCCTTCAGCACCGCGTCCTGCAGCTTGCGGAGGAGCTTGTCGATCTCGTCCCGCAGGCCGAGCTTCCGCAGGCTGCGAAGGCACTGCCCGGCGACCACGTTGATGAGCTCGAACCGCTGGTCGTCCGGCTTCGCCGCCACGAGTTCGGTGAACTGCTCGACGAGCTTGTGGACGACTTCCCGGCGGTCGAAGTGCCCGGCGAGGTACAGGGCGCGTTCGAGGAGTTGCCCCTGTTTCTTGGCGAGTTCCGGCACCGGAACCCCGCCGCCGGCCCCGGCCCCGGACATGGCTTCCGACACGAGCCCGAGCAGTTCGACGGTGAACTGCTCCCCGACGCGGGCGGCGAGCGGCAGGGCGTCGAGCAGCACCAGGAACCGGGCGTCGCCGGGCGAGCGGCCACTGGACCCGGAGCGGTACAGGTCGCGGATCGCCTTCGCCAGGGCCTCCGGGTCCTTGATCTTGGGCAGGTCCGCGATGGCCTTTTTGAGGTCGTCCGCCTGCTTCATGAACTCGGCGTAGGGGTCGAGCTTCTCCTGCGGCTCCAGGACGCGGGACTGCTCGCGGAGCCGGGAGATGACGTAGTGGGCGAGGCCGAGGTTGTTGTTCGCCACGCCGGACGGGAGGGACTGCGCCTTCTTGTGGAGGTCCAGCAACTCGGCGAGCAGTTCGCCCGGCAGCTGGCCGGCGTGCGGCTTGCCGGCGACGGCCTGATCGATGCGGTACTTGTACGCGCGGTACAGGAAGGACGCGGCGATGGGCTTGCCGTGGTCGGGCTTCAGCTCCGGGGGCTTGCCGGGTTCCAGGGCGGTCCGGGCGGCGTCCGCCAGGGACTTCGACGCCGTCGCCTCGCCGAGCTTGGCCAGGCCGAAGGCGAAGAGCAGGTCGATGTACGAGAGCGTGGTGCCGCCGTCGGACTGGACCGCGACCTGGGAAGGCTTGCCGCTCTTCTCGGCCCAGGTGCGGACGAGTTGGTGCAGTTCCAGGCACTTCTCGCGGACGAGCCGGATGCGGTGCGAGTCCTTCATCCCCGCCGTGCGAAGGAACACGGGCAAGTCCTTCTCGGCGTTCAGCCCCTCTTCCAGAAGCCGTTGCAGGAGGCGATCCCGGACGCGGGCGAGGCCGAGCACGTCGGCCCCGTTGAGCTGGGCGAGGCGGTAGGCGGCGATCCACACGGCCCGGACGGGGAGCTTCTTTTCGAAGGCTTCGACGTACCGCTGCACGGCCGGGAGCCGCGACGCGAACCACGCCGGGGCGGCGGGCTGGTGGGCGACCCAGAGCACCGCGGCGAGGAACTGCCGCATCTCGCCGGGCGTCGGGTCGGCGGGTTTCATCCGGCGGTCGAGTTCCGCCGCCGTCAGCGGGAAGGCCGCGTCGCGGAGTTCGGACCGTGCCCACGTCTCGACCCACTCGGGGCGGGCCTCGTGCTCCCACAGGGCGTTGACCCAGCAGAGGGCTGCTTCCGCGTGGTCGCCGTAGCCGGCGTTCGCGACGGCGAGTTCGGGCCAGAGGGCCTGCCGCTCCGGGGCGTCGAGCGGGCCGTCGATGGACTGAAACTTCTCCTCTAGCTTGGCGCGAAGAATCTCCCACTCGCTCGGCGGCTTGACTTCAATTTCTATCGCATAGGCGGTCGATTGCGCGGACGGGTCGCCGCCCTTCGACCCGGCTTTCGCTCCGGACGCGGGCGCGAGTGGGACCTCGTCCGACGCCCCGCGGTCGCCCGTCTTGCGGGCTTTCGGGGCCTTGTCGTCCTTCGGCTTCGGCGGCGGGTTGTCCGAGCAGACGAAGTGGTCGAACTCGAACGACGCCGATTCAACCCACGCCTTGAGCGGCGACTGGTTCGTTTCGATGATGTAATCGACCCAGTCTTCGAGCGGGCGGAAGCTGTCTTCCGGCAGCGTTTCCGGGGTGAACGTCCCGTGCGGGCCGGGGAACAGCCAGACCAGGGTGTCGGTGTCGTCGGCCAGGAGCTTGCGGACGGCGTCGCGGCGGAGGGTCGGGTGGAGGCGGGTGCCGGCCGGGATGAACAGGTTCGGCAACTTCCAGAACGGCTTGAACCCGACGGCCCCGGCGAACGGCAACACCGGCGGCGCGAGCTTCGACGGCGTCGTGCGGAGGACGATGACCTGCTCGCCGGCCGGGGAGTTGGCCACCGCGAACTTCAACCGCTGGGTGAGCCGCTCGTCCGCGTCGCGGACGAACGTGTCGAGCTGGGCGGAGGCGTCCTCGCGGAGCACCCACAGTTCCGCGGGCTCTGTCGCGTTCCCCGGCACCAACCGCAGCGGGACGGTAAGCCGGTCGTCGACGGCCGCGTCTTCCCACTCGACGGGGCGGTTCGGCACCTTGAATTGCAGGATTTCGTACACGTCCTGGAACGGGGCGTCGTCCAGCAGCGACCAGTCCCGCGGCGGGCGGACGAATAGCGAGCGACCTTCCGGCAGCTTGATCTGGGCGGCGAACGGGTGGACGTACCCGACCTGCACCCACACCCGCGGGGCTTGCTCGGTGTACGCCCGGACCGGCGAATCGGTCGCGGTTTCGTCGAGTGCCCGCAGCAACGTGTAATAGGGCGGGCCGATGACCCGCAGCAGCAACCGTGGCTCGTCCGATCCGTCCGGCGGCGCGACCCAGCGGTACGATTGGCGGTCGTTCCCGAGGCGAAGCATTTCCCCGACGATCGTCGGCAGCTGGTCGGCGGCGGGCAGTTCGAACAGAACCGGGGCCTGCGACGACAACTGCGGCGGGGCCGGGTCGCGGGTCACGGGCAGCACCTGCAGCCAGCACGACACCGGCTGCGGGTCGAACGGGTGCCGCTTCGCCCCGACGACGCCGAGCCGGGCGAGTTCCGCGTTCGCTTTGCGTGGCAGCTTCGCAGCCGTGTCGATGAAGATACGGCCGTCGTCGCCGAAGCTGACGGCGGCGTCGGTCAGCGACACTTCGGTCGGCACGACCCCGCCGGTGAGTGCGAGGCGAAACGTGTCGAGGTCGGGGAAGACGAGGATCATGTGGCGATGGATGGTTTTGGGGTCGCTCAACCCCTCCCCCCATCCCCCTCCCCGAAACGG
>CAYUHJ010000151.1:0-15641 GCA_964444365.1 uncultured Alcaligenaceae bacterium | reverse complement strand
CCGTTCAACTTCGTCTGCACGGCCGACATCATCGGCGGGAACTCGGGCAGCCCGGTCGTGAACCGGGAGGGGGAGGTCGTCGGGCTGATCTTCGACGGCAACATCCAGTCGCTGGTGCTGGACTTCATCTACGACGACAAGGAAGCCCGCGCCGTGTCCGTCGACAGCCGGGCGATCGTCGAAGCGCTGCGGAAGGTGTACGACGCCGAGGATTTGGCGAACGAGTTGACGGGGAAGAAGTAAGGCAACGGCTCGCCCGGCGAGCGGTTCGCTTTTCCACGGTGACCCGATGACGATGCGCGACACCTACGCCGACGACTTCGACCGCCCGGACAACCGGCGGAAGAAAGCGAAACGCCCACGCCGACGGGGGATGTCGGCGTGGGTGTGGGTGGGGTTGCTGGTCGCCGTCGCGGCCGCGGCGTTCGTCGTGTGGCAGAAGGTCACACCAGTTCCTTGATCGCCTCGACGCCGTCTTCGACCAGGAAGTGCGGCCGGCCGCTGGCGGGGTCGACGACCTTGTCCGCGTGCGGGTTCAGGCCGATGTTCTTGTACAGCGTCGCGAAGACCTCCTGGTGCGTCACCGGCCGTTGAACGGCGTGTTCCGCGAGGCGGTTCGTCGCCCCGATGACCTGCCCGGTCCGCATCCCGCCGCCGGCCAGGATCGCCATCGACACCTGCGGCCAGTGGTCCCGGCTCGCGTCCTTGTTGATCCGCGGCGTCCGGCCGAACTCGCCCCACACGACCACCGACACGTCCTTGTCCAGGCCACGCTCGTGCAGGTCCGTCACCAGCGCCGTCAACGCCCGGTCCAGCAGCGGGAAGTCCTTCTTCGCTTGCACGAAGTTCTTGCCGTCCGGCCCGTGCCAGTCCCAGCGGGTGAAGTTCATCGTCACGACGCGGGCACCCGCTTCGACGAGCCGGCGGGCGACGCAGAAGTTCCGCACCATCCGCGGGGCCCCGTCCCGCTCGAAGACGGGGTCGTCGACGCCGTAGCGGGCCAGGATGTCCGGGCGTTCCTTCGACAGGTCGATCGCGTCCTTCAGCTTCGGCGAGGTGAGGATGTCGAAGGCCTGCTTGGTGTACGCGTCCACGGCTTCGAGCGTCGGGGACTTGCGGAGGCGGGCGTCCATCGCGTCGAAGCCGGACAGCAACTTCGTGCGGTCTTGCAGGGTGTCCAGCGTCACCCCCTGGAGGGTGAGGTTGTCGGACTTCATCGCGTTCGCCTTGCTGCCGACGAGGCGGAACGGGGCGTGGGCCGGGCCGATGAACCCGCCGTCGCCGGGGTTGCCCCACTTCGGCTCGCCGGTCGGGTACATCAGGCTGAGGTGCGGCGGCACGGTGGGGTCGGCCGGGCCTTGCAGCTTCGACACCCACCCGCCGAGGGCCGGCCAGAAGCCGGGGGCGGCGGGGTTCTTCTTGCGGCCGGTCATGCACTGGTAGGCGTCATGGTCCCCGGCGCTGCCGGACAGCGACCGGATGATGGCGAACTTGTCCATCATCTTCGCCATGAGCGGGAAGTGCTCGCAGATCCGGACGCCGGGGACGTTCGTGTCGATCGGGTTGAACTCGCCGCGGACCTCGGCCGGGGCGTCCGGCTTCAGGTCGAACATGTCCAGGTGCGGCGGCCCGCCCGGCAGGAACACGTTGATGATCGCCTTGTGCGACTTCCGAATCCCGGCCTGGGTTTCCGCGGCGAGCAGGTTCGGCAGCATCAGCCCGCCGCCGAGCAGCGTGCCGCCGACGGTGAGGAAGTCCCGGCGGCTGGTTCCGTCGCAGAATCCGCCGCGGGCGTGCGGCTTGCCGAAGATCGTGAGCACGGGGACGCTCCGAAATGAACGGGGGTGGGAACCAACGGGTGCGGGCGGGCAGGCGGGAGAAAGCGCGCTCGGGCAGGGTGAACGGAGGAATTATCGCATCTCGACGGCCAACGTGCAACCGCGGCGGGCGGGATCCGTCTACTTCTTCGCCGGGCGGGGTTTCGGCGGGGGCGGGGGTTGCGGCGGGATCGCGAAATCGAAGGTGCCGCCGCCCGTGGAAATCTCGATGGTCGTCGTCCAGTTGGCCACGACCGGGGGCGGCAACATCCCGTCCCCCGGCCGCACGTCCCACCCGGTGACGCGGACGACGTGCGGGCCGGCGACGGGGCCGTACCCCGGATTCGTGACGAATCTGCCGTCGTGGATCTCACCGGCCCCCTGCGGACCGGTGTGGCCCTTGGCGGCGTCCGGCTCGAACATCACAGTGCCGTAAACGACCGGCTTCCCGGCGTAGGTGACAGTGCCGGACAGGGCGGTCCGGCCGTCCGAGGACGAGCATCCGGCCGCGGCCAGCAGCAGGGGCAGGAACCGGTTCACGGCAGGGCGCTCCCGACCGGGAGGTTGTCGGCCCGGTTGCCCATCGCCCGGAGGTTGGCGATGGCGATGTTCTGGCTCACGAAGTGGACCGCCCCGTCCGCGGTGGCGAACAGCGCGCCGCCGACGTGCCGGCTGCCCGGGGTGTTGGTGTAGATTTGGTGGGTCACTCCGGTCGCCGTGCCGGGGTCGGTCGTACTCGAGTTGATGCCGTTCGACAGCACCAGCAGGTTCTGGTGCATCTGCCCGGCGGACCAGTAGTACCCGGACGCCCACGTCCCGCCGTAACTCGCCCCGTAGCCGAGGCCGGCGACCTGCTGATACCGGCTCTCCGCGATCACGAACGTGTTCGACGCGCCGTCCGTGATGTGGACGACCTTCACCTTGGACAGGTGGTACAAGATCCCGGCCTCGGACCCGAGTCGGAGGCCCGGATAGTTCCCGTCCGGGGAGTCGCACACCCAGGAGTCCGACGGCAGGCCGCCGCCCATCACGCCGAAGTAGTTGTTGTTCGCCGTGCCGGGGTTCGAGTTCGGGTCGGACGGGCACTCGTACTTCGTGTTCCGGACTTTTTGCAGGGCCTTCTGGCTCGTCGGCGAGCCGGGGTCGGAGTAGCCGAGGGGTTCGAGGCCGAAGAAGTTCCCGCTGACGAGGTCGAACTGGCGGTAGCGGGCGTCGTCCTCCAGGTACGGCAGGATCTTGACCGTCCAGGGGGCCCGGCTGATTCCGGAACTCGGGCAACCGCCGGCGAGGGTGTCCGTGGTTTCGATCCCGGCCGGGAAGGCCCCCATCGCCTCGTGGTGGCTGTGCAGGGCCAGCCCGATCTGTTTGATGTTGTTCTGACACTTCGTCCGGGCGGCGGCCTCCCGGACCTTCTGCACGGCCGGCAGCAGCAGGCCGATGAGGATCGCGATGATGGCGATCACGACGAGCAACTCGATGAGCGTGAAACCGCGGCGCGGAGGCGAACGCATGCGCGAGTCTCGGGGTCGGAGTGGGGGTGACGGGAGGGCCTTCACTATAAACCCGCCGAAAACTCGACGCAAGCGGCTCCCGTCCGCGGTACACTGCGCGGGCCGCCCGCGTCCCCCTGGAGGCCCCGCCGTGCTTCGCTCCCTTTCCTGCCTGCTTCTCCTGGCGACCGCAGCCCCCGCGAAGGACCCCGCCGCCTACCCGGAGCCGCCGAAGGCCGCCCCGGACGAACCCGTCGCGAAGGCGTGGTCCCCGGCGAAGGCGGCGGCCTACCTCGACGCGGTCGGGGTGAACTGGACCCGCGACCGGGCGTGCGTCACCTGCCACACGAACCTGCCCTACCTGATGGCCCGGCCGCTGCTCAAGGGGTCGGACGACGGGGTCAAGGAAGTCCGTGGCTTCCTGGAAGGCGAAGCGACGGCGTGGCGGCAGGGCCAGAACAAGCGAGCCCCCGCGTACTACGTCGCCACCGCCGCGGGGCTCGCGTTCACCGACGCCGGCACCGGGAAACTCAGTGCCGACACTCGGGCCGCCTTCGACAAGGTCTGGGAATCCCAGAAGCCGACCGGCGAGTGGGACTGGATCAAGTGCGACTGGCCGCCCCTGGAGCACGACGATTACTACGGGGCGGTGCTGGCCGCCGTCGCCGTGGGGGTCGCGCCGGAACGCTACGCCGCCAGCGATGCCGCCAAGCCCGGCGTTGCGAAGCTCAAGGCCTACCTCGCCAAGACCCCCGCCCCGGACCTGCACCACCGGGCCATGCTCCTCTGGGCGGCGGCCCGGCTCGACGGACTGCTGACAGCCGACCGGAAGGCCGAGATCGTCGCGGAACTCAAAAAGAAGCAACGGGCCGACGGCGGGTGGGGCCTGCCGGCGCTCGGCAGCTACGTCCGGAAGGACCAGTCGGCGAACGACCCGGACGCCGCCAGCGACGGCTACGGGACCGGGTTCGCGGTGTACGTGTTGCGGCAGGCCGGCGTCCCGGCCGAGGACGCCGCTGTGAAGAAGGGAATCGGCTGGCTGAAGGGGAACCAGCGGGAGTCCGGCCGGTGGTTCACCCGGTCGCTGAACACCGACAAGCGGCACTACATCGCCAACGCGGGCACGGCCTTCGCCGTCATGGCCCTGGCCGAGTGCGGGGAGCCCGTTGCGGGGAAGTGACCGGCACCGGTCGGCGGGAGGCGCTTCAAGTCGGGCAATCTGTGCGGCCGATACCGGTGATACGGGTTAATCAGGGAACCCGCCGGGGTCGCCATGACGAAGCACGCGTTCGGGCTGATGGTCGCCGCCCTCGTCCTCGGGGCCGGGTGCTCGCGGCAGCACTTCCGCGACCGCGCGGACAAGGACGTCACCGGCGTCATCACGCAGAAGAACGTCTTCCCGGACTGGAAGGTCGAGAACTGGCACGTCTACCCGGACCCGCGGGCGCGGTTCGCCGACCCCGCCGTGCCGGACTACCCGCCGTACCCGCCGGACGACTACGCGGCCCACGTGCTGTCCCCGAACCCGCAACACCCGGGGCGCGGCGGGGCCGGGCGGTTCGAGGGGGACGGCTACCTGCAGCAAATCGCGTGTTGGGACGCGCAGAACCGCTTTGAGGACGCCAGCCGCGCCGCGGAAGTGAAGAAGCTCGCCGGGCCGTCCGAGGTCGACCCGGACAACCCCGGCGGGTACGGCCCGGACGACCCCGCAAACCCGCTCGCCGGGGAAGAGTTCTCCGCCATCGCGGGCGGGGCGGCGGCGTACCTCCGGACGTTCCGCACGAACGAAAAACCCTTCCGGCTGCGGCTCGAACAGTGCGTCGAACTCGGGCTGTTCAACAGCCGGGAGTACCAGGACCGCCGGGAAGACCTGTACCTCGCGGCGCTGCCGGTCACGCTGGAACGGTTCAACTTCGCGGCCCAGGCGTTCGCCTCCGAGCGGGTCATCCGCGAGGCGACGGGGCGGCAACGCACCGACGGGGCGGCCAACGGCTGGCGGATCGACTCCGACGTCGGGTTCAGCCGCAACTTCGCGACCGGGGCGTCGCTGCTCGTGCGGCTCGCGAATCAGGTCGTCGTCGACTTCTCCAACGGCCGGCCGGACCTGTCCGTGTCGAACTTCTCGCTCACGTTCCTCCAGCCGTTCCTGCAGGGCGGCGGGTACGCGGTCACGCTCGAAGACCTGACCCAGACGGAGCGCACGCTGCTGTACGCGATCCGCTCGTTCGCCCGGTTCCGGCAACTCTTCTACGTCGTCATCGCGGGCAACGGCAACTACACGAACAACCCCTACGGCCTGCAAGGGCTGTCCGCGAACCTCGGCCGCGGGGTCGGGGCCAACCTCACGTCGAACCCGGTCGGTTACCTGCCCAGCATCCTCCGCGGCGCGACGCTGGAGAACCAGCGGAAGAACGTCGCGTCGCTGGAGCAGTTCCTGCGGCTGTTCCAGAACCTGAAGGAAGGCGGCGGCGTGACGGAACTGCAGGTCGTCCGCGTCGAACAGAACCTCATCCGGGGCCGGACGGACGTGCTCAACGCGACCCGGCAGTACCTGGACAACATCGACGGTTTCAAGCTGCAACTCGGCCTGCCCGCCACCTTGCCGCTGGAACTCGACGACACGCCGCTGCGGCCGATCCGGCTGCAACTGGAGAAGTACGAGCGGGTCTACGCCCAACTCCGTCAGGTCGAGGTTTCGGCCGGAAAATTCGACCCCGCCGAGGCCCCGGCCGCCTACCGGAGCCGGTGGCAGAAACTTCTCACCGACTCCTCACTGGCCCGCGGCACCCCCTTCGCCGAACAATACACCCGGACCGCGGAGGCGCTCGCCCGGGCGACGGACGCGGACCTGCAGAAGCGAATCGCCGCCCTCGCCGAGCGGCGGCGGAAGCTGCTCGACGCGAAAGCCGAGCGGGAACTCAAGCGACAACCGGACACCGCGGAGCAGTTGGCCGAACTGGACGCCCTGGAAGCCGACCTCGACCGCGTCCGGTTCGAGCAGGGGCTGCGGCGGTACGAGTCCCGGCCGTGGCTGAAGGTGCCGAAGGAGCGGCAGGTGGCGGAACAGGCGGTCGCGTTCCGGTTCGCGTTCGAAACGGGGATGCTGGTCGCCGTGCAACCGCGGAACCAACGGCTCGCCGCGATTCGCACGAGTTGGCCGGCTTTGCCGGCGCTGGACATCAACGGAACCGACGTGCTGCGGGCCCCGCTCGACGAGGCGTACACGAAAGTGGCGCAAACTGCGCTGACGAACCGGTTCGACCTGATGAACGCCCGGGCGCAGGTGGTGGACTCGTGGCGGCAGATCACGGTGCGGGCGAATGCGTTGCAGGGGGTGTTCAACGTCAGCTATAATGGGGAGACCACCAGCCCCGACCCCGGCAGCCGGCCCGCGGCTCTCGGCGGCTCCCGAACCCGGCACCGGATGATCCTCGACTTCGAGCCCCCGTTCGTCCGCCGGGCCGAGCGGAACGAGTACCGGGCGGCCCTCATCAGCTACCAGCGGTCCCGCCGGAACCTGATGGCCTTCGAGGACAACGTCCTGGTCGACACCCGGCAAGACCTGCGGACGTTGCGGCAACTCGCCGAGGCGTTCGCCCTCCAGCAGCGGGCGGTGGAACTCGCCTACGCCCAGGTGGACAACGCCCGCGGGACGTTCGTCGCCCCGCCCGACCCGTCCGCCCGCGACACCGCCGGCAGCGTCGCCGCCCTGACGCAGCAGTTGCTCGAAGCCCAGAGCAGCTTGCTTCAGGCTCAGAACGACCTGTACACGACCTGGACGAACTACCTGACCGCCCGGATGGAACTGTACCTCGACGTGGAAATTCTCCCGCTCGACGCCCGAGGGAACTGGATCGATGAGCCCGCACCCCGCGACCCCGCAGCCCCTCCCGCTGGACCACCTGCCCCCGGCCCAGCCCCCGGTCCCGGCGTCGAGCGACTCCCGGCCCCTCGCCCCGCCGACTGACGGCGTCCTCGAACCCCCCGCCCCGCGGCCGAAGCCCCGGGCGCGGCGGGTCCGGCAGGTCCTTGTCGGCATGGCCGTCGCCGGCACCGTCTACGCCGGGCTCTCCCTGCCGATCCGCCAGTACGTCCCGTTCCTGTCCGCGTCGGCCCGGCCGGACCTGCTGACCCACAAGGTCCGGTACGAACTGCTCCCCGTCACGATCGTCGAACGGGGAACCCTGGAATCCTCGGACAACCGCGAAGTCATCTGCCGGGTCAAGGCCGGCTCCCGCGGCACCTTCGCCAGCACCATCAAGTGGGTCATCGACGACGGCACGATGGTCGTGAAGGGCCAGCTCCTCATGGAACTGGACGACTCCGCCCTGCAGGACCAGTACCGCGCCCAGAGCATCGTCGTCGAGAAGGCCAAGGCCGAGTGGGAGCGGGCCGACTCGGACTACGTCATCGTCCAGAAGCAGGGCGAGTCCGACATCGCCACCGCGGTCGCCGCCCTGTCCGTCGCCGAACTCGACGTGGAAAAGTTCATCGGCTTCCGGTCCGACCCCGCCCTCGACCCGTTCGGCGCGGTCGTCGGCGGCACCGGCTCCCTGGCGGAACGCGGCGAGTACCGGCAGAAGTACGACGACGTGTCCGGTCGGCTCAAGCTCGCCGAGTCCGACCTGGAAGCGTACCGCGACCGCTTCGCCTGGGCGGAACGCTCCGTCAAACTCGGCTACCTGACCGCCTCGCAGGCGAAGGTCGAGCAGTCCAAGTACGCCGGCGCGACGGACAACCTCGAAAAACTCCAGAAGGAAAAGTACATCCTCGAAACGTTCCTGCGTCAGCGGGAACTGACGGACCTGATTTCCAAGCTGGAAGTCGCCCGCATCGGGCTGGAGCGGGTCAACCGGCAGGACGCGGCCAAGCGGTCGCAGGCGGACTCGGTCCGCCGCACGGCCCGGTCCGTGTACCTGCAGGAACTGGAGAAGCTGAAGGACAACGAGGACCAGATCCGCGAGTGCAAGCTGCACAGCCCGCAGGACGGCATGGTCGTGTACTTCAAGCCGGAATCGAGCCGGTTCGGGTCGTCGAACCAAAACCTCATCGCCGTCGGCGAGCAGGTCCGGGAGGGCCAAAAGCTGATGCGGATCCCGGACCTCCGCCGGATGCAGGTGAACACCAAGGTCCACGAGGCGATGGTCTCCCGCATCCGCGGCGACGACCGCCGGGGCACCGGCTTCTTCGACGCCCTCCGGACCGGGATGATCCTCAACCCGGACGGGTTTTCCCGGCTGGTGAGCCAGTCCGAGTCGTCGCTGACGACCCTCCGCGAGCGGTACCGCGACCAGGAGTACACGCTCGCCAGCGAGGGGCAGAAGGCCACCGTCCGGGTGGACGCCTTCCCCGACCGCGTGCTCCCCGGCCACGTCCGGCTCGTCGCCCCGGTCGCGTCGCAGGCGGACTTCATGTCCGCGGACGTGAAGGTCTACCAGACGCTCGTGACGATCGACGAGAGCGTCCCCGGCCTGAAGCCGGACATGAGCGCGGAGGTCACGATCCAGGTCGACCCGCCGACCGAACCGGTGCTGGCGGTGCCCCTGCAGGCCGTCGTCGGCGGGGCCGAGGGGGGCACGAAGCGGCGGGTGTTCGTCCTCGGCGCGTTCGGCCCGGCCGAGAAGGAAGTCGTCCTCGGGGCGTTCAACGACAAGATGGTCGAGGTCCGGGAAGGGCTGTCGGACGGCGACGTCGTCGTGCTCAACCCGAAGGTGCTCCTCGGCGACAGCAAGGCCAAGACCCGCGACGAGGCCGACGCCCCGAGCCGCGGCAAGGGGGGCGGCGGCGACAAGAAGGGCAAGGGCGGCGAGAAGAAGGGCGGCAGCGGCAAACCCCCGGCGATGAAACAGTAGCCCCGAATCTCACTCGCGAGCCGCGGACGCCAGTCCGCGGGTGAAGGTGACCCCACCCGCGGACTGGCGTCCGCGGCTCGCCAACCCCTCTCGAAACGCTCTCATGCCCGCACTCGTCCGCGTCGTCGACCTCGTCAAAGACTACCACATGGGCGACGTGACCGTGAACGTCCTCAAGGGGCTCACGCTGTCGTTCGAGGAGGGGGACTTCGTCGCCCTCATGGGGCCGTCCGGGTCCGGCAAATCCACGCTGATGAATATTCTCGGCTGCCTCGACCGGCCGACCCGCGGGCACTATTACCTCCGCAACCGCGACGTGTCCGGCATGACCGACGACGAACTGTCGGAAGTCCGCAGCGGCTACCTCGGGTTCATCTTCCAGGCGTACAACCTCTTGCCGCAATACACCGTCGTCGAGAACATCGAACTTCCGCTCGTCTACCAGGGCATCCCGCTCGACTCCACGACGAAGGCCCGGTGCGTCGCCCTCGCGGAGATGGTCGGTCTCGGCGAGCGCCTCGACCACCGGCCGCTGCAACTGTCCGGGGGCCAGCAACAGCGGGTCGCGATCGCCCGCAGCCTGGTCAACGACCCGCAACTGATCCTCGCCGACGAGCCGACCGGGAACCTCGACTCCCGTACGAGCGTCGAGATCATGCAGATGTTGACCGGGCTGAACCGCGCCGGGAAAACGATCATCATGGTGACGCACGAGAACGACATCGCCGAGTGGGCGCGGCGGGTCATCCGCCTCCGCGACGGCCGGGTCGAGTCCGACGTGCGGAACGACACCAAGGTTCTCGCGGAGGTCGGGTGATGGTCCAGCTCATTCCCGGCACAAAACTTCGCCGCAGTCTGGCCCTCGCGGTGCGGAGTTTGTGGCTCCGAAAACTCCGCGCGGCCCTGTCCGTTCTCGGCATCGTCATCGGCACGTCGGCGGTCATCGCGCTCATGGCGTTCGGCAAGGGGAGCATGCAGGACGCGCTGAACGACATCAAGAAACAGGGCACGAACATCATCGTCCGCAGCGTGAAGCCGTCCGACGACAGCTCCACGTCGAGCCGGGCGTTCGTCGCCGCCTACGGGCTGAAGCAAGCGGACCTCGAACGGTTCTCCACGTTCGGGGACTCGATCTCCCGCGTGGTGCCGATGCGGGTGTTCGCGTCCGAGGTCCGCTACCTGGAGCGGATGTACAACGGCCGGCTCGTCGGCACCACCGCCGAGTACGCGGACGTGAACAACCTCGTCCTCGCCCGCGGCCGGTTCCTGACGGACGAGGACGACCGCAACCTGTCGAACACCTGCGTCCTCGGGGCCGGCGTCGCGGACAAGCTGTTCCCGTTCGAAGACCCCGTCGGGAAGTCGGTCCAACTCCGCGGCCACCGGTTCCTCGTCGTCGGCGTCACCGCGGACCGCACCCCGACCGGCGGCACCGGCGGCAGCCAGGCCGTCGAGGACTTCAACGGCGACATCTACATCCCGTTCAACACCTGCCGGGCGCGGGTCGGCGAAACCGTGCTGATCCGGTCCGCCGGCTCCCGCAGCGGGGAACGGGTCCAACTCTCGCAAGTCGTCCTGACCATCGACGCGGACTTCGAGACGAGCGAGGGGCGGCAGAAGGTGAAGGCCCTCGGCGAGGCCGTCAAGCAGATGCTGCGCGAGGACCACCCGAAGGACGACTGGGCCGTGACGGTGCCCCTCGACCGGCTGGAGGACGCCGAGATCCAGCAGGAACGGTTCACCCGGCTGCTGGTGCTCATCGCGTCGATCTCGCTGTTCGTCGGCGGCATCGGGATCATGAACATCATGCTGGCGACCGTCACGGAGCGGACGCGGGAGGTCGGCATCCGCCGGGCGCTCGGGGCGAAGCGGAAGGACATCGTCATGCAGTTCCTCGTCGAGGCGGTCGTGCAAACCACCGTCGGCGGACTCGCGGGCGTGGTGGTGGGGTTGGCCATGGTGTTCGGCGTGCCGCCGCTGTGGAAGCTCGTCACGGGCGCGAACCTGCCCGCCGTGCTCAGCTACTGGTCGATCCTGCTGTCCGTCGGCGTGTCGGTGCTGGTCGGCGTCGTGTTCGGACTGTACCCCGCGTGGCGGGCCGCCCGGCTCGACCCGATCGAGGCGCTGCGGCACACGTGATTTCGTACAACAGCACCTCGACCTGTCCTTCCTGACGGACGCCCGCCATGACGACCCCGCCGGAACCGAACCCGCCCCGCCGTCGGTTCCGCTTCGGCGGCTGCCTGTTCGTGCTGTCCCTGCTCGGGAACGTGGTCCTCGCCGCGGTCGCCGTCACCGTCGCGGTCTGGCCCGTGATCCCGGACGATCCGGACGCCCTGACCGAACGGCACTACCTCGGCAGCGCGAAGGCAACGGACAAGGTCGCGGTCGTGAAGGTGACGGGCGTGCTCGTGGAAGGCAACACCGCGTTCGCGCTTCGGCAGCTGAGCACGGCCGCGAAGGACAAGCACGTCAAGGCCGTCGTCGTCCGGATCGACAGCCCCGGCGGGACGGTGTCCGCGAGCGAAGACGTGTACCGCGCCATCGTCGATCTTCGAGACGACACCGGCCGGGTGGCGAAGGGGAGCGGGCCGAAGCCGGTCGTCGCGTCGATGGGCGCGATCGCCGCGTCCGGCGGGTACTACGTCGCAATGCCGGCGAAGACGGTCGTCGCGGAGCCGATCTGCATCACCGGGTCGATCGGCGTGTTCGCGGCTCTCCCGAACCTGTCCGGGCTCGCGGAGCGGAACGGCGTCGAGATGAAGCTCGTCAAGGCGGGCGACATCAAGGCGGGCGGGTCGATGTTTCACAAACTCAGCCCGGAGGAGCGGCAGCCGTGGCAGGACATGGTCGAGAGTGCGTATGACCGTTTCCTCACCGTCATCGCCGCGGGTCGGCCGGGGTTGACGCGGGAGCGGATGGTGAACGACAAGATTCGCCGGGACGTTCCGAAGTACGACGACAAGGGGAACGTCGTCACCGGGCCGGACGGGAAACCGGTGACGCTCTCCCTCACCCGGTACCGGGCGGACGGCGGCACCTTCACCCCGACGCAGGCGAAGGAACTCGGGCTGATCGACGACATCGCCGACCTCCCGGCGGCGGTCAAGCTCGCGGCGGCGGCGGCAGGTTTGTCCGACTATCAAGCGATCACCTACGACCGCCCGCGGACCCCGTCCGAAATTCTGCTCGGAATGCAAGTGTCGGCCCACTTTCCCAGCGGGGTGGAGCGGCTGGCCGACGCCGCCACGCCGCGACTCTGGTTCCTGACGCCGGGCTACGAGTCCGCGGTGCTGGCGAATGCGGCGAGTCCCTGACGCCCGGAACGGACACTTGGACCTCGCCGGCCCACCGGGGTCCCGCACGAAACCACTTCATTTACCGGGGTCGCCCCCACCTCCCCGACGGTGTGGCGGACGATTTTGGCGGCCGCCTATAATTCCGCGAACCGATTTCAACCCCGCTCCCGTCTGATTGTGCGGGTCGTCCGGCGGCACGGGTGGGGGAAATGGGCGGATTGGCACACTTGTTGTTGACTGCCCCCCACCCCGATCGGAACACTTGCGCACGCAGGCCGCCGGGCGACCCTGACGGTGTCGGAAATCTCTGACCGGTCGACAGGTTCGGCGCGACGCGCGGTAAGCCCTTGTGGGCGGCCCGCGTCCTTTTCCGAATCGGAGGCGACCTTCCCAACGATTCCGAGTTTCCCTCGGCCTTCGTCCGAGGCGAACCTCTTGAAAGGTGGTGTCCCGTGGCCCGCGTCGATGCTCTCCTGAGAATTAGCAAGACATTGCTCAACCGCCGTGCCGAACTCCGCCGCCGGCTCGGCATGGAGATGGACGAACTCCGCGCCAAGAGCGTCGCGTCCGGCGACGCCGCCGACGCCGCGTTCGACAGCACGAGCGAGGAGCTTGCCTCCAAGCTCGCCCAACTGGAGGCGAAGGAACTCGCCCAGATCGAGCAGGCGATCGCCCGCATCAAGCAGGGCAAGTACGGGATCTGTGCGGGGTGCAACTCGAAGATCCTCGTCGCCCGGTTGAACGCACTCCCGTACAGCACGCTGTGCATCAAGTGTCAGCGGGAGTCCGAGAACGATTCGACGTGGCTGGAATCGCGGATTCAGGCGGACTGGAACAGCCTGAAGGACGGCAGCGACGACCGCGACGTGACCCTCGCGGACCTGGAAGTCCACCTCGGGAAGTGAGTCCTTTCGATCCGATCCTGGCCCCGTCAGGCATCGATGTCCCAGACGACGATCTTCCCGGCGTCAGCCCCGGCAGCGGCGAGCGTCCCGTCCGGGCTGAACGCGACGCTCCGTAGCCGGCCGATTTCCCAGGTGTATTCCTTCGCGACGGCCCACGTTTCGGTGTCGTAGAACTTCACCGTCCTGTCGTTGGAAGTGACCGCCAGCCATTTCCCGGACGGGTGAAATGCGAGTCCGGTGAAGTATTTTCTGGTATCGTTCCGGATGGACGGCTCGGGAGAAATTTCTCCGCCGACCGGGTGGACGAAGATCATATTTCGGGTGTGACACACAAGATTGGTCCCGTCAGGCGACAACGCGATATGTTCCGGGTGTTCCGTCAGCTTGCCCGATTCCCAGACCACTTCTCCCCTGTCAGCCGCCCGGATTGTGAGCCGAGATCCGACTTGAGGTTGAAATTCGACTCCGATGAACCTCCCGCCGTCCGGCAGGAAGTAAACCGTTGACCACGGTAAACGACTCGTGTCCAGCGTGATTTTTGCGCGTGTGTGGTCTACGGCCGCGAACATCGACAGGCGTCCCGGACCTTCCCGAGTCCGCTCGAACACGACGATCCGAGTTCCGCCCGGGGACACACCGAACCACAAGCCCGCCCATGTTGGGATGTTTGAAAACGGTTCACAGTCACCGTCTTCGATGTCGACCGCACACAATTCGTCGTTCCCGGCGTACAGCCTATTCGGGTCGGCCGGATTGAACGTTACCCGGAGGACCGAGCGAATCGGGACAGGGATCAGCCGAGGCCGACCGACACTGACCGTCGAATCCCATACGTACACACCCCTCGCGTTAGTGGTCGCAGGGGTAACGAGCCGGCGGCCGTCCGGAGAGAACGCGAGTTCGTCGATCCGTTCCCGCGAGTTGGTTTTCAGCACGAACATCCCGGCACCTCAAGTAACGCCGTGTTCCGTCACGACAACCCGGCGGATCACGCCCGCGATTCGCCCCAGCGATTCGCTCGACGTGCCGAGTGGCGGCATCGCGTAGATCACGTTCCCGAGTGGCCGCAAGAACACTCCCGCGTCCAGGGCGACGGCTTTCCAGCGTTCCGCGTCGGCGGCCAGATACCCGCCGCCGACGTGCGTTTCCACCGCGACGACGCTCCCGCAAATCCGCACGTCGGCCACGCCGGGCTGGCCCCGCAATCGGCCCAGTTCCGCCTCCCAGAACCGTCCGATTTCCGTGGCCCGACTCAGAACGTCGTTTCCGGCGACGAGTCGCTCGTTCGCCACGGCGACCGCACACGCCAGCGGGTGGCCGGTAAACGAGTGGCCGTGGAAGAACGTCTTCGAGCGGTCGGCCGTGTCGAAGGCATCCACAATTCGCGGCGAAATCAGCGTCGCCGCGAGCGGCATCATCCCGCCGGTCAGGGTCTTCGACGCGGCGATCAGGTCCGGGGCGATGCCGGCGTGGTCGAACGCCCATCGTTTCCCGGTGCGGTTGCCGGTCATCACCTCGTCCGCGATGAACAGCACCCCGTGCCGGGTCGCGGCCGCGTGCAGGTCGCGAAGCGTCTCCGGCGAGTGCATCCGCATCCCGCCGGCCCCTTGAATCAGCGGCTCGACGATGACCGCCGCGACCTCGCTGCCCTGCTTCGACAGGAACTCGTCGAGTCGGTTCGCGTCGAGCGGGATTTGGGCGGCCTCGAACAGCAGCGGCTCGAAGTGCCCGAAAAACAGGCGGTCCCGGCCGACGGCCATCGCGCCGAACGTGTCGCCGTGGTAAGCGCGATCGAAGCCGACGAACAGTTTGCGGTGCGGCTCCCCGCGGTGGCACCACCACTGGTATGCGAGCTTCAACGCGACTTCGACGGCGGTGCTGCCGTTGTCCGAGTAGAAGACACGGCCGCCGTTCCAGGGGCACGTCCGGAGCAGCAGTTCCGCGAGTTCGACGGCATCCGGGTGGGTGACGCCCGCGAACAGGACGTGATCGAGCCGGTCGGCCGCGGCCTTCAGCGCGGCCACCAGCGGCGGGTGCCGGTGGCCGTGCAGGATCGTCCACCACGAGGAAACCGCGTCGACGAGTCGACGACCGTCGGCGAGGTGGAGGAACTCCGCCTGGGCGGACACGACCGGCAGCGGCGGGTTCGCGGGCCGGAGCGGGGAGTAGGGGTGCCAGACGTGGAGCGAGTCACGTTGAAGCAACCCCTCCCCCGGCCCTTCCGGTCCCCTCCCCCCTTGGGGGGGAGGGTTAGGGTGGGGGGTGGGGGCTTCACCAC
>CAYUHJ010000150.1:0-15687 GCA_964444365.1 uncultured Alcaligenaceae bacterium | reverse complement strand
TTCTACACGGCCGGCAACATGGAGTGGCCGCACCTCATCGACAACGCGCTGAAGGCCCACCACCTGTACCACAAGGACCGCCAGTACATGGTGGCGGCCGACCCGCGGGAAGAGAACCAGCTCGGCATCATCATCATCGACGAGGGGACCGGCCGGGCGATGTACGGCCGGCAGTGGTCCGACGGCCTGCACCAGTCGATCGAGGCGAAGCACAAGCGCGAAGGCGTCAAAATCAAGCAGGAAACGCAGACCCTCGCCACGATCACGCTGCAAAACTTCTTCAAGCTGTACCAGAAGCTCGGCGGCATGACCGGCACCGCGATGACGGAGGCCAACGAGTTCTGGAAGATCTACAAGCTCGACGTCGTCGCCGTGCCGACCAACCGCGCCATGAAGCGCGTCAACGCCCCGGACCTCGTCTACCGCAGCGAGCGCGAGAAGTGGGAGGCGGTCGTCGAGGAGATCGTCAAGGAGCACAAGACCGGCCGGCCGATCCTGATCGGGACGACTGACGTGGCCAAGTCCGAGAAGCTCTCGCACATGCTGAAGAAGCGGGGCGTCAAGCACGAACTGCTCAACGCGAAGCCCGAGAACGTCAGCCGCGAGGCCGAGATCGTCGCCCAGGCGGGCCGGGTCAACGCGGTCACGATTTCCACGAACATGGCCGGCCGGGGGACGGACATCATCCTCGGCGGCAACGTCGAAAACCTCGCGTGGGCACGGCTGAAGCAGGCCAAGGACGCCGACGGCCGGCCGCTCTACCCGACCCGGCTGGAGATCCCCGAAGACGTCTGGCGGAAGACCGTCGAGGAGATCGAGGCCAAGGAGCAGATGAAGGCCGAGGGCCGCAAGATCGCCGAGATGGGCGGCCTGCACATCGTCGGCACCGAGCGGCACGAGTCCCGCCGGATCGACAACCAGCTCCGCGGCCGCGCCGGCCGGCAAGGCGACCCCGGTTCCAGCAAGTTCTACCTCTCCCTCGAAGACGACCTGATGCGGATGTTCGGCGGCGAACGCCTGAAGCGCGTCATGTCTTCGACGTGGATCGGGATGCAGGAGGGCGAGGCCCTCGAAAGCGGGATGCTGACGAAGCAGATCGAGAAGGCCCAGAAGAAGGTCGAGGAGTACCACTTCGAGCAGCGCAAGAGCCTGCTGGACTACGACGAGGTGATGGACCACCAGCGGAAGCGGACCTACGGCACCCGGCAGGCGATCCTCGACGGCCGCAACCCGCGGGCGATGATCCTCGAAATGCTGGACGCGCTCGCCGATTCCGCCGCCCAGCGGTACGCCGCCGCCGACTACGGGACCGGCAGCTTCGCCGCGTTCGCGTCCGGCGAACTGAACGTCGAGTTCGACCCCAGCGACTTCCGCGGCTGCACGTTCGAAGAAGCGGTCACCGTCGCGAAGAACCGCGCCAGCGAGGCCGCCCCGACGTTCGTGCAGGAACTCATGGACGAGAACCTGAACCCGGACGAGGACCCGAAGGACTGGAAGTGGCAGGAACTGAGCCGTGCCCTGTCCACGCGGTACGGCATCAAGAAGAACGACCGCGAGCTGCAAAAGATCGGCCGCGACGAACTCGCCGCCTTCATCCTCGCCGAAGCCGACAAGGCCATCGACGGCACCGACCTGAGCGCCGGCAAGCGCTACCTCGAAAAGGACTACGGGGCCGAGAGCCTCGTCGACTGGGCGCGGCAAAAGTTCGGCCTGAAGCTGTCCGTCGCGGAAGCCGCCGACAAGGACGCGTCCGAACTCGCCGGCTACCTCCGCAAGAAGGTCCGCGAGGCGTACCGGCAGAAGGACATCGACTTCCCCGTGCAGGTCGGGCTTCACATGTACCTGCCGGAGAAGACCACCGGCGACCGTCGCCCCGACCGCGACAGCCTGTTCCGCTGGGCCATCGAGCGGTTCGCGGCCAGCGGCGTCTCCCTTTCCGAAGAAGCGTTCCGCACCGAGTCCCGGTCGAAGATCAAGGAACTCCTCGCCGACGCGAGCAAGAAACTGCTCCCCGCCGGCGACTACCCCGAACTCGACGCGAAGCTCGCCGAGGTGTTCCGCGGCACCGTCGCCGCCGACGCGGACGACGCGAAGGAACTCGCCGAGTGGGTAAAGGCCGAGTTGAAGCTGGACGTGCCCGCCGAAAAATTCACCGGTGCGGACCTGGCGAAGGCCCGCGACGAGGTGCTGAACGCCTACGACCGCAAGTACCGCCCCGAGATGCTGACGACGGAACGGTCGCTGCTGCTGGAGCAACTCGATTCGACGTGGAAGCAGCACCTGCTCACGATGGACCACCTCAAGAGCGCCGTCGCGTTCTCCGGGTACGGCCAGGAAGACCCGAAGATCGTTTACAAGCGCGAGGGGATGAAGCTGTTCGACGCGATGTGGGAGGGCATCAACGACCGCGTCTCCGAGGGCGTCTTCCGCGTCGAGGATGTCGGCGACGAGGAGGCCCACACCGCCCTGTACAGCGGCCTCGCCAGCGCCCAGGCGGTCCACCAGCAGGCCCAGTCCGCGATGCAGTCCCGCCAGGCGAGTGCCGCGGCCGAGGATCAAGCGTCGCAGTCGACCAACGCCGGCGGCGGCGAGGTGAAGAAGGTCGAGACGATCCGCAACGTCGGCGCGAAGGTCGGCCGCAACGACCCCTGCCCGTGCGGCAGTGGGAAGAAGTACAAGAACTGCCACATGAAGCTGGAAGCGAAGCGGTAACCCGCACTTCGGGAGAGCCGTGATCGAGTTTGAGCTTTTCGCCCTCGCGGCGGACGCCGCGCGCACGTCGGAAGAACCCCGGCTGGCACGCCCGTTGTTCACTTGCCCGATGTGCAGCTTTGATTCGTTCGTCGGAGGCAAAACGGGGCAGGTCATCGCTTCCCGGTGCTGTCCGGCTTGCGGAGTTCGGATGCTGACCGAGCCGGACTTCTCCGAGCCCTGCCCGGCAAATCTTCCCGAAGAAGAAGAGTTCCGAATCGGCGCGACCCGCGTGGCCGAGGTTCGCCGCTGGGGAATGGTGCTGGTCTGGGCCTCGCTCGTCGCAGTCGGACCACTGATCCTCTTCTCAACGGGATTCGGTTGGTTCGACGCGTTCGGCTACTTTATCTGGCCGTTGGTTTTCTTGCTGGTCGTGATGATCGTCAGCGATCGAGTCTCCCGACACGGCTGGTGCTGGCACTGCGGCGACCAACTCACCGACGAGATCGACGCGGTCTGCGAGTTCGGCCACTGCCCGCACTGCGGGGTCCGAATGCTTCAGGGCGTGGCCGACTCCGAGGAACCGTAACCGTCAGGCGGTCGAATCGGCTGCCGCGCTCGATGGCTTCCGCGAGGAGGCGTTCGGTGTCCTCAACCGTATCGCCGGCGCGTTCGACGACGGTGGCGTAGCGTTGGAGACAGCCAGTTTCCCTTACGCCTTCCAGAACCGCACCAGATCGTTGCGGAAGAAGTGGGCCAGTCCCTTGGCGGCGAGCCAGCTTTTCTTCGCCTTCCACCAGCGGCCGGTGGCGAACCGCGTGCCCGCCTGGAAGACCTTGGCGGCGATCTGCACCGGCGTGTCGACCGTCACGAGCATCTTGTACACGACGAGCGCCGGCCGGCCGGCCCCAGACTTCCGGAAGTAGTGGACGTACCCGATCGCCACGTTCGGGGCGGAGAACCCGACGTTCGCGCGGCTCGACACCCGGCCGTGGTGCAGGATTTCGACGTTGCTGAAGTAGACGAGTTGGTGGTCCCGGCCGACCTGCGTGCTCAGGTCGATGTCCTCGCCGCCGAACCGGTACCGCTCGTCCCACCGGCCGCTCGACTCGAACACTTCCCGCGGGAGGAACACGGCCGCGCCCATGAGCACCTCGACCGGGCGGACGCCGTCCGGCTCGAAGGTGTCGCGGCGGTAGCGGTAGTACGCCTTCCGAAACAGCCCGGTCCACCGGAGGATGCTGATCCGATGCAGCAGCGCCCCGAGGGTCGGCTTCGTCCGGTACGAAATCTGGTGGGTGCCGTCCGCGCCGCGGAGGCGGGGGCCGACCATGCCGACGCCGGGGTTCCGCTGGGCGAAGCCCACGAACTCGCCGAGGGTGCCGGCGGGGAGGGCGGTGTCGTTGTTCAGGAAGAAGAGGTACTTGCCGCGGGCGACGGCGGCCGCCTGGTTGTTCCCCTTGCTGAACCCGCGGTTGTCCCGGTTGCGGACGAGGACGACGTCCGGGAACTCGGCCTCGACCATGTCCGCGGCCCCGTCGGTCGACGCGTTGTCGACCACGACGACCTCGTACCGGACGCCCTGGGGCTGGTCGAAGACGGACGCGAGGCACTTGCGGAGGAGGTCGACGCAGTTCCAGTTGACGATGCACACCGAAACTTCGGGGGTGTCGTCGGACGGCGTGTCGGTCACGGGAGCGAACCGTGCGGGGAACGGGGTGCGGCTGGAGAGGGCCGCCGCGGGTGCGTTCGGCAAGATGCCCATGAAGGTCCCCTGACGACCGGCCCCCGAGGGGAACCGGCGGCGGCCCCGACCCGCGGTCCGTGCGGTCGGCGGTTTCGCAGACTGAGGTTTACCCCACCGGCGGACCGCCCGTCAATCCCACCCCCGAGTCCGGAGCACCGACGGGAAGAGACGCGCCGTTGCTCGGCGCGAGTTCGATAGCAGTTGACTAACCCGTTTCACCATTCGCACTGTCACACTCGATGGAATGCGTTCGCCCCCGCGGTCCTCCTCGCCAGTGCGTGGGGCGGTCGCGTGGCACGTCCCGCGCTGCGGTCAGCCGGCCGAGTTACCGGGCGACGGGGATCGCGTCCGCCTTGCGCTGGCCGCTGCGGGCGGCGTCCATCACCCGGCCGTTCTCGTCGAGGGCGAGGTGGAACCGCTCGTCCCCTTGCAGCCGGTGCAGCGAGAGATGGTAGTCCTGGTTCGTCGCGGCCATCACGGCGAGCTTTTCCGGCTTCTGCAAGCTGCGGATGCGGCCCCACGACCCGTCGCCGAGGTACAGGACGCCGTTGTCGTTGGCCATGCCGTCGATCAGCGGCTTCGTGCGCTTGAAGGTGTGGTCGTGGTGCTCCAGGACGACCGGCACGCGGTACTTCTCGAACAGCGGCACCCAGTGCTTGCGGTTCTCCTCCCCGGTGCCGGCTTTGCCCTTGGCCCCCTCCATGCTGCGGGCGGACGGGTACGCCGGGACGTGGTTCACCACGATCACGTGCGGGTGGTCCTTGCGCTCCTTGAGTTCCCGTTCGAGCCAGTCCGCCTGGTCGCCCCCGATGTTCGAGGTGTGCCCGGTGTCGAGGAAGATCAGGCTGAGGTACTCGCCGAAGTCGAGGGTGGCGTAGCCGGTGTCCGGGTAAAAGCTGTCGAACAGCGAGTAGAAGAACGGGGCCTTGTCGCGCTTCGTGCCGTAGCCCCCGTCGACCTCGTGGTTGCCGATGCCCGCGAGCATGGGGATGAGCCGGCCGTTCTTGCCGACCATGTGCTTGCTGTAGTTCCGCAGGAACGCGAGGTTCGTGGCGACCGACTTGCCGTTGTCGTAGGCCAGGTCGCCGCCGATGACGGCGAACATCGGGTCTTGCCGGGCCGCCTGGATGTTGTTCGCGACGGCGTGCGGGTTCACGCCGCAGTCCCCGCCGCTGACGAAGTGGATCGCGTCGGTCGCCTTCGCGGGCATGGTGGCGAACCGGTACGTCGGCGACTGCTTGCCGACCTTGAACTCGTAGTCCGTGCCCGGCGTCAGCCCGTTGATCTCGGCGCGGAACACTTTCAGATCGGTGGACGGGTGGTAGCCGTGGACGGTCGTCTTTTGCGGCTTCCAGCCGGCCCCGCTCAGGGCAAGGGCCGGGCCGATCAGGCTCGCGTCCGCGGGCGGCAGGGTGAACTTCACCGGCCGGTAGTACACGGTCGTGTCCGAGGTTTCCCCGCGGGTGCCGACCCACTGGACGGTCATCGTCGTGGTCGGGTCGCGGTGCCACGTGAGGAACAGCGTGCTCGGCGCGAACGGGGTGTCGTCGTTCGCGGAGCCGAACACCGACGTCGGGGCTTGAGCGAACGAGTGAGCGGCTGCCAGCCCGGAGAGGCCGGCGGCGAAGAAGGATCGGCGGGAGAAGTCGGACATCGGTGGGGGCTCGGCGGGGTGATCGCGGCAGCAGGATCGTCACCGGCGGATATCAGTAGCGTATCACCGCCGCCGGAGCGTGCGGTAACAGATTCTCGCGAGCCGCGCCGAATTCCCCCGAACGACGGACCTCGCTACGGACGACCGAACCTCTCACGGCGGTCCGGCGAACAGGCGGAGGGCGGGCAGAGCCTCCTGGACGCGTGCGAAGTACGTGCGACGCTGGAACGGGTCATTTGACCAACTTACCGAGTACAGGTCGTGGATCGCTCGAAAACGCTGGAAATGGCAACGAAAAGACCCCGGTAACGATTGCTGTCATCACCGGGGCCTTGGGTTCGACAAACTCAAACAAAGTTGCGGCGGTAGGATTCGAACCTACGACCTCCAGGTTATGAGCCTGGCGAGCTAACCGGGCTGCTCCACGCCGCGTCAGATGAAGTTACCTTAACACCCGATCGCCGCGGGGCAAGGGCTGTTTCTGGGGAACGCCGCCGGGCGGTTGATTGACCGGCCCGGTCTGACGGCTACAATCGGTATAATTCCTCACCGCGCTAAACTTTCCGGGCCTGTCCCTTGTCCTTGCCCGTTCTTGCCATCCTGTGTGCCTGTGGGGTGTTCTGTCTCACCCCGCTGTCGATATATCTTCTCTGGCTCGGGATGGTGAACCGGCGGGACCGCTCGACGGTGCTGTCCGGCACGTGGGATCTCGCCGGCGTGCTCGGCGGGCTGTCCGGATTCATCGTGTTCGGCGGGGCGTTGCTCGTCTTCTTCAGCCAGTCGAACGCCCGGTACGCCACCCGCGGGAACTGGGAACAGGTGAAGTCCGCCTGGGAGCGGGAGCAGGAGGCCTGGATGGCGGTCGCCGCCGGCTACCTGCTCGTGACCGGCGGGGCGGTGGGATTGGGGTTGCTCGCCCGGCGGGACTGCCTGTCCGTGTACAACCTCGACCGCGAGCGGGCCGACGCGGTGATCGACGAGGTGCTGACCGGGCTCGGCGTCAGCGCGTCCCGGTACGGGAACCGGTGGTCGGACGGGAAGCCGGTACTGGACATCGACCCGTTCTACGGGATGCGGCACGTGACCGTGCGGGTCCTGCACCCGGACCCGCAGTTTCGCCAGGAATTCGAGCGAGATTTCCGCAAGCGGCTGGCCGGCGAGCCGTCGCCGGACAACCCCGTCGGGCCGTGGTTCACGTCGGCCGCGATCACCTGTTCCATGACGATCGCGTCGAGCCTGCTGCTCATGTTCTACCTCACGTTCGCGTCGAAATAACCTGTGCGGGTCGTGCCGGGTGGTGCGGCGGCGCGGGGCGGGCGGCGGGGACCGGTTCGCCCGGTGCGGGGAATCGTCGCGGCGGGCGGCGTCCGGCGGTCGATGCTAAGGCGGACGAGTCGGACGCGGTCAGGGATGACCCGAGTCCGAGCCGGTCTGCCGCCGGGCGCGGCCCCGGCGTTGCCCGAACGACCCGCGAGGAACACGCCATGAAACGAATTCTGATCGCCGTCGCCGCGGCCGCCGGTGTCGCGGTGCTGGCCGGCGAGACGCAGGCGGCCGGGGCGCAACCCCCGTACCTGACCCCCGCCCCGCCGGCCGGCAGCGCGGACATCTACGGCCCGAACCCGTTCCTGAAGAAGCTGATGTTCTGGAAGAAGGACGACTGCGGCAGCACCGGCAAGGGCTGCTCGAAGTGCCAGGTGACGCCCCCGGAGCCGATGCCCGGCACCCTGGTGTTCCCGTTCAACCCGTACATGCGGAGCCCGCGGGACTTCTTCATGTACGAGCCGAAGTAACCGTCGCCCGGCCGGGGTGCGAAACGACCGCGACCCGCCGAGTGGCTCGGCGGGTCGCGGGTAGTCGTCACGTCGGCGTTACTTCTTGCGGCGGATCAGGCGGCCGAGGCCCAGCGCCGGCAGGCCGAGGCCGGCCAGGAGCAGGGTGGCCGGTTCCGGGACGCCCGGCGGCGGGGTGGTGGACCCCTTCGGCACGATCGTCGTCGTGATGTTGTCGTCGAACAGGCCGTCCGAGCTCCGGTTCGTGCGGGCGGTGAAGAAGTCTTCCATGCTCTGGCCGCCCGTCGAGTACGCCCAGAAGTTCCCGAGCCCGATCTGCCCGCTCGGGATGGTCGGGCCGCTGTACGTCCAGGTCAGGTTCCACAGGCTCGCGTCGTCGTCCGGCAGCAGCAGGGCCGGGGTCGGGCCGACCTTGCTCGCGGAGAACGTCCACCCGGCCGGGGCCGACTCGCCGCCCGGAACGTACCCGTTGAAGTCGTAGATCGTGAAGTAGTTGCCGGACTGCAGCTGCATGTCCGTCGGGAGGACGATGTTGTACGTCCACCGGAAGTTCCCGCCTTCCGGGGTCACGGTCACGCTGTTCGGCAGCAGGCCCGCCGTGGCGTCCGACCCGACAACGACGACGGCCAGCACAGCGGCCGCGAACAGGCGAGCGATTCGTTTGGCACCAAACATTCGGCATCCCTCCGTGATGAAAAGCGACTCCTGCAAGGGCGACCGGAAGCTGTTCCGACTTCCGGTTGGGGATGCCCGCCTCTTCCCTCCGTCCGGCGGCTCCCCTCGTCAGGGCCGGCACCATAGCCGGCCCTCCCGGCGAGTCAACCGCAACCGCGGCCGACCCGCCCTGGCTCACGTTGCGGGCCGGCGGCGGACCAGCCGGACCAGCCCGACCAGCGGCAGCCCCAGCCCGGCCAGGGCCAGCGTCGCCGGTTCCGGGACCACCGGCCCGGCCGAGGGCACCGGCACCGTCGTGGTCGTGATGTTCGTGTCGATCCGCCCGTCCGACGTGCGGTTCGTCCGGGCCGTGAAGTACGAGTCCGTGGACAGGTCCCAGTCCGAGGTCGCCCAGAAGTTCCCGAGCCCGACCTGCCCCGCCGCGACGGTCGGGCCGGTGTACGTCCACGTCAGGTTCCACAGGGTGGGGTTGTCCGTCGGCACGACGTTGGGCGGCGTCAGGCCCACGAGCTGCGCGGAGAACGTCCACCCGGCCGGGGACGACTCCAGCCCGGGGACGTACCCGCCGAAGTCGTAGATCGTGAAGTAGTTCCCGTTCTGGAGCTGCGAGTCGGTCGGCAGCACGATGGCGTAGGTCCAGCGGTACTGGCCCGCCTGGGGCGTGACCGTCACGCTCGACGGGAGCAGCCCGGCCGACGCCTGCTGGACGTTGGTCAGCGCGAACGCACAAGTGACAACCGCGATCAGCCGCACGACGCGGGGCATGACGGACCCTCCGGGTGAGCCGCCCACGGCGGCGGAAAACGGGCTCCTTTCCGGCGTGGGCTCGCACCCCTACCGGCGACGCGGCGGATGGTGCAGTATTTTTGCGGACCCTGTCAACCGAGGATTTTCGCCCCCGTTTTCCGGGCCGGCGGCCCCTCGCCCGCCGGAGGGTTCCTCCGCCCCGCGTTTCCGTCTACACTGACATCCGACCCGCCACTCCCCTCGTCCCGTTGACGGAGCGTCTCTCATGCCCCGTTGGTTCCCTGCCCTCGCGCTCGCGGCGGTGGTCGCCGCACCCGCCGCCGCCCAACTGACCCCCGAAAAGGGCCTCGCCGCCTTGAAGGTAGCCGACGGCCTGCAAGTCGAACTGTTCGCGCACGAACCGCAGGTCATCAACCCGACCGCGATCGACGTCGACCCCAAGGGCCGCGTCTGGGTGGCGGAGGCCGTCAACTACCGGCGGAAGGGGTTCAACCGGCCGATCCTCCGCAAGGAAGGCGACCGCATCCAGGTGCTCGTCGACAAGGACGGCGACGGCAAGGCCGACGACGCCGTCACGTTCTACCAGGGGGAAGACCTGTACGGCCCGCTGAGCGTCTGCGTCGCGCCGTACGCGGACGGCAAGGGGCAGAAGGTGTTCGTCGCGCAGTCGCCGGACATCCTCGTGTTCGAGGACGCCGACGGCGACCTGAAGGCGGACGGCCCGCCGAAGAAGTTCCTCACCAACTTCGGCGGGTTCGACCACGACCACGGCGTCCACGGGCTGAGCATCGGGCCGGACGGCAAGCTCTACTTCACCGTCGGGGACAGCGGCGTGAAGGGGCTGCAAGCCGCCGACGGCAAGGGGCCGAAGTGGGTCAGCAACGCCACCGACTGCCGGGCCGGCACCGTCTGGAAGTGCGACATCGACGGCAAGAACCTGGAACTGATCGCGCACAACTTCCGCAACAACTACGAGGCGTGCGTCAACAGTTTCGGCGAGGTCTGGCTCTCCGACAACGACGACGACGGCAACCAACAAACCCGCATCTGCTTCGTCATGCCCGGCGGCAACTACGGCTACCACCCCCGCGGCAAGGGCGAAACCCACTGGCACGAGGAGCAACCGGGGGTCGTCCACAAGACGCTCCGCACCGGCTTCGGCTCGCCGACGGGCATCTGCTTCTACGAAGGGACGCTGCTTCCTGAGAAGTACCGCGGTCAACTGTTCCACTGCGACGCCGGCCCGCGGGAACTGCGGTGCTTCCACATCAAGCCGAAGGGGGCGGGCTACGAACTGGAGAAGGAGAACATCCTGACGAGCACGGACAACTGGTTCCGCCTCAGCGACGTGTGCGTGGCCCCGGACGGCAGCCTGTTCGCGAGCGACTGGTACGACCCCGGCGTCGGCGGCCACGGCATGGGCGACTGGACCCGCGGCCGCGTCTACCGCATCACCCCGGCGGGGCACAAGGGGTACGCAGTTCCCGAGGTGAAGCTGGACACGAAGGAGGGCATTCACGCCGCACTGCGGTCCCCGTGCCTCGCGACCCGCGCGATGGCGATCGACCGCCTCAAGAATCGAGAGAAGGACGCGACGGCGGACATTGTCATGGCCCAGGCCCGCGACCAGAACGGGGACGCCGTCCTGAAGGCCCGCGCCATCGCGCTGCAAGGCGCGACCCCCGCGGAAAAGCTGTGGATCGCGAAGGCGATGGAAGACCCGGCGGTGTCGACCGCAATGCCGGCCGACATCAAGGCGGCGGTCGTCCGCAAGATCGCGGGCCTCACCCGGGACGGCACCCGCGGCCCGATCCACTTCACCCCGACTATGTTCAAGGAATGGACCGTGATGCCCGTCGCCATCCGCCGGGAATTGCTCCTGCTGATCCCGACGATGGATGCCGAGCACGCGAAGAACCTGTTCTACGCCCTGGCCCGGAAGTACGACGGGCAGGACATCTTCTACCGGGCCGCGATCAACATCGCCGCCGGCACGGACCCGAAACGCCGCGACGACATCCTCGCAGACTTCGACACCCGCTTCCCGGCGTGGGACGATAAGACCGCCGATATGGTGTGGGAACTACGGCCGAAGTCCGTGCTTCCGCGGCTCGAAAAGCTGCTCGTTGACACCAAGCTGACCGGCCCGCAAAAGGCCCGCGTCGTGGACATCCTCGCGGCGAACGACGACGCCTCCGCCGGAAAGACGCTGCTCGGCGTGCTGGCCACCGACGCGGCCCCGGAGGTGAAGGCCCGCGCCCTCGAAAACATCCGGCTGTTCCTGCCGACAAAATGGAAGGCCCTCGCCGGCGACGACGCCCTCAAGAGCGCGATCACGAAGTTGCTCGGCGAACCGAAAACCCGCATCACAGGGCTGCAACTCGCGTCCGCCGCCAACTTCACCGCCGCCATCGACGAGGTCGTCAAGATCGTCGAGGACATGGCCGCCGACCTCCCGACCCGGCTCGAAGCCGTGCGGACGCTCGGGAACTTCAAGGACATCAAGGCGGTCGAAACGCTCATCAACGCCGGCCACCCGCAGAACGAACTCACGCTGGAAATCATCAAGGCCCTCGGCAACCAGCTCCCGACCGCGCCGAAGCCCACCGAGGCGAGCAAGCGGGCACTGGAAGCCCTGCAAATGGCCCTCGGCCTGGAAAGCGCGAAGCCCGAGACGAAGCTCGCCGCGTTGACCGCCCTCGCCGGCAACCGCGCGGGCACCGTCTGGCTGCTCGAACAGCACGGGAAGAAGGAACTGCCGGAGGCGCTCGTCGCCGAAGCGGGCAAGCTGGTCCGGAACACCCCGTTCCAGGACCTGCGGGCGAAGGCCCTGGTCGCGTTCCCAGCGGCCACCAAGCTCGACCCGAAGAAGCTGCCGTCGAACGCCGTCCTCGCGCAGCGGAACGGGAACGTCGAGAACGGCAAGCGCATCTTCAACGCCAGCCTCACCGGCGAAATCCAGTGCCTGAAGTGCCACATGGTCCGCGGCGTCGGCGGGCAGATCGGCCCGGACCTGTCGATGATCGGCAAGAAGGGGTCGAAGGAAAACCTGTTCGAGTCGATCCTGCAACCGTCGAAGGCCATCGCGGACCAGCACACCAGCTACAAGGTCGACACCGCCGACGGGCAGAGCCTCACCGGCCTCGTCGTCGCCGAGAACGAAACGTCCCTGACCCTCCGCGACGCGAACGGGAAGGACTACACGATCGCGGTGAAGGACATCGACAAGAAAACCAAGTCCCTCGTGTCGCTGATGCCGGAAAACCTCGCGGTGGGGTTGACCGAGGACGAACTCGTCGACGTAGTCGCGTACCTGGCCACGCTGCAGACCGCGGCGATTACCCCGGACTCCTGGCTGATGGCGGGTCCGTTCCCGGCCGACGACATGGCCGCGGCGCTCGGCAAGGACTTCGGCCCGGAGAAGGCCCCGTTCGACGTGACGGCGAAGTTCCCCGCGAACGGGAAGGGCGAGGTGACGTGGCGGGCCGTCCGCTCGGCCGGCAACGGGTACTTCGACCTGCAAGCCCTCCACGGCCCCGCGGCGGCCAACTCCGCGACGTACGCTTACCGCACGGTCGAATCCCCCGAAGACCAGGAGGCGACAATCCTCCTCGGCACCGACGACGGGGCGAAGCTGTGGGTCAACGGCACGGAAGTGTTCAAGCACGCCGACACCCGCGCCGCCGCGGTCGGCCAGGATTCGGTGAAGGTGAAGCTCAAGAAGGGGACGAACACGGTGCTGTTGAAGGTCGCCAACGGCGACGGCAGCCACGGCTTCTTCCTGACGATTCTCAGCGGCCAGGAACTGAAACTGGCGAAGTGATCTCCCGGTGAGCCGCGAGGCGGAGCGGAGCGGGAGGGCACGAGTCCCGCGCTCGGCTCCGCCTCGCGGCTAACCGCCCGTGTCGCTTGTTCCGCACCGGTGTCGGGGTATACTGGTGGCATCGGTCATCCCACCTTCCGCAGCCCCTTCCGCCTCCGTACCCGTTCGAGATTTCCCCATGTTTTCCCGAGTCTTCTTGCTCCTCGCGATGGCGGCCGGGCTGGCCGGGTCGACCGTCGCCGCGGACTGGCCCCAGTGGCGCGGCCCGAACCGCGACGGCATCTCCGCCGAGAAGGGCGTCGCGAAGCCGTGGCCGGCCGACGGCCCCAAGTTGCTCTGGACGATCGACAAGCTCGAAACCGTCGGCACCGGCTACGGCAGCCCGGCCGTCGTCGGCGACAAGCTCTACGTCCTCGGGGCGGACGGCGCGAAGAAGGACGCCAAGGAGTCCTGTACCTGCCTGAACGTGAAGGACGGGTCGGTCGTGTGGCAGAAGCCGCTCGAAACGACGCCCGGCAGCTTCTCCGACGGCTGGGGCGGCGGCACCCGCTCGACGCCCACCGTGGACGGCGGCCTGCTGTTCGCGCTCGGGTCCACCGGCGACCTGGTCTGCCTCGCCACGAAGGACGGCGAGGTGAAGTGGCGGAAGAACCTCGTCAAGGATTTCGGCGGCAAAATCCCGAACTGGGGCTACAGCGAGTCCCCGCTCGTCGACGGCGAGAACGTCGTCGTCACGCCGGGGGCCAAGGGCGGGGTGGTCGCGCTGAAGAAGGCCACCGGCGAAAAGGTGTGGCAGACCGCCGGCCTGACGGACGGCGCGGGGTACTCGTCGCTCGTCCCGTTCGAGGTCGGCGGGGTCCGGCAGTACGCCCAGCAGACGATGAACCACGGCATCGGCGTCCGCGCCTCCGACGGCAAGCTGCTCTGGTCCGTCGGCGAGATTAAGCGGGCCACCGCGGTCATCCCGACCCCCGTCGTGGACGGCAACGTCGTGTTCTTCACCTCCGGCTACGGCGCGGGGTGCGAGGCGTTCAAGCTCGAACCGGACGGCGACGGGACGAAGGCCGAGAAGATCTACAGCAAGAACCCGGTCGTCCAGAACCACCACGGCGGGGTCGTCCGCGTCGGGGACAAGGTGTACGGGCACAGCGACAAGACCGGCTGGGTCTGCTTCGACTTCAAGACCGGCCCGGACGAGCCCGTCTGGGCGAACAAGAAGTTCGGCAAGGGCTCGATCACCTACGCCGACGGGGAGTTCTACTGCTACGCGGAGGGCAAGGGCGAACTCGTCCGCATCAAGGCGACCGACAAGGGCTGGGAGGAGACCGGCAAGCTGACGATCCCCTCGACCAGCCCGCTGCGGAAGCCGACCTCCGGCAAGGTGTGGGCGCACCCCGTGGTCGCCAACGGGAAGCTGTTCCTTCGCGATTTCGAGTTGCTGTTCTGCTACGACCTCGCGAACCCCGGGTCGTAAGCGGCTCGGCGAGCGCCACTCGTGAGGGTGACGAGCGGTTGTGTGAATGAAGAACGCGTCACTCTTCCGGGTGACGCTCGCCTATCGGAGTCGGGCGGTGGACAGGCAACTCGACCGCTTCCGGACTCTCCTTTCGGAAATCCTGCCGGCGAACCGCTTCTACGCCCGCAAGTTCGCCGGCATTTCCCCCAGCGACATTCGCACCCCCGCCGACTTCGCCCGGTTGCCGTTCACCTGCAAGGCCGAGTTCGCCGCGGATCAAGCGGAGCACCCGCCTTACGGCAGCACCCTGTCGGACGCGGCCGAGGAATACTGCCGGCTGCACCAGACGTCCGGCACGAGCACCGGCCGGCCGCTGCGGTGGCTCGACACGCCGCGTTCGTGGGACTGGCTGCTGCACTGCTGGACGACCAGCTTCCCGATCATGGGGCTGCGGAAGTCGGACAGGCTCTTCTTCCCATTCTCGTTCGGCCCGTTCCTCGGCTTCTGGAGTGCGTTTGAAGCCGCCAGCCGAGCGGGTTTCCTGTGCGTCCCCGGCGGCGGGATGACCAGCACCGCCCGGCTGAGGTTCCTCCTCGAACACCGGTTCACGGTCGTCTTCGCGACGCCGACTTACGCCCTGCACCTCGCGGAACTGGCGGCGAAGGAAGGGATCGACCTGACGGGGTCGGCCGTCCGCGCGGTCGTGGTGGCGGGCGAACCCGGCGGCAGCATCCCGGCCACGCGGACTCGGATTGAGGAAGTCTGGGGTGCCCGCGTCTTCGACCACTACGGCATGACGGAAGTCGGCCCCGTCGCGGTGGAGGCCGAATCGACCCCGGCGAGTCTGGTGGTGCTGGAATCCGACTACATTGCGGAGATTCTCGAACCGGCGGGAACCGCTCCCGTTCCCGCGGGGGAGGTCGGCGAACTGGTGCTCACGAACCTCGGACGGGTCGGCAGCCCGGTCGTCCGGTATCGGACGGGCGATCTGGTGAAGGCGGCCGCGAACCCGCCGCCCCTGCCCGGCGTCCCGGACTGGCTGCGGCTGGACGGCGGCGTCCTCGGCCGGGCCGACGACATGATCCACGTACGGGGCAACAA
>CAYUHJ010000149.1:0-15824 GCA_964444365.1 uncultured Alcaligenaceae bacterium | reverse complement strand
GTCCGGGGCTTCACTTGTTCTGGGCCGCGAGCTGGCGCTCGAGGGCTTCGAGCCGCTCGGTGATTTCCAGGGCTTCGCGGGTCTTCAGCGTCATTTCCAACACGGCCTTCGACGCCTGCAGACTGACCTTCTCGTCCGTCGAGTCGACCAGCTTGCGGAGCTTGTCCGCGGACGCCGAGCACGCACTCGCCAACCGCCCGACCGCCTCCGCCGTGGCTTGGTCCCGCAGCTGGGCGACTCTTGCCCGGAACTTCGGATTCCGCCGCCATCGCCGGAGCGTGTCGAAACTGACACCGCACGCCGCCGCCGCCTGCTCGACCGTGGCACCGCCGGCCAACGCCACCGCCGCGGCTTCCACACTCTCGGGGGTGCGGGCGCGTCCACGCCGGCGCGGATCGTCGGTCGGCTCGTCCATCACTGGCCCTCACCCGGCGGCTTCAGGGACTTCCTCAGTGCGAAGTCGCCCCACGACTCGCGCCAGCCCTTGAGCGTCTGCGAGACGTTCTTCACGGTTCGTGTCCAGCCCGCGGACACCCTGCCCTTGAACGTGGCGGACTCCTCGGCGAACCGCTCGAACCGCTCGGCGGCCTGGGTCAGCACCGCGGCCGTTTCCCGGAGCTCGGCGGCGAGCTTGTGGAACCCCTCGGGGTAGGTCACTGAATCTCTCCCAGGCTCGACCGCATGGCGGCCAGTTGATCCCGCACCACCTTCACGGCCCGGTCGAACTCCTCACTCGCCGGCAGGTCGGCGTCGATCCGCCGGGCCACGCGGAGAAGCGCCGTGCGGACCCGCAGCAGCTCGGAGGCGGTCGCCTCCAGGTCGTCGCCTAACTCGGTTGCGTGGGATGCGAGGGTGGTCATCGCTTGTGCTCCACGGCCTCGCGGAGAATCGGGAGGGCGTCACTCATCACGAGCCGCCGACCGCCACAGCGGAGCAGCAACCCCGCCAGGTCCGGCCGCCGGCTCAGCCGGTGAAGCAACTGGTGCAGCGTGCAGCCCAGCGCGGTCGCGGCCTCGGGGAGCGTCAGCGGACGGGTCGGCGATCCGGTGGTGGCGTTCATGCCCGCATTGTGCCGTTCCCCGGAACCGCGGAACCATGCTGCGGACGGCAGGCCAGCACCTCCGGGCCTTGCGGGTGGTCGCCCATCTCGTGCGCGTCCGGGGTCAGCGGGCCGCCGCACACCGGGCACGGGTCGCAGTAGGGCCGGGCCTTCGGCGGGCCGGCGAGCGGGTTGACGTTCCCCGGCGACGACGGGACGAGCAGGCGGCACCGGTGGCACGCGAACCGGGCGTGGTCCCCGTCCGCCGGGGCGTCGGCCAGGGCCTCGACGAGGGCCGCCGGCATCGGGTCCGGAATCACACCGCGGAACATCGCGTTGTACAGCCACCGCCCCAGCACCGGCGACCTCGACCCGTCCCGGCGGTTGTAGACCCCCTCGTCGAGGTTCCGCTCGAGCGCGGTCAGCACGCGATCCAACAGCCCGTCACCCACCCCCTCGTGGTCGACCGCCCGGATGAACGCGCGGATCGTCTGCCGCCACAGCTTGTCCTGCCGCTTCCAGTGCGCCGCCAGACTCCCCGCGCCCCGCTCCGCGGCCACACTCTCACACTTCGCCAACCGTGACCGGATGCTCATGTCCTAATCCTCTGACGGGGGTGCGTAGCATGGCGTAGCCGGGGTCAGGGGCCGCGGTAGTTGGGTGGCACCGAACCGACCGGGTGGACCTCGTCACCGTCGCGGGACATCTCGACGAGGGCGTCCATCGGGCCAATCGCGATGACCTGCCAGTTCCGGCCGGGGAACTCGCGGAACAAAACGAACACGGGCAATCGCTCAGGGTGTCGCATCGGAGGTGTCCTCTTGGATGCCGCACGGGTCGCACAGACTTCGCAACGGCGTATCCGTCTTCCGGCCGCACTTCGAGCACCTCGGGCAGTGCCAGCAACGGCCGTCGGGGTCGAGAATCCGCCGGCAGCTCGGGCAATGGAGCGTCCCGGCCCGGATCAGCGCCCGGATGACCGCCTTGTGCTCGTGGACGGCTTCCCGCACCGCGTCCCGCCCCGCAAGCGAGCCACGCAGGGAGAAGGCATCGCCGGACGGAACGACTTCGATGCCGTGGAACCGGAGAAGACGGAAGGTGTGGAAGAGGGTCAAAATTGCACCTCCTCATCGCCGTACACGTCCCCCGTAATGGCCGGGTCAGCATCGTCACCATCGTCACCCGTCTCTTCAAACCCATTGCCATACAACGGGTTAAGGGGTGACGATGGCACCGACTCTTGACCGTCACCGACCGTCACCATCGTCACCGGCTCGACCTCTTGCCGACCATCTTCCGGGTGAAAGTCGGTGACGATGGTGACGGTCGGTGACGGTCCGGCCTCTGTAGGACCGTCACCCCTTAAGTCCTTGGATTCGTTGGCGGTTGCGTCGTTGGGTGACGACGGTGACGATGGCTTCCGGCTACTCTCGGGACGGTAAGTGATGCGGATGACCCGGTGCGACTTGGTGCGGGTGTCCTCCCCCTTCGCAATCTCGACTCCGACCCGCCGGAGGGCCGGGGCTATCTCGCGGAGCCGTGAGCTCAGGGCGTTCGGCGACTTCGGCCAACGCCGCTCCCGCCGGTCATGCTCGCTGACGTACGGGCAAAGGGCTTCCATCAGGTTGGTGGCGGTGCCACACCACTCGCGCCGGTCGCGGGCGAACCGGGTGACAGCCACGGCGACGGGGGATTCCTCGAGCGCCGCCTGGTCCTGCACGGCCCGCAGGCGGAACAGGATGTCCACGAAGTGGCCCGGCGGGTGGCCCAGCGACCGGGCCACGGCCTCGCCCCACTGCGCGAAGTCGGCCATGCGGGGGAGCGGTCGCTTCTCGGCCCGCACGACCGGCAGCAGGGCCAGCGACTTCGACACGATCGTGTAGAGCCCGCCGATGATTCCGGGCCGGGCTGCCTCGAAGCGGCCTTTTAGGACTTCCTTTTCGCAGCGGTTCTCGTCCGGGATCTGAACCAGCTCCAACGGCAGCGACCTGTCGAGCATGTCCGGCTGGCCGATCACGTCCCCGATGGAGGTGAGCATCGACGGCCGCATGAAGCTGAAGACGGTCTCCTCGTCGTTCGTGTACAACTCGCGGGTGCCGAACCCGCCGCCGGTGGCCACGCAGCAGAGCGCGTCCGACAGCCAGGTCGGGATCGAGCTCAGGTTGTCGTACATGATTGCCCACCCGCCCCGCGAGGCGATGGCCAAGTCGCGGACCTCCTTCGGCTCGCGGCGGAGCGGCGTCTCGTGGGGGTCGACGACGGCCCGCACGAACTCCCCGGCGGTCGTTTTCGCCGCCCCTTGCTCGCCCTTCAGGTGGGCAAGCGTGTACGGCCCGGTCGGCAGTATCGCCGCGGTCGCCCACGCCGTGAGCAGCAGCCAGTCGTCATCGGTCTTCAGGTTGATGAACTCTCGCAGGCGGCTGAAATCACCCTCGCGTTGCGGCGTCGGAAGCGGCCGCATGGACCTTCCCCGCTGAAACGTGACGGGCGAATCCGCCGTGACCTCCCACCCGCCCGCGGTGATGACCACGACCCGCCATTCCGGGTCGCAGAGGTCGATGACGACCCCCGCAGCAGGGTGCGGGGCGACTCGGAGGTGAACCGGGCGCTCACCGCCCCGGAACATCGCTACCGCCTCGACCGTGTTCGTCGCCGTGGTGAGGGTCTCGGAGTTGGCCGCCTTCCCATCGATGTTTAGGAACAACTCGGTCATCCACAGTTTGAAGGCCTTTGAACGAACCGGATAAACCTCCCGGTGCCCGTTCCGATTTATCTCGGCATAGGCGGTATTGTCGGGGTTGTGAAACAAGCAAGTCACCGATGCGGCGACGTACCCGACGAGTCGATCCGCCGCGGACGAGCGGCCTTCCCCCTCGCCCCCGCCGTCACCGCCCGGAGGCGGCCCGTCACTCTCCGTAGCGGCGGTCGGCTCTTCGTGGTCGGCTGAACGCCCCCCAACATGCCGGGAATCATCGTCACCATCGTCACCGTCACCCGGTGGGGCGTCATCAGGCGGCGGGGTCGGGGTGTCGGCGGCCGGTTCCGGGTCGCCGGTTGAGACGACGTCGATGTCCTCGGTCGTCACGGTAACGCGGGGGATGTCGCCGCCGACGACGGGCGGGCTGGTCATGTCCTGCCACCGCCAAACGATCCGCGGGCGGCGGGGGTCGTACACCTGATCCGTGATTTCGATGGCGTTGGCGATGGTCCGCTGGCCGTAGGTCTCGCCGGTGACGTAGTGCCGCTCATCCCACTTCGGACGCATCAGACCGGACTGGCGGAACAGCCGGTCCATCCGGGCGGCGTCCTTCTGCGTCCAGAACGCCAGGGCACAGCAGAGGCGGAAATCCGCCTTCGACTCGTCGCCCCCGACCGCGGCCAGGTCGCCCCGCCAGAGAGCGTCGAACTTGGCCGCCTGCTTGCCGGTGCGAATCTTGGCGAGGATGGCCGTGTCGTCGTCCGTGACGGGGGTCGGCGGGCCGGATGGGGCGGGCCTCTTCCGCTTTGGTGGCCACAGTCGTGTGACGAGATTCGCGGCCCCGGCGGTGCAGTCCACGAGGTCATGGACATCGCCGATCCGCAACCCGGTCACGGTGAAGAAGCGGGTCTTCGAGTACAACTCGATGCCGCGATCGTCGTCCTTCCGGCACTCGTCGCCGGGCAGCGTCCCCAGGCAATAGGTCTTAACGCCGGTCCACGACGGTGACACTTCGGTGTAACTCGGCAGCTCGGCGATTTCGTCAGGGATGCCGGGCAGGAACAGGCCGGTTTCCGGATCGCGGATGCCGTCGCGGTCGGTGCCGAACACCCCGTCCCCGGCGACGAACAGGAACCCCATCCCGTCGGCGGCCTTTTGGTTGCGCTGGTAGAACGCAAATGCCGCGTCGAAAGTGCCCCACTGGTCGGGGCGGGAGTGGGAGCCCCACCGGTTCGCGGTCGTGACGGGGCGTTTCGTCCATTCCTCCCGCTTCTCATCCCACCAGTACCGCCAGCACGCCCAGCGGGGCATCGCCCGGAGTTGCTCGGGGATGCCGTGGACGTTGACCCGCGGCGGGATCGGCGCGGCGTCCGGGTTGGAATGAATGCGTTTCTTAAGTGCCTTCAACTCGTCCGGGGTTTTGTCTGTCGTGCCCCCGCTCCCCGGCCGGGGAGCGTTGCAGTACGCCCGCAGGTATTTTTCGGCATCGGCCGCAGGGTCAATCACGCTCATCACGCTGGCTCTCTGAGGTGCTCTGCCGTGCCAGCGTCCCCACACCGCAGCCGGTGTGGTAGAATCTGATTGCTGGCACTCGCCGTGCGGATCTCACCCCGCCGGCTGTTACTGCACACCGCCACCGGACCCCCGCCCGGTGGCGGTGCTGTTTCGCCACCGCCTATCCAACTCGACCAGACAATAGGCTCCGCCTATATCACCGACCTGCGCCGCCCAGCGACGCCAGGTAGTCCACGGCGGCCTGCCGTGGGACAAGCCGGCGCTTGCCGGCCTTGACGTACTTCAGCTTCCCGGCGTCCATCGCCGCATACAAAAACGTCCTCCCCAACCCCGTGAACTCGGTCAGTGCGGGGATCGTCATCGTCCCCTGCTCGTAGAGCCGCACGTCGGCAGCCCGCTCGGTCTCTGCTGTCGCCATGACCATCACACACCCCCTCCCCTGATGCTGCGGTTGTTCCGTCGCCCGCGATTATCCGCTATTGTCCTGGCCCCACTCCATGCAGCATATACGATGAACATTGCGGATGCATGTCATGTTTTTGTCCTTTACGGAATCGGTGCTGTGACACCACCCCTTACGCTGTGGCGACACCTGCTGCACCTGGACGGGCAGTTGAACCTGACCGACCCCGACGCGATGCGGTGGGCGGCGTCGCGGCTGCGGTCGGACGTGCCCATCGTCTCGCCGGACTCACCCGGATGGGATGCGTGGTGCGAGCGGGTCCAAGCGGTGCGGTCGCTGGCCGAGCGGGTTCACAGGCACCCGAAGCGTGCCGACCGACCGCCCCTGTCCGCCCTGGCCGCCGACGCCATCCTGAACAACCACCTGGACAAGCTCCGCGTTCGCGTGGTCAACTCCGGAACGAAGGAGGGCAAGGAGGTCAAAGACGCGGACGGGTTCGTGATGAAGATGCCCGACACCGTCCCGCCGCTGGAGCACTACAACATCGGGGGGATGCGGTTCGAGCCGGACCGCGAGTGCGGACCCGAGGAAGCGTTCTGGGTCCGGGTGTTCCTGTCGATGGTGGACGAGCGGACGCGCTTCGTTCCGCTCTGTCCGGCGTGTTCCCGGCCGCTCCCGCCGACCCCCACGGGGAAGGCGAGCCGAGCGGCGCTGTGCGACAACTGCAAAGCAAAGAAGTCGCTCGCCAAGAAGCCGACTGACGAGGTCCGGAAGGCCGCCGCCGAGCGGAAGCGGAAGTCACGGGCCGCAGCACGGGGGAGGACCGATGGCACGGAAGCCAGGTGACGACGGCAAGCCGGTACGAAAGCGGCGGGGCCGGGGCGAGGGCGGCATCTGCCAGCGGCCGGATGGCATTTGGGAAGCCAGCGTCTCGCAGGGGTTCGACGCGAACGGGAAGCGGGTCCGGATTCGGGTGTTCGGCAAGACGAAGGCCGAGGCGCTCGAGAAGCTCGACAAGGCGAAGCACGGCGGCATCCCCCGCGACCGCGTCACCGTCGGCGAGTTCATCGCCGACTGGCTCGAACGCGGGAAGGGAACCGTCGAGGAAGGGACGTGGATTCAGCGGGAACAGCACGTCCGCATTCACATCGCGCCGCGGATCGGCCACCTGAAGTTGAACGCCTTCGACCCCGCGGCCGCTGCCGGGTTCGTTGCCCGGATGAGGCGGGAGGAAGTATCCGCCGCGATGGTGAAGAAGGTCGTCGTCACGGCTCGGAATGCCCTGTCCGACGCGGTACGGGCCGGCATCCTCCCCCGCGACCCGTTCGACGGGGTTCCGTTGCCGAAGCACACGCGGCCGATCCCGAAGCCGCTGGAACCCGCCGAGGCCGCCGCCTTGCTTGCCGTCGCCGAGAAGGACCGGCTCGGGGCCATCATCGCCGTGGCCATCGACAGCGGGCTACGCCAGGGCGAGTTGTTCGCCCTCCGGTGGAACGATTACGATCCCACGACGGGGGCCGTCACGGTCACGAAGTCGCTGGCCCAGATCAACGGGAAGCTGAAGGTGAAGGCCGCCAAGACGACGAACAGCCGGCGGATGGTGGTACTCGACTTCGCCCGGCCGATCCTGGACGCCCACCGCGAGAAGATGAGGGAAGAGGGCCGGGACGTTCAGACGGGAATCGTGTTCTGCAACGAGGCCGGGGACTACCTGCGGAAGTCGAACTTCCTCCGACGCACATTCGCCCGGCTTCGGAAGGCGGCTGGGGTGCCGAAGCTGAAGTTCCACGAGATGCGGCACTCGTCGGCCACGCTCATGCTCCTGGCGGGGGTGGACACGAAAACCGTGAGCTCGCGACTCGGCCACGGGTCGGCCGGGTTCACGATGAACACCTACCAGCACGTCATCGCCGGAATGCAGGCCAAAGCAGCGGGTGCGCTGGCAGGCGTGTTGACCGCCGCCGCGATTGGCCACAAACAGGCCACAGTAGAGGTCGAAAACGCCCCGGAACCGGGAAACGAAAAACCCCGCAAGTCCTGAAACTTGCGGGGCTTACGTCAAGGGTGGATGACGGGACTTGAACCCGCGGCCCCCAGAGTCACAGTCTGGTGCTCTAACCAGCTGAGCTACACCCACCGTGTTGCCGTCATCTTATCCCACGCCCGTGTGTTGACAAGTCGGCTCCGCCGCTTCCGGGCGGGCGTTCGGCCGCATATCCTGACCGGGTGACTCTCCCGTTCCCGACAGGGTGCCGCCATGCCCGCACGACCCGCGTTCGTCGAACACGTCGAGATGACCGGGCACATCGTCGACTCGCTGCTGCTGCCCAAGGTGCTGGACGCGATCTTGGCCCGTGGGGGTAAGTACAACATCCGCGACCTCTCCCTCGGGCAGAAGCAGGACGACCCGTCGGTCGCGCGGATCGAAGTCTTCGCCGAGTCGCCGCAGCAACTGGAAGCCATCCTCGCGGAGATCCACCCGCACGGGGCGGTGCCCGCCAACGCCTCGGATTGCAAGACGGTGGTGGCGGACATCGCCGGGGCGTTCCCGGACGGGTTCTACTGCTCCACGAACTTCCGCACGCAGGTCCGGCTCGCCGGGGAGTGGGTGGAAGTCGAAGACCAGGAGATGGACTGCGGCATTCTCGTCGACCCGGAAGGGGGCGCGGCCCGGTGCGTGCCGATGACGAGCGTGGGAATCGGAGACAAGATCGTCGTCGGCCGGGCGGGGACGCGGGTGTTCCCGCCGGAAGCGGAGCACCGCAAGCACGAACTCTTCGAGTTCATGGCCAGTCCGGTTTCGAGTGAGCGGCCGAAGGCGGTGGGCGTTCGGGAAATCGCGGCGGCGATGCGGCGGGCGAAGGCGGCGGGGGAAAAGGTCCTCGTCGTGCTCGGCCCGGCGATCGTCCACACCGGCGGCGGCGAGCACGTCGTGAAGCTCATCCGCATGGGCTTCCTCGACGTGCTGTTCGCCGGCAACGCCCTCGCCACCCACGACATCGAGCAGGCGATCTACGGCACCAGCCTCGGCGTGTCGCTCGACCACGGGTTGCCGACCGACGAGGGGCACGAGCACCACCTCCGGACGATCAACACCGTTCGGCGGATCGGGAGCATCGCGAAGGCGGTCGAGACGGGAAAGGTGAAGTCCGGGATCATGTTCGAGTGCGTGACGCGGAACATCCCGTTCGTGCTCTGCGGCAGCATCCGCGACGACGGCCCGCTGCCGGACGTCATCACGGACGTGCTGGTGTCTCAGTCGGAAATGCGAAAGCACATTCCGGGGACGGGCTTCTGCCTGATGGTGGCCTCGACGCTGCACAGCATCGCGGTGGGGAACCTGCTGCCCGGTTCGATCAAGGTGGCGTGCGTGGACATCAGCCCGGCGACGGTGACGAAGTTGATGGACCGCGGCAGCACGCAAACGGTCGGCATCGTGTCCGACGCCGAGCCGTTTCTGGGTTCGCTGGTGGCCGAGCTGGCGAAGGGGTGAAATTCGTCGGACGATTGCGTAGGGTGGCTCGAGCCGGCTTTGCGGCGAAGGCCCACCGGCCCCGCAACGAGCGGTTGCCATTCCGGTGGGTCTTCGCGAAGCGCTCGACCCACCCTACCAATCAACTCACTCCAACCCCGTCACCACCGCCTCGCGGATCTTGCCGTCGCGGATGAAGTAGCACTTCAGCGGGCTGAACGTGGCCAGGTCCTTGTGGTTCAGCACGAACACCACGTTGTCCGGGGCGATGGCCTCCCAGAGGTGCAGGCCGATGAGCACGTCGCCGCGGGCGAGGCCGGCCTTGCTGGCGGGGGAGCCGGCCGCGACCTCGTTCAGGAGCAAGCCGCCGCGGAGTTGCTTGTCCGCCTTCGCCACCGCGTCCGGAGTCACTGGGGACAACTTCGCGCCGAACTTCCGCCAGATCACGTCGCCGGCCAACACCGGGGCCGCGGCTCCGGGTTGCAGAGTCAATCGCAGATCGACCGTCTCCAAGGAGCGCTTGACGGAGCAGGGAATCTCGGCCTTCGGCGACTTCTCCAGCAGGGCCCGCTCCACGTCGATCGACGTGACGATGGCCTGATCCCCGATCTTTTCCAGCACGTCGCCCGCCTTGACACCCGCTTCCGCGGCCGGTGACCGGGCTTCGACCTGCGTCACCTCGACCCACCGCTTCAGGGGCTTGTCGTCGCCGCCGCGTTCGAACTTGTCCGTCACGACGAGCCCGTGCCGGATGCCGAGCCGCCGACGGACGCCGATCATGTCGGCGGCTTTTGTGATCATCGTGTCCACGGGGATCGCGAACGCGATGTTCTGCGCCCCGGCTCGGATCGCGACGTTCACGCCGACGACCTCGCCGAGCTTGTTGAACAGCGGCCCGCCGGAGTTGCCGGGGTTGATCGGCGTCTGCGTCTGGATCAGCGACTTGTACGACACTTCCTTGTTCAGCGTCACGTCCCGCTTCAGGGAGGAAACGTGCCCGAGGGTGACGGTGTGCTCGTACCCGTAAGCGTTGCCGATGGCGATGACCTTCTCCGCGAGCATCAGGTCCTGGGCGGTGCCGAGGGGAACCAGGGGCAACGGGGCGGGCGGGTCGATCTTGATGACGGCGAGGTCCGCTTCCTTGTCCGTGGCCAGCACCTTCGCCGGGCAGTTGGTGCCGTCCACGAGGCGGACGCGGAGGGACTGGACGTCGTCGATGACGTGGTAGTTCGTGACGATGTACCCGCGCGGGTCGAACACGATGCCGGTGCCCATGCCGTTGACGCGCTGCGGCTGGGCCGGGGCGAGGCGGAACGGGTCGTCGGCCGGGTTCACCACCCGCTCGGAGTGAATGTTCACGACGGACGACTTGACGCGGTCCACGATGACGACGAGCTCGTCGCGGCGGGAACTCGGCGGGTCGGCGGCGGGGGTGGCGGCCGTGACGGCGGCGACCCCGAGCAGAACGGCGAACCCGCGGAGCAGGAGACGCAACGAGTGCGATCGCATGGTGACCCCACAGTGTCCGGGGCGGCGGCCGCCCGTCTGCGAAGCGTAGTTCCGACCGGTCTTCATTCGGAATCCCCGCGAACCCCGCTGGACGCCGGGTGTTCGGGGGGACCGAGTCCGCGCGAAATCGGGGCGGGGTCGTGCCGAGCGGTACGGGCTCACCCGGTGTGCCGGCCGGAGCGGTTCGGCCGGTCGTACCGGTCGTCCGGGTCGTGCCGCCGGTTGTCCGGCTCACCCGGCCGGATACGCTGACCGCAACGGATGTCCCGCGGAGGTTGCGATGGCCAAGACGCCCCGGATGGAACAGATCGAAGCGATGCTGGCGGACGACCCGGACGACGCCTTCCTGCGGTACGGGCTGGCGATGGAGCACGCCGGCCAGGGGGACGACGAGGCCGCCGTGCGGGTCTTGCGGGACCTGATCGCCGCGACGCCGGACCGGCCTTACGTGCCCGCGTACCACATGCTCGGGCAGGCGCTGGCACGGGTCGGCCGGGAGTCCGAAGCGGCCGCCGCGCTGCGGGACGGGATCGTCGCGGCCCGCAAGGTCGGGGACGGCCACGCCCTGGGCGAGATGGAAGGGTTGCTCTCGACGCTGGAATGACCCCCCGCAGCCGAAACGTGAAACGTTTCGTCCGCCGCCGGGGTACAGCTACCGAACCCGCCCCGGAGGACGCCGCCCATGTGGGCCAAGAACCTGCTCTTCCTCGCCGTCGTCGTTGCGGCGGTCGGCACCCTCCGGGCGAGTCTGTTCCCGCTCTACCGCCCGGCCCGCGCCGTCCAGTTCGACCCCGGCCCGACCGTTCAGGACGACTTCCGCCGGGTGGTCGCCGAGGTGGACGCCAGCTTCCGCGACGACTGGGCCGCCCGCGGGCTGACCCCCGCCCCGTGGGCCGACGACCTGACCGTCGCCCGCCGGCTGTCGCTGGCGCTGACCGGGACGGTGCCGTCGCTCGAAGAGATCCGCCAGTTCGAACACCAACCCCCTGACCGCCGGGTCGACGGCTGGGCGACCCACCTCCTCCGGGACCCGCGGTTCGGCGACTACGTTGCCGAGCGTCTGAGCCGTGCCTACGTCGGCGTCGAGGAAGGCCCGATCATCATCTACCGCAAGCGGAAGTTCCTCGCCTGGCTGAGCGACCGGCTGATGGACAACACGTCCTACGGGAACGTCGTCCGGGAGATGATCGCCGGGCGGGGGTTGAACACGGACAACCCCGCGGTGAACTTCGTCGCCGCCACCTACGTGGACGAGAAGAAGGCGGTCGACCCGGAAAAGCTCGCGATCCGCACGTCCCGCGCGTTCCTCGGCCTGCGGCTCGACTGCGCCCAGTGCCACGACCATTTTCTCGAACCGACCTGGAAACAGACCGACTTCCAGGGCTTCGCCGCGTTCTACGGGCAGACCCGGCAGGTGGTCACGCACGTGTCCGACGGCACCGGCGAGTACCAGTTCGAAGACCGGAAGGACGGCGGCCAGGTGACCATCGCCGAGGCGGTCCCGTTCTTCCCGGACCTGCTGCCGCCGGACGGCACCCGCCGGGAACGCCTCGCCGCGTGGGTGACGGACAAGCGGAACGTCTACTTCGCCCGGGCCACGGTCAACCGCGTCTGGGCGATGCTGTTCAACAAGCCGCTGTTGAAGCGGGTCGAGTCCCAGACGCTCGACGAGACCGGGCCGCCGGCCCTGGACATCCTGGCCCGCGACTTCGCCGCCCACGACTACGACCTCCACCGGCTGATCCTGCTGATCGCGTCCGCGGAGGTGTTCCGGCTCGACAGCGCCGCCGCCCACGAACTGACGGGCGACCACGAACGCGCCTGGGCCGTGTTCCCCGTCACCCGGCTGCGGCCGGAGCAGGTCATCGGCAGCGTGCTGCAAGCCGCCAGCGTGCAAACGATCAACCGGAACTCGCACGTCGTCACCCGGCTGGCGCGGTACTTCAACGAGCGCGAGTTCGTGCAGCGGTACGGCGAGACCGGCGACGACGAGTTCGAGCCGGACGGGGACACCATCCCGCAACGGCTGCTGATGCTGAACGGCCGGCTGGTGAACGAGAAGGCGAAGGAAGAACTGCTGAACGCCTCGTCGCAGATCGCGGTCCTGGCCCCGGACGACGCCGCCGCCGTCGAGGCGGCGTACCTCGCGGTGCTGACCCGCCGGCCGAGCGCGCCCGAAGCCGAACTCTTCGCCGCCAAGCTGGCTCACACCCGCGGCGAGTACCGCCGCGGCCGCCTCGCGGACCTGTACTGGGTGCTGTTCAACTCGACCGAAGTGTCATCCCAACGATAGCGCAGGGGAGTCGGGGTCCGGCAGCCGTCGTCAAGGCCGGGCCGCGCGGCTCGGCTCACTCGTCGCACGGGAGGACGAGCTGGCAGCACCCCAGGTCGAGCGCGTCCCTGGGCACGCCCGCGTCGACGATCTCGGCCAGCACCGTCGGGGTGATGGAGTAGATGACGAACCGCCCTTGCTTGCGGGCCTGCACCAACCGGGCGTGCTTCAGAACGGTCAGGTGGTGGGACACGTTCAGGGCCGGGATGTTCGCGCCGTCGATGATCTGGGAGACGTTCCGCTCGCCGTCCGCCAGCAGCCGGATGATGCGGAGCCGCTCGGGGGCGGCGAGGGCCGACAGCACCTCGGCACAGCGTTCGGGTTGAAGGGGGTCTGGTCGCGGCACGGCAGTACCCGCAGGGTCGTCCGCCCGGCTGGGGCGGGGTCCGGGTGGACTGGTCTCGGGTTGATTCTAGCCGGTCCCGGCCCGACTGGACGTGGTTTCGGTCCGGTCAGGGTGCCCCGCCCGGAGACGCGCCTCACCGTGCGGTCCGCAAGAAAACATCGAGAAATCAGGCATTTCGCGTCTGGCCCGTCACTTGCCTGTCTCCGTGCGTCCCCCCCCTTGCGGGCACATCCTGGAGACCGTCATGCGGCCACGACACCTTGCCCTGTCCTCCCTCGTCCTCGCTTCCGGCGTCCTCGCCGGCGCGGCCCCGGACACCCCGGCGGTCGACTCGAAGGACGAATCCAAGGTCAGCACGAAGCTCGATTCCGGCCCCTCCCTGCCGGACGTCTCGAAGTACACGAAGTTTTCCGAGGTGGCCGGCACGGTCATCAAGGTCGGAAAGGACAACTTCACCCTGCGGATCACGTGGTACACGCAGAGCGGCGGCACGCGGCCGAACCTGTACCACGGCAACCACAGCCACCACCAATACTACCACCCGTCCCGCCCGCGGCCGGCCAAGGTGACGGAGCACCACGCGGACCACGTCCTGACGTTCCTGCCCGACGGCCTGGTCCGCTGGCACCTGCTCTCTCAGGAGCCGGGGGTGAAGGGCGTCGAGTTGAAGCCGGCCGACCGCGAGAAGCTCAAGGCCCCGCTGGGGGCACCCGGCTGGGCCGCCGACCGCTCCGACCTGAAGCCGGGCGACGTGGTCGACCTGTTCCTGGTCCGCCCGAACGGGGTGGCGCTCGGCAAGATCACGGAGTCCGACCTGCGGGTGAAGTACGCGGTCATCTGGCGCGAGAACGGCGTGGTCCCGAAGCAGGCGAACGCGGGCAATAAGAAGTAGTCCTTGCCGGAGTGGGAAGGGCCCGCCCGCCGAATTCGAGTGGGTGGCGGGAGCACCCTACCAGCGTCAACAGGTTCAGACGGGTCCGTTCCCGGTGTTGGCCCACCTTCCCCGCAAGCTCATGTGTGGGTCAACGTGCCCGAGGCGTAAGGGACGGATCAGCTGCTCCGTCCCTTACGCCTCGGGCACGAATTCTGTAGCGCCTTACCCTTCATTCCCATAACAACGCACCCCGCCCAAAATGAACGGGGTGCCGATGGGACAACCTGACGCCTGCCGGTTACTGGCTCGCCCGCGGCGAAACCTTGTACTTGCCGGGCACCGGTACCGGGCCGATCTTGTTTTCCATCGCCAGGGCCAGGTTGGTCGGCATCGTATCTTCGTTCGAGTTCAGGGCCTGTTCCCACGTCAGCGGCTGGCCGCTGTAGCAGGCCATCCGGCCGAGGATCGCGGTCATCGTGCTCTCGGTGACGGCCTTGAGCTCGTTCAGCGGCTTGCCGTTCTTGATGCTCTGGATCAGGTCGATGTGCTCTTGCACGTAGGGCGAGACCGGGCCGCCGCCGTTCAACTTCTTCGCACCCTTCGTGCAGTAGACCGTTTCGGAGACGTCGGTCTTGATGCCGGGGATGTGCGTGCAGGCGCTGTAGACCGGGACGCCGCCGGGGTACTCGAGTTCGATCGCGAAGTGGTCCCAGATGTGGCCGACCTCGTTCGGGTCACCGGCCTTGCGGTACGACCGGCCGCCGAACCCGGACGCCTTGACCGGGTGCGCGCCCATGACCCAGTTGATCACGTCCAGGTTGTGGACGTGCTGTTCGACGATGTGGTCGCCGCACAGCCAGAGGAAGTGGTACCAGTTGCGGAGCTGGTACTCGACGTCGGACTCGTTCGGGTTGCGGGCGTTGAACCAGATGCCGTTGCCGTTCCACGACACGCGGGCGTACTCGACCTTGCCGAACTCGCCGTCCTGGATCTTCTTGACGATCTCGTTGTAGCCCGGGTCGTGGCGGCGCTGGGTGCCGGCGACGAGGGCGGTGCCGTTCTCCTTCACCTTCTCGACGAGGCTGAGGCACTTGCGGATCCCGGCGGCGTCGACCGCGACCGGCTTCTCGCAGAACACGTGCTTCTTCGCGTTGATGGCGGCTTCGAGGTGGGCCGGCCGGAAGCCCGGTGGAGTGGCGAGGATGATCAGGTCCGCGCCGCTCTCGATCACCTTCTTGTAGGCGTCGAGCCCGGAGAAGACGCGGTCGCCGATGTTGGCCTGCTCGCCGAACTTGTCGGTGAACGTCTTGGCGGCGTTCTTGGCCCGCGGCTCGAACACGTCGCCGACGGCGTGGATGACGACGGACTTGTCGGCGGTGATGCAGTCCTTGGCCGCCCCGCTGCCGCGGCCGCCGCAGCCGATGAGGCCGACCTTGATGGCGTTGTTGCCGGCGGCATGGACGCCGGCGGGGACGGCGGCGAGGGCCGCGGCGGCGGCCCCGGCCTTCAGGAAGTCTCGGCGGTCAGCGTTCGAAGAGTTCACGGGGAGGCTCCAAAGTGAGTGAGAACGGGTGAGAAAAACGAGTCGAAATTTACCCTCTCCCCTTGGGGGAGAGGGTGGCCGTCAGGCCGGGTG
>CAYUHJ010000148.1:0-15827 GCA_964444365.1 uncultured Alcaligenaceae bacterium | reverse complement strand
TCCCCAGCGGGGAGAGGGGAGAAAAGCCATTCCCGGACCCCCAACTGCGTAACTCCTATTTGTGTGACCTTTGTGCCTTTGTGGTGAAATCTTCTCTTCCTCTGAACTCGTACACTACCCCGACGAAGTTTGCTTCTTCCACGGGGTGTCGTCATGCAGTTCGCGAAGGTGCGGTCCGGGGTCGTGAAGGTGGACGCGAAGGCGGGCACGGCGGTGTCGCTGGACCTGACCCGCCGCAAGGAGATTGCCACGCTCGCGGACCTGCTTGCCTCCGCGGACCCGGCCGGGATCGCGGACGAACTCGCGACGGGGAGCCCGGTCCCGCTCGCGTCGCTGGAATACCTCGCGCCGGTCGACCGCCAGGAAATCTGGGCCGCGGGCGTGACGTACAAGCGGAGCAAGGTCGCCCGGCAGGAAGAATCCAAAGGGGCGGCCCACTTCTACGACCTCGTCTACTCCGCGGCCCGGCCGGAACTGTTCCTGAAGGCGACGCCGGAACGGGTCGTCGGGCACGGCGCGAAGATCCGTGTACGGGCCGACAGCAAGTGGAACGTCCCCGAGCCGGAACTGACGCTGGTCGTCAGCCCGGACCTGCGGATCGTCGGGTTCACCGTCGGCGACGACGTGAGTTCCCGCGACATCGAGGGCGAAAACCCGCTGTACCTGCCGCAGGCGAAGGTCTACGCCGGGTCCGCATCCGTCGGCCCGTTCGTGACGCTGGCGAAGGACATGCCGCCGCTCGCGGAGGTCGGGATCAAGCTCGTCATCCGCCGCGGCGGGAAGGTCGGCTTCGAGGGAACGACTTCGGTTTCGCAAATGGCCCGCACCCCGGAAGACCTCGTCAGCTGGCTCGGCCGGGAGAACGAGTTCCCGCACGGCGTGCTGCTCATGACCGGCACCGGCATCGTCCCGCCGGACGAGTTCAGCCTCAGCAGCGGCGACGTGGTGGACATCACCATCGACGGCATCGGGACGCTGACGAACCCGGTGGCGTGACCAAACTCTCCCTCCCCCTGGGAGGGGGGAGGGTTGGGGTGGGGGTCGCTTAAGTGGTGGCAGCCTCACCCCCCACCCTAACCCTCCCCCCCAAGGGGGGAGGGGACCAGAAGGGTCGGCGACGTGAACCTGCTTCCCGGCTGGGCAGTCCTTCCTCCATGAGCCACACGCCACGTTCGACATGGTCGGCACTCACCGAGGACCAACTCCTCGCGCAGTGCGACGTCGACACCTACCGCGCCAGCGGCCCCGGCGGGCAGAAACGCAACAAGACGAGCTCGGCCGTCCGGCTGCGGCACGCCCCGACGGGGCTGATCGTCATCGCCGAGGAAAGCCGGTCGCAGCACGAGAACAAGGCGAAGGCGTTGAAGCGGCTCCAGCAGGCGTTTTTCCTGCACCTCCGCGACCCACTTCCGGAAGAAGCGGACAAGCACCCCGAGTTTGCCCCGGCCGTCACCGCGGCGGGCCGGCTCGACGTGTCGCCGAAGGACCTGCGGTTCTGGCCGGCGGTCGGGGTGGTACTGGATGCACTGCTTGCGTGCAACGGGCAAGTCAGCACCGCGGCGGAACGGCTCGGCATCTCGACGGGGAACCTCATCGACTTCCTCCAGACGAACCCGAAGCTGTGGCAGGAGTCGAACCGGATTCGGATAGAATGCGGGCAGAAGGTACTCAAGGGATAAGGTGAGGCCATGCCGCCGGGGTTCTCGTGGGTCGACAAGCCGCACGTCGCCGGGTCCGCCCTCCCGCGGTCGGCCGACGACCTGGCGTGGATGCGCAAGAACGGCGTCGACGTCCTCGTGTCCCTGACGGAAGACCCGCCCCCGCGCCGCTGGGTGAACGACGCCGGGTTGCTGCTGGTTCACGTCCCCGTGTTCGACATGCAGGCCCCGACCGGCGAGCAACTCGACCTCGCCATCGACACGATTTCTCAGGCGAAACGGGCCGGCATGGGCGTCGCCGTCCACTGCGCCGCGGGCCTGGGCCGGACGGGGACCGTGCTGGCGGCGTACTTCGTCTCCCAGGGCCTCGCGGCGGACACGGCCATCGACAAGGTTCGCCGTCTGCGTGCGGGTTCCGTCGAAACGGGGGAACAGGCGGACGCGGTGCGGGCGTTTGCCCGGCGAAGGAAGCGAGTTGAGGGAAGCGATTGATCAAATGATTCTTTCGGGCGGGCCGAGTCTTCGAGGCCCGACGTTGCGCTTCCCGTCGGGCCTTGAAGACTCGGCCCGACCTACAAAACCAGGACGCGGGCAAGGATGCTTCCCCCTATCGCCCGTCGTTGCCTCGCCGCGGTCGCGGAACTCGTCTGGCCGCGGTACTGCCTCGTTTGCGATGTGCCGCTGCCCGAAACCGCGCCGGCGGGGTGCGTCTGTGAAGCGTGCCGCGCGGCGATCCTGACCGACCCGCACGACACCTGTCCGCGTTGCACGTCCACCGTGGGGCCGCATACGGACACGACGAAGGGGTGCCCGCGGTGCAAGAACGAACGCTTCCGGTTCGCGTCCGCCGTGCGGCTCGGGCCGTACGACGGACCGCTTCGCGATGCGATCCTGCGGATGAAGCACGCCCCCGGCGAACCCCTCGCGGAAACGCTCGGCGAGCTCTGGGCGTCGGCACGGCGCGAGTCGCTCTTGAAGTCGGACCCCACCGCGGTCGTGCCGATTCCACTTCATTGGCGCAAGCGGTGGCATCGGGGGTATAATCAGTCGGAATCGCTCGCCCGCGGGGTGGCCTCGGCCCTCGGAATCCCCTGCGTCCCCCGGTTCCTCGCCCGCGTTCGCCCCACCCCGTCGCAGGTCGCGCAGTCGCCGACCGAGCGGCGAGAGAACGTCCGCGGTGCGTTCCGCTGTCGGGTTCGGGTGAAGAGTCCGGAGGAACGGATCTTGCTGATTGACGACGTGTTGACGACCGGGGCGACCGCGGACGAGGCGGCCGGGGTTCTCCGGGCGGCCGGCGTCGCGCAAGTGAGCGTGGCCGTTCTCGCTCACCGGTAGGCGAGAACCGGCACCGGTCGCGGAAAGAGTTCCGGATCAACGGACTTCGACACGGGGGCCGCGGGCCGGGGCGACGTTCGGGGAAGATTGACTCTTCGCACCCCGCCCCTCGCGCTGATACGTTCTGAGCTATGCCGGGGACCGCGACCGCGGACCCCGGCGCACCGGAGACAGGGCCCATGTATCGGTTGTTGTTATCCGCCGCCGTCGCCGCCGTCGTGGCCGCGACCGCCCAGGCCGGACCCCAGGAGTTCTTCACCGAGAGCGTGAAGGACTTCGGCATCACCCCCCGCGGGCCGGTGCTGGTCCACTATTTCACCGTGAAGAACACGAGCACCCAGGCCGTCACCATCGGCCAGCCGCGGGTCTCGTGCGGGTGCGTGTCCGCCTCCATCCTCAAGGCGACGCTCCAGCCCGGCGAGTCGACCGCCGTCGTCGCCCAGATGGACACCCGCCGCATCCCGCAGGCCGGGGCGCTGAAGTCGGTCACCGTCTACGTCCCCTTCCTGACCCCGACCGCGGAAGAAGTCCACCTCCGGGTCCAGGCCATCGCCCGCGACGACCTCGTCCTGACTCCGGACACGCTCGCATTCGGCACCGTCAAGAAGGGCGCGGGGGCCAAGGCCACCGTCAAGCTGACCTTCTACAGCGACCCGAACTGGACCGTGACCGAGCCGACCAGCACCGGGGCGTACATCAAGGCGACCGTGAAGGCCGGCGAGAAGGCGGGCAACACCGTCAGCTACGACGTGGAAGCGACCCTCGACCCGGAATGCCCGGTCGGGAACTGGACCGCGGACGTGTGGGTGAAGACGAGCGCCGCCGGGATCGAGAAGTTCCGCATCCCGGTGACCGTCGCCGTCACCGCCCCGATCGCGACGAACCCGGAAGCCGTCAAGTTCGGCGACGTGAAGGTCGGCCAGTCGTCCGAGCAGCGGCTCATGCTGCAGGGCAACGCGGCGTTCAAGATCCTGAAGATCAACGGGGCCGACGACCTGCTGTCCGCGACCCCGATGGCCGACGACTCGCGGCCGGTCCACGTCCTCAAGCTGACCCTCTCCCCGAAGGCGGCCGGCGAGGTGAACCGGACCATCGAAGTCGAAACGGACCACAAGGAACAGCCGAAGATCACGATTTCCCTCGTGGCCCGCGGGGTGGCGAAGTAAGCGGCACGGTCCGCAGACCGGCCCAAAGCCAAACGCCCGACACAGTGCCGGGCGTTTGGCTTTGGGCCGCCGCGTGAGGGCGGGCCGAGTTTCGGTCCGGTCTGCGGTGCTCAACCCACGAACACGCCGGTGAGCAGGTCCGGGAGCACGTTGAACGCCGTCGCGCTCGGCGGGTTCGCGGTGCCGAGGAGCGTCTTGCCGGGGTAGGTGAAGACCGTCGAGCCGGAACCGGTCGGCACCCCGGTCACCAAATCCGCGGCGGCGTCGCCGTCCAGGTCTTTCGCGGCCACCACCACGCCCTGGCGGAAGTCCGCGGCGGCCGATCCGCCGGCGAAGAAGTTGCCGACGGTCAGCCCGGCCACGGCCGGGGTGTCGAGCGAGCCGAACTCCCCGGCCGCCAACAACCCCTTGCCGTCGGCGATGCGGACCCGCGGTCCGCCGCCCGGCCCGCCGCCGAAGATCAGGTCGGCGTACCCGTCCCCGTTCACGTCGCCCGCGGTCACGTAGGCCCCGTTCCGCAGGGTGTCCTCGAAGGCGAAGAAGTCCCCGACCAGCCGCCGGGGCTGGCCGCCGAACGTGCCGAGGACCGTCCCGCCGTCGTACACCGCGACGCGGGGGCCGCCGCCGTCGCCGGCCGCGACGATCAGGTCCGGGGTGCCGTCCCCGTTCACGTCGCCGAAGGCCACCCGCGCGCCGCCCCGGAACGGCGGGGCGTCGATCCCGAAGAAGTCGGCGAGGGCCGTGCCGGTGCCGTCGAAGACCGTGACCCGCGCGGACCCGGTCGTGTCGGCGGACACGGCGATCTCGGCCGTCCCGTCGCCGTTCAGGTCGGCGGCGGCGACGAACCCGCCGCCGGTGAACGCGTCCTCGAAGGCGTCGAAGACGGTGACGGCCCCGGTCACGCCGTCCGCGACGGCGACCCGGACGCGGACGCCGGGGCCGGTCGTCGCGACGGTGTCGGCGACGCCGTCCCCGTTCACGTCGGCGGTGAGGGGCCGGACCCCGGTCCCGTCGCCGAACGGGTTGACGGTCTTGTTCACCGACCCGTCGGGGTTGTACACGGTGACCGCCCCCGGCCCGCCCGGCCCGGCCCCGACGGCGTAGGTCGGCTGCGCGTTCTGGTCCGGGTCGGACTTCTCGAACGCTCCCACGTCGACCCCCCGGACGCGGGGCTTGCCCCGGGCGTCGGTGGCGGGGGCTCCGGCGCTCGTGCCGGCGTCGATGGCCGGCGAGCCGGGCAACAGGGCGATCGTCCGGACCGGCCCGCCGTTGTCGGCCAGCGGACCGAGGAGAGGGTCGGCGGTCGAGAGGTTGCCGAGGGCGAAGTTCGCGTCGGGGTTGCGGATCAGGTTGTTCGACCCGGTGAGGCTCGGGGCGGCGGCCGCCGTGCTGCTGGCCGCCGCGGTGGCGGGTCCGCCGCCGGGCACGCCGTCCGCCAGGATGGTGTTCCGGAGGGCGAACGAGGGTATCGGGCTGAGCGACTCCTCGCGGTAGTACAAGTCGATGCCAGCGGGGGCGTCGTCGGGTGGGTTGCCGCTGCCGGCCTGGAGGGTGTTGCCGGCGAACGTGGCGTTGGTGATCGCCGTGGTGCCGTCGTAGCTGAACACGCCGGCTCCGAACGCCGAACCGCCCTCGTAGCCGTCTCCGCCCCGAGCGGCGTTGTTCGCGAAGGTGGTGTTGGTGACGGTCAGGGGGCCGCGGTAGTTGAAGATCGCCCCGCCCATCCCGGCCCCGCCGCCGCCGCTGCCGGTATTGGGATCGCCGTCGCCGCCGCCGAAGCCACCGAGGCCGGGCGTACCGCCGGTTCCGCTTCCGCCGCCGCCGCCGAACCCGCCCGCGCCGCCAGTTCCACCGTCCGAACCGCCGCCGCCGCCGCCGAACCCGCCCGCACCGCCGTTCCCGCCGTCACTGACGCCCGTCGGGCCGCCGCCGCCCCCGCCGAACCCGCCGGGGCCGCCTTGCGATGTCGGTGGGGGAGGATCCCCAACGGCTCCCCCGTTCGGGCCACCGCCTTGCTGGCTCGGGCCAACGACCGTTTCGCCCACCCCGCCGCCGCCGTTCTGCCCACCGGCCAAACCGTCTCCGCCGACGGCCTGGTTGCTCGAGAGGAGGCTGTTCGTGACGACCAGCGTCCCCTGATTGAACACGGCCCCGCCCATGCCGGCCGCACCGCTGCCGCCGCTGCCCCCTCGAGCCAACCCGTTCGCCAGCGTCAGGCTGTCGAGGGTCAGGCTGCCGGTGCCGGTGACGTTGAACAGCCGAAATGCCGCCCCGCCCGTGTCGCGGGAGAGGGTCTGACCGCTGCCGCGGATGGTGATCGGGGACGTGACGACGAACGCGGACGGGCCGAAGGCTCCGACGCCGATCAATCCGGGGTCGAACGCGGTGAGGGTGATCGTCTGCCCGGTCAAGCCCGGGGCGAAGTCGATGTCGTCCGCCCCGGGGGTCGCGTTCGCCGAGGCGATGGCAGCCCGGAGGGACCCCGGCCCGCTGTCGTCGGTGTTCACCACCGTGAACGTCGCCGGGGTCGCCCGGTCTTCCAGGCCGACAAGAACGGGGCGGAAGTGGCTCCGGCCAGCCGGCCGGCCCGACCGGGAGACGAACGAACGCATGGGAGAATCTCTGTCCCGGGGGTGAGAACCCGTTTGCCGCTCTGCCTCTGCCCAGAGCATACCCTCTTCGGGGCAGACCGTCGCCCTTTCTCCCGCCCCCAAAGCCCCAGGCCACCCAATCCTTGCCCAGCCGACCGCTCGCGGGAGAGGTGAGAGGTCTGCGGGACCGGGAAACTTGTCCTCCCCGGAAATGTCGGACACGGCGGAGTCATCCGCCGTGTCCGACATCGCTCGATCAATCGGCGTGACGGGTTACCAGCGGTAGGTCAGTTGCGCGAAGTAGAACCCGGCGTTCTGGGCCAGCGTCCGGCTGCTGGTGTTCTTCAGGAACTCGCCGCCCCACAGGTAGCTGTACCCGGTCATCAGGTCGACGTGGGTCGACAGGTGCCAGTTCAGCACGAGGTCGACTTCCTCGCCGACGTGCGTCCCGGCGTTGCCGGCGGCGGACCGGCGGATCGGCACCCCGGCCGCGTTGTACAGGGCGTCGTTGCTGTTCGCGAGCCAGAAGCTGTGGAACTGGACCCAGGTCGTCAGCCACTTCGTCGGGTAGGCGTACAGGTGGAAGTTCAGGTCGTGGATGTTCTGCCGGCCGACCTGGTCGAGCCACCCGAGGTAGTAGTGGCCGAACGGGAAGAGCTGGTTGAACGTGTGGACCGTGCCGTTGCCGGTCGCGCCGCCGCCGCTGGCGTAGTCGTAGTACGCCCACACGGTGGGGTTCCACGCCGCGTCCTTGAAGTTGTACCCGAGCCCGGCGGTGGCCATCCCCGCGACGACGTTGCGGCCGTCGAGGTTGCCGAGCTGCATCGCCCCTTCGAAGTCGTACAGGAACTGGTCCTCGTTCCCGCTGAGCCGGCTGCCGATCGTGTGCCGGGTGAACGGCCCGCGCGGGATTCCCTGCACCGTCGTGCGGTTGACGCTGTCGAGCATCAAGTAGTAGGCGTCGACGGCGACGCCCTTCTTCGGCTTGTAGGTCGCCCACGTGCCGGCGAAGTTGACGTTGTTGTCGACCGAGTCGAGCTTGTTCGGCTGCGGGAGCACGGGCTGGACCCAGAACGCGTCGACGTCCCACTTCTCGCCCTGGCGGAACCCGCGGACCCCCTGGTACGTCCGCCGGGTGTTCGCCCACTCCAGCGGGGAAATGAGCCGCTGCGAGCCGAACAGCAGTTCCTGCCGGCCGACCCGGGCGTAGATCGGCTTGTCCTCGTACTCGCCGACCTTCATGTCGATGAACAGGTTCAGGAAGTCCGCCTTGTTCACGTCGATCGGGAGCGGCGGCTGGTCCTGCCACGCGGTGCCGGCCGAAATGAACTCGACGAACAGCCGGAAATCGTCCTTGTACCACAGGTCGCCGTAGGTGCGGATGCGGCCGAGCCCGAAGTTGTTGTCGGTCTGGGTCAGCCGGCTGTTGTAGTTGCTCTCGTACCGGCCGCGGACGTCCCCGCCGGTGACGAACAGCCAGTCGTTGTGGCGGATCCGGTGCAGGCAGTCGGTGTAGTCCGTCTCCGTGTTCTTCGGGTCGTCGAGGTAGCTGAAGTTGTCGATGTCGAAGAACGACGGCTGGGCGAGGCCGAACCGCGGGTACGGCCACTTCGGCGGGGCCTTCCGGCACTCCCCGGTGAGCTGGTCGAGGAGCGAGTAGTACCCCGGTCCCGTCGGCAGGACGGGAAAATTCCCCGGCCGGGGGAACGGCCGCGTGCGGGGGACTTGCTTCCAGTCGAATCCGCCGTCCGCACAGGCTTTACAGTCGCCGGCTGCGGCGGCAGGGGCCGTCGTTCCGGAGGCGGCCGGAGGGGCAGCCCCCGGCGCGGCGATTTCCGAGTCCGGTAAGACCGGCGCAGTGCCGGGGGCCACGGGGATGGGCAATGCCGCGGGCGTCGAGACGACCGGGGCCGGTTGCCCCCAGGCGAACGCCGGGCTCCCGAGCAGGCACGCCGCCGCAGTCCGCGTCACCGCGCGACGGGCACGATTCCAGGCGAACATCACGCCACTCCTTGGCGATCGGGAAACTGTTGCGATAGCCAACAGGTGGACGGGCACCCGGTTCGCGCTCCTTGGCGAACAGGTGTCGAATCGGCCGGTGATGCGGGGGAAATGAAACGGGATTGATGAGTCCGAAACGCGAGTCGGTGGGGAGCGGGAAGGTTCACCGGCGGAACGGGTTCTACCCGGCGTGCCGGTGGGACCGGTTGTCGGGGCTACTCCGTCGGCGGGTCAAACTTGTACACATCCAAAACATAGTCGTCGTAGTCCAGCCTGGCCCGCCGGAAGTTCGCCTCCAGGCGACACCACCGGTTCAGCCACGCCTGCGCCTCGGGGTCGCGGCCGGTCCGCCCGGCGGGAACGACCAGCCAAGTGGGGCGGCCCCGGCGACCGACGGCGAGGAGATCGCGCGTGAGACCCGTCGAGTCCAGTGGGGCGGCATCCGACAACGACTCCTGGTAGTGTGCCAAGTTCCCCGGCGAGACGGCGGCGGCCGCCTCCGTCGGCCGGCGGTGGGTTGCCACGTAAGCGGCCGCCGCGCGGTGGTTGTGACGGGAGCCGTCGGCGTAATGGCTGAACAGAACGGGGGCGTTCAAAAAGCACACCCCCGTGACCCACACCGCCACGCTGAACCGGCCCGATCCGTGCCGCAACGCCTGGGCGATCACCCCGACGGCGTACCCGGCAAACACCGTCGGGCCGAGCAGGAACGGAAAGCTGTACGCCGGATGGTATTCCAGTGCGGACGGCAGCACGAGCAACGTGGCGACCCATCCGCCCGCCCACACGACCCAGAAGCCGAACGCCCGCCGGTCGGCCCGGGCCATCAAGACGGCACCCAGTGCGGCGAGGAGGGCCGTGGGAACTTCCAGCCGCTTCACCCCACCGAGGATCGCCCGGCCCGTCGGGTAGCCCCACCCGCCGCCGGCGTTCCACCGGCGGAGCAGGGGCAGGTCGTAGGCGGCGACGACCACGCCCACAACGGCTAGCGTCCCGGCCGCCAACCACAAGAATTGCCTCTTCGCCCGGTCGGGCTGGGAGCGCATTCCGAGCGCGACCGCCGCCGCCAACCCCGGCGCGACGGCGGCCAGCACCGGGTGGAAGAGCGGGGCCAGCGCCGCCATCGCACAAACGAGACCGAAGCCGATCCGCTGACGGGCACGAACCGCCGCGAACCCTCCCGCCATGCACCCGCCGGCGACCAACCCCGTGACCATGTAAAACCGGTTCTGTTGCGACTGGAAAATCGCCTCCGCGTTGACCGCGAGCAAAAGCCCGGTCGCGACGGCGGCCCGGTCGCCGAGCGACTTCCACAGCAGGAGGAGGACCACCGGCGGCAGCGCCATCCCCGCGAGCGCGGCGGGCAGCCGGGAGCCGAACTCGTCCGTTCCGAACAGCTGGTACCCGAGGAAATGCAGCAGGTAGGATGCGGGCAGAAGGCGGGGGAGCCGGGCCGTCTGGCTGTCCGGGTCGGCCGGCCGGCCGTCGTACAGCACGCCCGCTTCCCGGGTGGTCGCGAGTTCGTCGCCGGCGAACGACCAGTGCCCGAGCCCGGCCAACCGGAGCCCGGCCGCCACCACGAGTACCCCCGCGGCCGCGAGCCACCGCGCCATGACCGCCTCCCTGCGAACGGGTGACGGTCCGTGTCACCCGCCGACGAACGCACTCGCGGGGCGAGACTTGCGTTGGGGATCGAGGAAAGTTTCGACTTTTGAGTGTGCGGCCATACCGGGTGCGCGGCTCGGACTCACCACCGCATGACCGCGGTGCCCCAGGCGAGGCCGGCCCCGAAGCCGCTAAGGCACGCGAGCTGGCCGGGCTTCAGGCGGCCCTCGGCGATGGCCTCGTCGAGCGCGATCGGGATCGAGCCGGCGGACGTGTTGCCGTACTTTTCGAGGTTGTTGTACACCTTCGACCGCGGGATCTTGAGCACGTCGATCCCCGCGTTGATGATGCGGATGTTCGCCTGGTGCGCGACGTACAGGTCGACGTCGCCCGTCGTCAGGTTCGCCGCGGTCAGCACGTCCTGGATCGTGTCGCAGAGGATGTCGACGGCCCAGCGGAAGACGGCGCGGCCGTCCATGTACATGAAGTGCTTGCCGGCCGCGATCAGGTCCGCCGTCGGCGGCGTCCGGCTGCCGCACGCCTCCCGCTGGAGCAGCGGCCCGCCGCGGCCGTCGGCCCCCATGCTGTACGCCAGAATCCCCTGGTCCGGGTTCCCCTTCTCGACGATGACCGCGCCGGCCCCGTCGCCGAAGAGGGGGTACGTCTTGATGTCGTTGGGGTCCAGCACCCGGCTGTTCGTGTCCCCGCCGATGACCAGCGCCCGGTCGCTCGCGCCGCTGACGACGTAGGCCGCCGCCGTGATCAGCGCGTACATGAACCCCGCGCACGCCGCTTCCACCTCGATCGCGGGGCCGACGAGCCCGAGGCGGTCCTGCACCAGACAAGCGGTACTGGGGAAGGACATGTCCGGCGTGAACGTGCCGAGGACGAGCAGGTCGCAGTCCTTCTCGGTGTACCCGGTCTTCGCGAAGCAGTCCTTCGCGGCCTCGACGCAGAGGTCCGAGGTGGCCTGGTGCGGGAGGGCGTGGCGGCGTTCGAGGATGCCGGTCCGCTTGACGATCCAGTCCGAGTCGAACCCGAGGCGGGCGTGGAGGTGTTCGTTGCTGAGGACCGCGTCCGGGACGTACTTGCCGCTGCCGACGACGCGGACCCCCATCAGGGATCGGCACTTGGGCCGTGGGGACGGTCGTTCACTGCTCATCGTTCGCCACCCGCGAAACACGGACCACCGACCCGCCGCGGAGCGCCGGCGGGGTCAGGGGGAAATTATAGTCGGGGCGGGCTCAATCGCCCCGCATTTCGCCGCCGCTGGACAGGTACGCGAGGTTCGCCGCCACCGCCGCCGCCGTCGCGTCGATCCGGGCGGTGCCGTCCGTCGGGGACAGGTGGACGCCGCCGACGAGGAACTTCGTGCGGAACGCCTTCTCGAAGTGGTCCGCGGACTCGTCCGTGAATTGCAGACTGCGGGCAAACGTCAGCGCGTCCACGGCGGCCCGGCGGTACGCCCCGTAGCGGGTCACGTCGCCGGCGGCGCGAGTGAGCTTCACCGCACAGGCCAGCCCGCCGGCACACGTCGCGGAGTCCCACCCCGGTTCCCCGGTGCCGGTCTTGCCGAACCCGCCGATCCAGCCCCGGTGGGCCGCGGTCGCCGGGGTGTACTGCTTCTCGCAGAGCCAGTCGGCCATCTCGAACGCGGCGAGCTTCACCGGGTCGTCCTTCTCGGCCCCCGCACCCGCGGCGAACGCCGGCAGCATCGTCCCGGCCATCGCCGGCGTCGGCGACGACTGGAACCACGTCCGGTAGTACGCGGCCGCCTTCGCGACGGCGTCCTTCTTCCACGCCTCCGGCTTCGCCCGGTGGCTGACCGCGATCGCCTCCAGGGCCAGCCCCGGGTACACGTTCACGCCGTCCGGGTCGAGCTTCGTCGGCACGTCGGTGTCGGCGTCCGCGTAGTGGACGGACCCGTCCGCCCGCAGTTGCTTCCGCAGGAAGTTGCACAGGCACTCCGCCTCGGCGTGCATCTTGGCGTCCGGCAGTTCGTAGGCGGCCAGGGCCACGGCCGCGGCGAAGCCGACCCGGTTGCACTTGTCGGACGGGGCCGTCGGCACCCGGCAGGTCGCGTCCTGCGGGTCCGGCTTCGTCAGCGTCAGCAGGACGAGGACCGCCTGCGCCGCGCGGGTGGCGAAGCGGTCGTCGCCGGTGAACCTGGCGGCCCGGGCCAGCGCGAGGGCGGCGCACGCCTGCCGGAAGTCCGGGTCGTCCGGGGTCGCGATCTTGAGGGCGGGGATGACGCCGGGGAAGAACCGGCCGTTCGGCTGGTTCATCCGCCACAGCCAGTCCGCCCCGGCCCGCATGGAATAAACCGCCGCGACCGTTTCCGGCGGGAAGCTCTTCAAGTCCTGGAACCGCGCGATCGGCGCGGCGGGGGGCACGGTCGTCGTCGCCGACGCGGGCTGGATCGGCTGCGGCGTCGGGCTCCCCGTGACGGACGGCGGCAGCGGGGCCGGCGGCGTCTGGCCGGTCAGCAGCGGGACCGCCGCGGCCGTGGCGGCGAGCCCGAACACGGCGGGAATCAGAAGCGTGCGATACCGGGTCATGGCCCGAGCCTCCCTTGCCCGAGAACGGGGACCGCAACAGGGTGAGAGATTTCCCCCGCGGAATCAACCCCGACCGGACCGGGAGGCGCGGTCGTGTCCGGCATCGCACAACGGCCGCGGGCGGCGGACTCCCCAGGGGAATCCGCCGCCCGCGGCCGAACGGGTTCGGGACGCCGGGGTCAGTACTGGAACCTCGCCCCGAAGTTCAGACCTTGCACCCAGTAGTCGTTCGCCACGAACCGGAACGTCGGGGCGGGGAGGGCGTTCGGCGTCTGGTTCGCCACGAACCGGGCGGTGCTGTCGTTGATCACCGGGTTGATCGCCTCGCCGGGGCGGATCACGCTCGTCGCGTAGACGATCGTGTACCCGAAGAACACCTGGGCTTCCTTCGTGAAGTTGTAGGTGACGTTGAACGTCGCCTCGGTCACGACGGCGGCCTTGTTCCGGGTGAACGTGCCGGCCGCCGGGCCGCGGGCGTACAGCCCGCCGGCGACCGGGTCCGGGGCCGCCCCGGGGACGAAGTAGGTGTTCGTCCCGCTCAGGTTCGCGGACTGCCGCATCGAGCCGAACGCGAACTTGTAGAGGAAGTCCGCCCCGAGCCCGCGCTCGCAGGCCCCGGAGCGGGCGTGGACCCCGACCTGCCCGCCGTAGAACTCGTTCGACGTCCGGATGATGTCCTGCACCGTCAGCGTCGTCCCGGTGGGGAAGTTCGACACGTCGGTCATCGTGATGGATTCGCTCAGGTTCAAGTACCGGAAGCCGGCGAGGTAGTCGACGCGGTCGGCCCAGAACGTGAAGCCGGGGAAGCGGGCGTTGACGTCCGCGCCCCAGGTGTACGAGTCGACGACGGCCTCGGTGCCGCCCGTGTACTGGCCGAGCAGCGACGAGTACAGGTTCGTCGGCACGCCGGTCGCGACGTTGATGTACTGGCGAGCGACCGAGATCGGGGCACCCGTGCCGGTGAACGACGCGCCTTCGGAGTTCGTTTCCAGGGCGAACACGCTGGCGTCGACGCCGAAGTGCTCGAAGTCCATCCCGGCGGTGCCGCGGATGCCGTTGAAGGCGTCGAACTTGATGTCCCGGTTGCGGGGGAACAGTTGCGCCGCGGGGGCGAAGGCCCCGCCCGGCCCGGCGGCGACCACGCCCGGCACCCCGGCGATCAGGGCCGGCGAGTTCATGTCCGAGTTGAACCACACGAGGTATTCGAGGTTCACCCACACCCGGGACTCGCGGGCCGGGCCGGCGTTGTCGAGCAGTAGGTTCGTCGGCGGGCCGTAGCTCGGCGTGTCGTAGGCCGGGGCCGGCACCGCGCCGGACGCCTGCGACAGGACGGCGTTGGCGGACGGTGACACGGACAGCGGGAAGGCCGAGTCGTCGACGTGCGACACCATCACCGGCCCCTTCGGGGCCGCGGCGACGGCCGTCGAGTTGGGCAGGAATGTCGGCTTCGCGGCGGGCATTGGCTGCGGGGCCTGGGCAAACGCCGGGGCGGCGAACAGGCTCGCCGTCAGGCTGAGGAGTTTGCGACGCATGGGACCTCCTGCGGAACGCCCGGCCGGTTCCGGAGTCGGGCGGAATGGAGCACGGGGTTACGCGGGATGTATCGGCGCGGGGCGGCCGGCGAATCGAGCAGAACCGGACGAAACGGCGGGAACGGCAAACGGCGCACAACCGCCCGCCGCGGCAGAATAGGCGGTTTCGACCTTATCCTCCCTCCCCCTGGGAGGGGGGAGGGTTGGGGTGGGGGTCGCTTGAGGGATGAAGTCTCCACCCCCCACCCTAACCCTCCCCCCCAAGGGGGGAGGGGACCAGAAGGAAATGGGGGAGTTCGTAGAATCCGCAGGAGTAACCTTTCTCCCCACCCCGAGACTGCCCGATGCGCCCGAACCCGGTCAAACGCCTGCTCCGCGAAGGAAAGCCCGCCGTCGGGACGTGGATGTCCCTCGGCAGTATCACCGCAGCCCGGTTCCTGGCCCGCTCGGGGTTCGACTGGCTCACCACCGACATCGAGCACTCGCTCGTCGGGATCGAAACCGCCGTCCACATGTGGGGCGCGATCGCGGACGCCGGCGGGGTGCCGCTCGCGCGGGTGCCGTCGAACCGGCACGACCACATCAAGCGGGTGCTCGACAACGGCGGGTACGGCGTCGTCGTGCCGATGGTCTGCACCCGGCAGGAGTCGCTCGACGCCGTGTCTGCGTGCCTGTACCCGCCGCTCGGCACCCGCAGCGTCGGCGGCAGCGTCCACGCCCTGAACTGGGGGGCGAACGCGGCGGACTACTACGCGAAGGCGAACGACGAAATCCTCATTGTGCTCCAGTGCGAGCACATCGACGCGGTGCGGAACTTCGACGAGGTGTACGGCGTGCCCGGCGTGGACGCGGTGTTCGTCGGCCCGAACGACCTCGCCGCGACGATGCGGTCGGCCGACGGCAAGCCGCCCGCCCCCGGCGCGTTCCAACAGGCCCTGGCGGACATCCTGGCGGGGTGCAAGCGGCTCAAGATCGCCGCCGGCATCCACACGTTCTCGATCGAGGAGGCGAAGCAGCGCATCGACGAGGGCTGGCAGCTCATCGCCGTGAACAGCGAATTGAAGTTCATGACGGACGGCGCGAAGAAGGTCGTCGACGCCCTCGGCCTCGGCAAGGGCGGCGGCGACCTCGCGAAGTACTGACCCCTCATTCACGAACCCGGTTGGACTGTCCGATTTGTGGCGGTGTGTCTCGTCGGGGTGTTCGCCGCGGAGCGGCGTTCGTCCGTAGCCCCACGCGGGAGCGTGGGGGACAGCCGGCACCTCCAACCTCCGAGCCCCGGAGGGGCGTCCGTGGTCAGACGAACGCCCCTCCGGGGCTCGGGTATTCGTCCGGACCGTGACCCCACGCTCCCGCGTGGGGCTACGGACGAACGCCGCTC
>CAYUHJ010000147.1:0-15869 GCA_964444365.1 uncultured Alcaligenaceae bacterium | reverse complement strand
CCGGTACAGTCGTCCCACGCGGGAGGCCGACCGGTGCAGGGCGAACGCTGGCTCTATCGCTCCGTTGACGAGTGGCTCGCACTCGCCGAGCGGCTCAAACTCACCGCCTGCCCCCATTGCCGGGCTGTCGGGACGCTCATTCGGCACGGCACGCTCACCGGGTACGACGACGCCAACCCGCCGCGAAAGGCCCTCCGGGCCCGACGCGTCTTTTGCCGCAACCGCCACCTCCGGCCCGGCTGCGGACGCACCGTCACGTCTGGGTGGCCCACACCATCCGGCGATTGAGCCTCGCAACCCGCACCCTCTGGCACTTCCTTCGGCGGGTGGCGACCGGCACACTCGCGGACGCGATTCACCGCACGCCGACCCACCTGAGCGACCGGACCCTCCGACGGATCGTGACGCGGTTCGACCTCGCCCGGAGTCGGATTCGCACCGCCCTGTGTTCGCGTTGCCCGCCGCCGACCGGGCCGCCCGACCCCGGACCCAGGCCCGTCCTGGCCGAAGTCCTCGCCCATCTCCCGGCTGCCTTTCCCGACACCGACTGCCCCCTCGCCGCCTACCAATGGGCCACGGGCACGTTCGTCCTGTGAGCCGATCCGAGCCGTGACACCGCCCTGTCACTCGCCGCATTCTCGTCGCAGACTGCCCGCCGTCGCTACCTCGATTCCCGCGAAATCGACCGACAACGCAACCTGTCCTCGCGGATGGGCCTGGGTCATGGTGGAATCACCCGTGCCCGACCCACGCCCCACGAGCCACCCATGAAGTTGCCCTCCATCTACTTGAAGATGCGCGTGCTCGGTGCCATCGACACCGCGCCCGGCAAGACCCGTCACGAGCGGGTCCACCAGGTCGCCGCCATGACCTTCCTCGACGAGGAGGGGAACAGCCGGCAGTTCACCTGGCGAACGATCCAGACCTGGTTCTACCGGTACAAGAACCGCGGCATCACCGGCATGACCCCGCAACCCCGCTCCGACAATGGGCACACTCGCAAGGTCACGCCCGAGGAACTCCTCGAGGCCATCAATGCCGCCAGGCCCCACTTCCACACCCGGTGCACCAACAAGATGGCCGTCTACCGGTTCTGCGTCGAGAGGGGACTGCTCGACCCGACCTCATCGCCATCATCCTCGCGAAGTCGAGCAGCGACCCCGACAGGCGATCGACCTTGTAGACCACCACGCAGTCGATCCTGCCCACCTCGATGTCGGCCAGCAACCGCTGCAGGGCGGGCCGGTCGGTGTTGCCGCCGGTGAACCCGCCGTCGTCGTAGCGGTCGGCGACCAGCGTCCATCCCTCCCCGGCCTGGGATCGGACGTACGCCTCGCCCGCTTCCCGCTGGGCGTCGAGGCTATTGAACTCCTGCTCCAGCCCCTCCTCCGTGGACTTCCGCGTGTACACTGCGCACCTCACAATCTTCAGTGACACCGGGGTGTCACGCTTCATGGTCTTCATCAGGCCACCCCCTTGCCGGTCAGTTTGAAGAACGCGAACCCGTTGCAGTGCGCCCCCGACACGACCTTCGCGACCGCCGAGAGCGAGGGGTACACGGTGCCGTCGTGCTCGAACCCGTCGGCCCGCACCGTGACCCGAACGTCCGTGCCCTTGTAATGGCGGGTAAGCACCGTCCCCGGCGGCGGCACCCGCGCGTCGGCCACGAACTTCACGACCCTCGGCGGAGGGGCGTCGTCCTCGACCGGCCGCGCCGTGGCGGTTTCCTTCGGGATCGTGGTGCGGATGTCGGCGTCGTTGGCGAGTTCCGCGGGCCTCGCCCGTGCCGCGTCGCCGAGCCCGCCGGGGAGGTTCGCCTGCATCCGCCAGGCGATCCGGCGGACCAGCCACACCTTGTTGCGGCCGTTGGTCGACTCGCCGAACACGTCGGCATACGTCCGCACCAACTGCGGCACCGTGATCGCTTCGAGGGCGGCGATCTTCCGCCCCAGGTCCTTCGCCATCGTCGTCTCCGTGGTCGTGGGTTCGCTCGGACGGCCTTTAGCCGTCGTGGACAGTGAGCCCTACTTCCGGGCCCACAGCAGCCTCGTTCGGGCGAGAATTCGACAACTTCTGCGTCGCAGAAGTGTTCAGCGCGTGCCGCTCGGCGAGCCGGATCGCGGCACGGGCGAGGATGGCGGCCACCTCGTGGCGGCGATCGTCGACAGACAGATCTTCGGGATCGGGCAAACGTGACACGGCGGTCCTCCGGGCGTGAGCCCGGCGGCGTCCGCGGTGCGGCCGGCCGTCGGCGAGATGGGGGCGAGTGAACCTACCTATTCCTTCGTAAGCGGGGTGCGAAGTGTGTCACACTCGGGGTGCGAATCGGACGAATTCTTCGACTTCCTTGTGGGCAACGGGGCACCGTCGAGTTGTGTCCATGTCGAAGTGGTAAAGTCGATGACCGATATCGAGGGAGCAATCCTCGAAGTAACCAATCAATCGGTTTGCCCAGTTTGTACAAGCGATCAAGGCGTCGGCGAACTGCCCCGTCCGCGACCGGCAAGCTTTGCATGTGGCAAGTTGGACATCGAGCCCTTGTTGCTCTGACCGATGAGTGGAGAGCAGGCAATGGGTGTGACTGGGTGTGACTCAATGAATTGCTGTGGAGTAAGTGATCTCCACAGCGTTCTGCAGGCACGTGATCAGGCCGCCGCCCGACGCGTTGAGGTGTTTGGGGTGTGTTCGTCGGCCGCTGTGGCGCGGAAGAAGCCGTCGAGTCGATTCAGGAGGGGAACTGGAAACGCCTGGTCCCACGTCGTCGCCCAGCGGACATCCGCGGCGGCGGCTCGGGCCGAGTGGTCGGCGGCGGCTCGCTCGGCGAGACCCAGCCCGGCGGCCACCGCCGACACGTTTCCTTCCACGGGAATCAGGTTCGCGGATACATCACGCAGACGGTCGGCCGTCTTGTTCGCGTAGGTCGTCGTGACCGTACACATCCCCGCGGCGGCCATTTCCAGCGGGACCAGGCTCGGGTGTGGGGTGTACATCAAGGCCAGGCCGACGTCGTAGTTCGGCAGCACGGCCCGGTACTCCTCCTGGGTCATCCGCGGGAGCATGGTCAGCGTCGCGCCGCTGCCGAGGTCCAGGCGGGCGAAGACGTCCACGCTGCCGACGCCGTGGAACGCCCAGCCGCGGAACGCGCCGGCCGCCACCGCCTTCCGCAACCCCAGCAGCCCGACTTCAAACATGTTGCGAGCCGCGTGGGCCTCGGGCCGGCAGTAGAACAGAAGCCGCTTTTTCTTCCGCCGGGCCAGGGCCTTCGGGTCCACCGCGCCGACGGTCGTGATCGCGTTCTCGAAGCTGGTCGACGTGCGGTCGCCGTCCGCCCCGGCGAAGACGCCGAGCCGCTGTTCGCGGAAGTAGTCCCTCAGCAGAGCCGTCGAGAACAACGCAAAGTGCGGCAACGTGTAGGACTCGGCGGCAAACGCGGCCTCCGAGCCGAGCGGGTGGAAACCCGGCTCGTACTCCTGGATCAGGTACACGAAGCGGTCTTGCCCGAGGGTACGGGCAGCGGCGTGGGCGACGTGCGCGGTCCAGCAGCTGGTGGCCAGGAAGACGTCCCCCGGCCCGGCCGGGAGCGGCACCCGGCGGTCGGCCATGTAGGCCAGGTCGACCCGGTCGAGGAGGTCTTCCAGTCCGCGGTATCGCCGGAACCCGTAGGCCCAGTCCGCTGGCCGATAGTCGCACGGGTCGACGATGACGAGCCGGACGCGCCACCCGCGGTCGGCGAGCATCCGGCAGAGGTGGAACACCGTCAGGTAGCCGCCGAACAGATACTTGAAGTCGATGACCGACACCACGACGTTCACGCGATCCGGAGATGTCGGGCGGACGGACAGGGTCAGGGGAGCGACCTTCCCGCTGATCGCGTCCGAAAGCCCGGCGTGCGGGAGCACGAGCCCGCCGGCGGCTTGCCCGGCGTCCGCCGCCCGTAGTCCGGCAGCCGTCAACCGCTCGGCGACGGACCCGACGACCCCATCGACTGCGGCCCAGACCCGGCTGCGGAGCAGGACCCACTCGACGCCGCACGTCAACCGGGCGGCGTTCGGACGGAACCCGCGGCGGAACAGGCGGTACGCCCCGAGCCGGCCGTCCCGCCAGGAGACGGCTTCCCGGAGAGCCGCCGCCACCGCCGGCCGGGAGGGTGTCCCGCACCGGGCCTGGACAGCCCGCGCGACGGCAGCCACCCGCACGAGTTGGGCATGTTCACACGCCCCCGCGTGGAGGTAGTCCCGGACGGTGTTGCGGGCCGCCCGGACGTTCCGCCGGAACGCCAGCGGGTTCAGCCACCCCAGCGTCGACCGCAAACGCGCCCGCCACGACTGCTGGACCGGCGGCGACCAGTGCCCGATCACCTGGCCGCCGTGCTGGACGTAGTTGCTCAGTGGCTGCGGGATGTAGTGGAGGTGCCCGACGGCGGCTGCTACCAACGCGATCCAGTGGTCGTGATATGCCCCGCCGACCCGAACCGGGAACGGCAACAGGTGGTCGAGTAGCGACCGCCGGAACATCGTCGCCGCGCCGGTCACGGTGTTCGCCAGCGCGAGGGACGGATAGTCCCCCGCGTTCATGTCCCGGGTTGTCCAGTACGACGGCGACAGGACGGCCCCCGTCGGGGTCGTCAGCCGCACGTCGCTGAACACCATCGTGATTCCCGGCTCGAAGTGCCGGTGCATCCGCTCCAGCTTGTCCGCGTCCCATTCGTCGTCCTGGTCGGCGAGGGCGACGAAGGCGGCGGAGGTCGGCACGTCGCCGAGGGCAGCCTCGAAATTCGCGTAAAACCCGAGATTCGATTCGTTTCGGCGGAGGACGAACCGCGGGTCGGTGCCGACCGTTCGGCAGATCAGATCCCAGGCAGCCGGGTCCGAGCCGTCGTCCCGGATGACACACACCCACCGCCGCCACGTCTGCCGTTGCAGCGAAGCGATTTGACGGACGAACAGCGCCGGCGGCGGGTTGTAGGTCGCCATGCACACCGCGATGAGCGGGCCGTCCCCCAGCGGGGCGGCGACCGGTTCGCCGGGCCGCTCGGGAAGGAGCGTCACCGCCGCGACCCCGGCCGTGGCGATGCGGCCGTCCGCGAGTGTCGCTTCCACCACCACTTCCGCCCGCGTGACGGCGTCGAGTCGGGGAACGACGAACTCCGCGAGGAACCCCGCCCGCCGGCTGAACCCGAGCGGGTCGTCGTGCGGGAAGTGGGCGGCGATCGCCTCCGGGGACGCCAACCGCCGGGCGATCACCCGGGCCGGTCGCTCCCCGAGTCGGACGCGGTGGCCCGCCAACCCGTCGTCCGGCACTTCGAGTGGGTCGACCGGTTGACCGGGGACGACCCGGACCCCGGCCGTCAGTACCCGGACGCGGAGTAACCGGATTCGGCACGCCGGGTGGAAGGCCCAGCCGCGGACGACGACAACCGTCCCGCCGCCGACGGCGATCTCGCTCGGAAGCGGCTCGGTCAACCCGAACCGGAGCGGGACGACCTCCGGTTCACCGTCTCCCGATTTTATTCGGACGACCGTGCGGATGAACCGCACGGGGAGCGTGAGAACACTTCGGCCGAAGGCGGCCGCGTTCCGCCCCCCCCACCGCCCGAGCGCCACCACCCGTTTGCCAGCCGCGGTGAACCGCTGGATCGACCGCTGCGACCGCCACGCCGTCCGCCACAGGCCGACCGCCGCCAACTCCCGCTGGAGGTCGCGGATGACGGCTTCCTTTTCCGCCACGAGCGCGGCGAGGGCGAGCGGGTCGAGAGCCGGGGGCGGTCCGGTGTCGGGGTCGGCCATCGGTGGCACCGGTGAGAACGGTCGACGATCGAGTCCGAGTGGAATCGGAACGCTTGAGTACGGTTATCGACCGGGCGAGCAGACGGGCTGTAGCGATTATCCGGCCGAGTTGAGGGGCAAACTCCCCAGTCGATCCGGGTTGTGCCCCGGAGGGCCGGACGATACGATTTCGCCGCTCCACACGGTAAGAGGACGCGAATGGACCGCACGCTGACGATCGTGCTGGCGGGCTGCGGCCGGTGGGGGCGGAACATCTTGCGCGACCTCCTCGGCCTCGGCACGCGGGTCGCGGTCGCCGACCCGGACTCCGCGGCCCGCGAACTCGCCACAGCGGTCGGGGCCTGGCGAACCGCCCCCGACGCTGCCGACTTGCCGGACGCGGACGGGGCGGTCGTCGCCGTGCCGACCGTGTTCCATGCCGCCGTCGCCGGGCCGCTCCTCGCCCGCGGGATGCGGGTGTTCGTGGAGAAGCCGCTCACCCCGGACCCGGCCGCCGCGCGCGAACTGGTGCGGGCTTTCCCGGACCGGTTGTTCGTCATGGACAAGTGGCGGCACCACCCCGGCGTGGAAGAGTTGGCGAGAATCGCCCGCACCGGGGTACTCGGCCCGGTCCTGTCCCTGACCACGGTCCGCATCGACTGGGGCTGCCCGCACGCGGACGTCGACCCGGTCTGGATTCTCGCTCCGCACGACCTGACCATCGGCCTCGAAGTGTTCGGACACATCCCGGAACCGCAGGCCGCCCGGGCCGAAGTCGTCGACGGAACGGCCGCCGGTCTCACCGGGTTGCTCGGCGACGACCCATGGCAATCCATCGAAGTGTCCGCCCGGGCCCCGGTTCGCCGCCGCGAAGTTCGCCTCTCGTGTCGGGACGGGGTCGCGATTCTGGGTGACGCCTTCGCGGAAGCAATCGAAGTGGTCCGGGCCGACGGCACCCGCGAACGTCGGACCGTCTCGACCGAACTGCCCCTGCGGCGGGAACTGGCCGCGTTCGTGGCCCACCTGCGGGGCGGGCCGCCGCCAAAAAGCTCCGCGGCGGACGGACTCGCCACGGTGGAAGCCCTCGCCCGGCTGCGGACGCTGGCCGGGCTGCCGGCCGGGAGAAACCACTGATGCTCGACGCCACCGTCCTCATCCCGACCCACGACCACGGCCCGCTGCTGGAACTGTCGGTCCGCAGCGCCCTGGCCCAGACCGTCGACCGCATCGAGGTGCTGATCGTCGGCGACGGGGCGACCCCTGAGACCCGTGCGGTCGCCTACCGGCTGACCGAGATCGACCCGCGGGTGCGGTACTTCGACCACCCGAAGTCGCCCCGCACCGGCGAGGCGTACCGGCACGAACTGCTGATGAAGTCCAGAAGCCGGATCGTTTGCTACCTCTCGGACGACGACCTGTGGCTGCCGAACCACCTCGCCGTGATGTCCCGGTTGTTGGAGCAGGCGGAGTTCGCCCACACGCAGATGGTCGCGGTCGACCCCGGGGGGACGGTCCAGCCGACGGCCGCCGACCTGAGCCGACCGTTCTACCGGCACAAACTCTTGCACGGCGAAAACCGCGTCCCGCTGACCTGCGCCGGCCACACGCTGACCGCGTACCGCGGGCTCCCGCACGGCTGGCGGTCGACCCCGCCGGGAACGCCGACCGACCTGTACATGTGGCAGCAGTTCTTGCAGAACCCCGACCTGCTCGCGGTCAGCAGCCCGGAACCGACGGCGGTCGTCTTCCCGAGCCCCCAGCGCCGCGGGTGGGCGCTGGCCGACCGGCTGGCCGAAATGTCCGGGTGGGCCGCCCGGCTCCCGGACCTGTCGACCGATCCCGCCTATTTGAAGGCGATTCTCACCGCCCTGCACCTGTTCGCGACCAGCCTGGAGCGGGGCTGGCACTGGTCCGAGGGGCAGGTGACAGCCGAGGCCCAGCGGCTCCGGGGCGAGTGCGACCGGCTGGCCGGGGAGCTCGCCGACGCCCGTGCGGAGACCCGACTGGCCGCCACGCGAGCGGCGGACCTCGCCGCCGACCTCGCTTCCGCCCAGCGTTCCCGGGCGTGGAAGACCGTCAACTGGCTGCGCGCGCGACTGGGACGAACGGCTGCCAGCGTTCGATCCGCGTGAGCAACTCGGCGAGCGGCCCGGCTTCCCGGTCCCGCCGGGAGAGCAGCGTCGGCACCCCAGGCCAGTCGAGTTCGAGGGCGGGATCGGCCCAGTGGCAGCCGAGTTCATCCGACGGGTCGAAGTAGCGATCGACCGCGTAGAGGTGAAGGGAGTCGACCGGGAAGTAGAACCCGTGGGCCACCCCCGGCGGGATGGTCAGACCGGCCGGCCGGTCGGCGGACAATTCGACCATCGCCTTCCGCCCGGCGGTCGGCCCGCGACGAAGGTCCCGGAGCCCGACCAAACACCGCCCCATGGGGCAGGTCAAGTAGTCCGCGTGTTTGGCGTGGACGTGCACCCCGCGGAGCGTACCCGCCCGCGATCGGACACAGTTCCACTGGATCGGCTCGACCCCGCACGGCCACTCCCTCCGGTGGACTTCGGTGAATTCCCCGCGGTCGTCCGAGTGCGCCGTCAGTTGCCGCAAGTAAGTGCCCGCGGGCAGGTCGACTCCGGACATGGCTACACCTCCGGTTCATCACCTTTATCGCCCGACCGGGATCGCGAATTCAGTTCATCTTCTGGCGTCGTAGATCGTAGACGAGAATCACCATGTTGCTTTGTGCGAGCCACGAGAAGAGTTCGCGGCGCGTCTCGCTCGGGGTCCGAGTGGGAAGAGGCTATTAACCGGAGTGTCGTTCTCTCTCCCGAGGTGCTGAGACATTTCCGCAGAGAGTCTCGGGGTCCGAGTTGGACAGCCCCGTTCCAACTCGGTCCCCGAGTGAGACACTTCGGAAGCGAGCAGAGGCGGGGGCAGCAGGTATGGGCGAAAACGCCAGGAAAAGCAGCGTAGAAATGCGATCGGCCCGAGGGGTGTCCTCGGGCCGAAGGCGTTAACTGGATGGGGTCAGAATTCCGTACTGTTCAGGTCAGCTCCCCGAATTGGACTCGAACCAATAACCGTCCGATTAACAGTCGGATGCTCTACCATTGAGCTATCGGGGAATCCGGCTCGGCGAACACTTTTTTAGACCACATCTCGCCCGCGGGCAAGGGCAGTCATTGAATAGCTGTCCGGTCGGTTCCCTCCCGCGGAGATGTCATGCGCCTTGCCACCATTGCCACTTACGCCGGGCCACGGGCCGCGGCCCTCGTCGGCGGTCACTACGTCGACCTGCACGCCACCGATCCGGGGCTGCCCACGTCCGTGAAGCACCTGCTCGCGGCCAGCCCGGCGGTGCGGAAGGCGGCGGACGAGGCGTCGAAGTCCCCGCACGCCGTCAAGCACGCGGCCAACGCGGTCAAGTTGCTGCCGCCGATCCCCGACCCCTCGAAGATCCTCTGCATCGGGCTGAACTACCGGGACCACGCCCTCGAAGGCGGGAAGGCGATCCCCACGGAGCCGGTGCTCTTCGGCAAGTTCCCCAACACGCTGATCGCGCACGGCGACCCGATCAAGATCCCGAAGGTGTCGCAGAAGGTCGACTACGAGGCCGAGCTCGTCATCGTGATCGGCAAGACCGGCAAGCACATCCCGAACGACAAGTCCGCGTTCGACTACGTCGGCGGGTACACCTGCGGGCACGACGTGTCCGGCCGGGACTGGCAGTTCCGGGGCGAAGAAAAGCAGTGGATCATCGGCAAGACCTTCGACACGTTCGCGCCGACGGGGCCGGTCGTCGTCACGACGGACGAGGGGATCGACCCGCACAACTTGAAGATCGCCCTGCGGCTCAACGGCGAGACGCTGCAGAACTCGTCCACGAAGGAGTTCATCTTCGGCGTGCCGCACCTGCTGAACTTCCTCAGCCAGGTGGTGACGCTGGAGCCGGGCGATCTCATCTTCACGGGCACGCCGCCGGGGGTGGGGATCGCGCGGAAGCCGCCGATCCTCTTGAAGCCGGGGGACGTGGCCGAGGTCGAGATCGAGGGCATCGGCACGCTGCGGAACCCGTGCGTGGCCGAGTAGCCCGGTCGCTGGACGCGGGTCGGAACGCGACTTATGATCCGGGAAGGTATCCGCACCCAGGATCGCCCGATGCCCGTCACCGACGCGCCCGACCCGCCGGTCGTCGACTTCCTCCGGACGGCCGCGCTCAGCAAGCTGGTCGCGTCGGCCCGGCTGGAAGAGGTCGTGTCGGCGGCCACGTCCGGGGACGCGCGGCGGGCGGGGCCGGTCGCGGACTACCTCGTCAAAGTCGGGGAACTGACCCGGTTCCAGGCGGACAAGCTCCTCGCCGGCGTCTGGCAGGGGCTGGTCATCGGCCACTTCCGCGTGCTGTGTCCGCTCGGCCGGGGCGGCATGGGCGTCGTTTACCTGGCGAAGGACGAGCACGCCCCGCACCCCGGTTCGCTCGAAGCCCGGCGGACGGCGCTGGCCGCGCTCAAGGTGCTGCCGCCGGCCCGGGCGAAGCGGGAGCCGCGGACGCTGGCCCGGTTCCGGCGGGAAATGCAGCTCGGCCGCGGGCTGCCGGCACACCCCAGTCTCGCCCGCGTTCTCGACGCGGGGGAAGACGCGAAGGTCCACTTCCTCGCGATGGAGTACGTCCCCGGCCCGACGCTGCGGCAGACCATTGCCGACAGCGGGAAGCTCCCGATCGGCTCCGCCTGCCGCATCTTCGCGGAAGTCGCCGACGGCCTGCACGCGGCCCACGAGGCGGGGGTCGTCCACCGGGACGTCAAGCCGTCGAACGTGATCGTCAGCCCGTTCGGCCCCGCGAAACTGCTCGATTTCGGGTTCGCCCTGAAGCTCGGCGAGACGCTCGTCGACGACCCGGCGATCTTCGGCGGGCCGGGGCACACGCTCGGGACGATGGACTACCTCGCCCCGGAACAGGCGGCGAACGCGCGGGCCGTCACCCGGGCCGCGGACCTGTACTCGCTCGGGTGTACGCTGTACTTCGCGCTGGCGGGCTGCCCGCCGTTCCCCGGCGGGACCGCGAAGGACAAGATCCGCTGGCACCGCACGGACGCGCCGCCGCCGGTCGCCTCGTTCAACCCGCTGGTGCCGCCGGGGCTGGTGAAACTGCTCGATTCCCTGATGGCGAAGGACGCCCGGCTCCGGCCGGCCACGGCGGCCGCGGTGGCGAAGGCCCTGGCCGAGTGGGCCGACCCGCCCCCGCCCCGGCCGGTGGGCGGGGCCCCGCCGGACGTCGAACTGCAACGCCGGGCGGAGGCGAAGTGGCTGGCCGCCAAGGGGGCCAACGCGGACGCCGGCGACGACGACGAGGCCCCGATCTTCCTGGACGACACCGTCCCCTTGCCGAGCCTGCCGACGGCGGTGGCGCTGCCCGCCGTCACGCCGGTCGAGGCGACCCCGGCGGCGGAGCCGGTCCCGCCCCCGCGGCGCGGCTACACGCTCCGGCCGGTGCAACTCCTTGCGGCGGCGGGCGTCCTCGGTGCCCTGCTGCTCCTGTCGTTCCTGGCCGGTCTGGTGCTGGGCTTCGCCGGCACGCGGTGACGGTCCCGGGTCTTTGACCCGCGGTGCGGCGGGTGATACCATTCCCTCGTGCCGTGTTCCCCTGGTGCGAACCCGCGATGACTTCCCGGCTGTCGTACTTCAAGCGCTACCGCATGGAACGGGACCTCGGCGGGCCGCTGCCGGACGCGGCGCTGCCGGGCGGGTTCCGCTTCGCGGCGTGGGAACACGACCTCGTGTCGGCCCACGCGGACGTGAAGTTCGCCAGCTTCCGCGACGAAGTCGACTCGCAGGTGTTCCCGAGTTTCCAGACCCTCGCCGGGTGCCAGGGGCTGATGCGGGCGATCCGCGACAAGCCGGGGTTCTGCCCCCCGGCGACGTGGCTGGTCACGGGCCCGGACGGCCCCGTCGGGACGGTGCAGGGCGTCCGGGACTCGCAGGGCTTCGGGGCGATCCAGAACATCGGCGTGGTGCCGCACTGCCGGGGGCTGGGGCTGGGGTTCTCGCTGCTGGTCCGGTCGCTGGTCGGGTTCCGGTACGTCGGGGCGAAACGGGTCTACCTGGAAGTGACGGCCCAGAACGTGGCGGCGATTCGGCTGTATCGCAGCGTGGGCTTCCGGTGTACGAAGACGATCTACAAGGCGGTCGAACTGCCCGAACCCGCCCCGGTGGGGATGGGCATTTGAAGGAAGAGTTTCACCACAAAGGCACAAAGATCACACAAAGAGCCACAAAGACATCCACTCGAATTTTTTGACAGGATTAACAGGATCAACAGGATGTGGATTTCACCCTGTTGATCCTGTTAATCCTGTCAAAATTCTGATTCACTGCTTTGTGGTGAAATCTGGAAGGAACCCTCAGTGCCCCAGCAAGTCTTCACGCAGACGTTCCCGAACGGCCTGACGCTTCTTGCGGAGCGGATGGAGCACGTCCGCAGCGCGACGATGTACCTCCTCGTTCCGAGCGGATACACGCACGACCCCGTTGGCCAGGACGGGATGAGCACGCTGATGTGCGAAATGCTCGTCCGCGGGGCGGGGGATCGCGATAGCAAGAAGTTGTCCCTCGACCTCGACAACCTCGGGGCCGACCGCGGCGAGAGTGTGGGGCCGTTCAACCTCGTGCTGTCCGCCGGCACGCTGGCCCGCAACCTGCCCGCGGTGCTGGACATTTACGCGGACGTGATCCGCCGCCCGCACCTGCCGGACGACGAACTCGAAGCGGCGCAGGAACTCGCGTTGCAGGACATTCAAGGGCTCGAAGACTCCCCGCAGGAGAAGGTGATTCTCGAACTGAAGTCGCGGTACTACCCGACGCCGTTGAACCGCAACCGCTACGGCACCGCCGCGGGCGTGCAGGCCGTCACCGCGAAGTCGCTGAAGGCCCACCACGCGTCGCGGTTCCGGGCGAACGGCGCGATCTTCTCCGTCGCCGGGAACATCGACTGGCCGTCCCTGAAGGAGCAAGTCGGCCGACTGTTCGGCGACTGGACCGGCGGCGCGAGCGAACCCCCGACGCCCGGCGTCCACGTGCCGAAGTCCGAGCACATCGCGAAGGACACGCAGCAGACGCAAATCGCGATTGCCTTCCCCAGCGCCCCGTTCGCGGACCCGGACTTCTACGCGGCTCGCGGGACCGTCGGCGTCCTGTCCGGCGGGATGAGTGCCCGCCTCTTCACGGAAGTCCGGGAAAAGCGCGGCCTGTGCTATTCGGTGTACGCCACCCACGACACCGTGAAGGACCGCGGCACGATTCTGGCGTACGCCGGCACCCGCAACGAGAAGGCCCAGCAAACCCTCGACGTGACGGTCGGCGAACTCCGCCGGCTGAAGGACGGCATCGCCGACGAGGAACTCGACCGCGTGAAGGCGGGGCTGAAGACGTCGCTGGTGATGCAGCAAGAGTCCACCGGAGCCCGGGCCAGCTCGATGGCGAGCGACTGGTTTTACCTGAACCGGGTGCGGACCGTCGACGAGGTCCAGGCCGCCGTCGATTCGCTCACGCCGGCCAGGGTGCTCGCGTACCTGGACCGGTTCCCGGTGAAGGACCTGACCGTCGTCACGCTCGGGCCGGACCCGTTGCGGGTTCCGGGCTGAGGTCTCACTTCCCGCGGAGCCGGATGTTGATCGCCTCGACGGCCACCGAGAACGCCATCGCGAAGTAGATGTACCCCTTGTCGAGGTGCTGCCCCAACCCCTCCGCGACGAGCAGGACGCCGATCAGGATGAGGAAGCTGAGGGCCAGCACCTTGATCGTGGGGTACTTGTCCACGAAGTCCGAGATCGGCGTCGCGAACCACATCATGACGCCGACGGCGATCAGCATGGCGACGACCATCACCCACAGCTGGTCGACCATCCCGACCGCGGTGATGACCGAGTCGAGCGAGAAGACGATGTCGATGATGGCGATCTGCACGATCACCGACGCGAAGCCGGCCGTGCCCGCTTTCGGGGCGCTCTCGCCACCCGTTTTCTTGGAGTGCTCGAGCTTTTCGTGCATCTCGAACGTGCTCTTCCCGATCAGGAACAGGCCGCCGACGAGCAGGATCAGGTCCCGGAGCGACACGCCGCGGGCCTCCGGGTCTTCGAGGAAGGGCAGTTCCGGCAGCACGAACAGCGGCCGGGTCAGCCCGAGCAGCCACGACAGCGTGGCGAGCAACAGCAGCCGGGTGCCGAGCGCCGCCAGCAGCCCGATCCGGCGGGCCTTCGGCTGGCTCTCCTTCGGGAGTTTCGCCGCGAGGATGGCCAGGAAGATGATGTTGTCGACGCCGAGGACGATCTCCATCAAGCTCAACGTCACGAGCCCCACGAGGGCGGCGACGAGTGAGGGGTCGACGGGCTGGACGAACTTCATCTGGCGGACGTCGGCGGCCTTCACCTGCCGGGGCTGACCGTCGACGGTGAGGTCGACCACGGCGGTCTCGCTCACGCCGCTGACGCGGGACTTGTCGGACAGTTCCGCGAACGCCTTGACGGCCTCGCCGTTCGGCTCGAAGGACAGGCTCTTGATCTTCTTGGGGTCGAGCACGACGACGCCGAACCCGGTCCGGACGCGGAACTCGGCGGTGCGGACCGGGCCTTCCACCTTCGTCCCGTCGGCCAGTTCGACGCGGACGGTCGGCCCGCCGGCGGGCGGTTCGGGCGAAGCCGGGGCCGACCCGCCGACGCCGCGCGCCGGCCCGCCGAGGACCCACCCGGCAAGCACGACCCCGAACAGGACAGTGGCAGCGCGGCGAACGAATGTCATGTGGGCACCCAGGCGGCGGGCGGGAACGGACGGGGCTGTTTAACGGCAAATGCCGGACCGCGGCAAGGAACGGGAAAGGGGCTGAAGATTCTCTGTTCCGGCGCAACTCGATCCGCCGGGCGCGTTAAGATGGGGGAACCTTCCTGCCCAGGGACCGTCGCCATGACATCGCTTCTGCTCGGCCTCGCGTTGACCGCCTCCCCCGTCGGGATCGCCCAGTTCCCGCCGGGCTTCCAGCCGCTGCCGCCGCCCGCCCCGCTGGTCCGACCGGCCCCGGTCGCGCTGACGCTGGAGCAGTTCGGGAAGTGGTTCCAGCCGGTGCCGGGGCACCACCGGGTGTGGCTCGTCCACCCGAAGACGTGCCAGCCGGTGGAGGTCTGTTTCACGCTCCCGCCGGGGTGCCCGCGGGTGGAAATCGGCCGGCGGAAGATCGAGTTCGACTACGGCAAGCGGGAGGTCGAAATCCACTTCCGCCACAGCGGCCGGGTCGATGTCGAGTACGACTGACCGGTAACGTATCGCAAAAACCATCGCGAACGCCGGACTTGCGTCGTTGCAGGGTCCGGCGTTGCTTCGTAGAATGAGCCGTTGTCGATCCGGAAACCGGTCCTCCCCCTCATGACGAGGTAAGTGCGGTGCAGGTCAAAGTCTCGGTGCGCCACGGCACGCTCGACGAAGAATCCCTCGCCCTGACGAAAGAAAAGGCCGAGAAACTCCTTCACTTCTTCGACCGGCTGATGCTGATCGAAGTCACGGTCGACGTGGCCGGGCTCGAAAAGTCCGTCGAAATCCTGGCCACGGCCGAGCACAAGCACACGTTCGTGGGGCACGCCAAGAACGTCGAGCTGCCCGCGGCGGTCCTCGCGGCGGTCGAGAAGACGAAGCAGCAGATCAAGCACTACAAGGAAAAGATCCAGGACCACCGCAACAACCCGCCGCACTCCGGCTCGCCGACGATGTAACGGGTCGGGGGTCCGTCGCGTCCGCCGGGGGTGTCGTCATGTCTCGTGTTTCGGAGCCGCCGCGAGGAGTCGTTGGCATGCGAATGTCGAATTTCGTCGTGCGGGACGCGATTCTCCCGGACCTCACGGCGGCCACGCGGGACGAGGCGATCCGCGAGATGGTGAAGAGCCTGCACGCCGCCGGGCAGTTCCTGAACACGGACCTGGACGACATCGTCAAGGCGGTCATCCGCCGGGAGTGCCTCGGGTCGACGGGCATCGGCCGGGGGATCGCGATCCCGCACTCGCGGCACGCCTCCGTCGGGCAGCTGGTCGGCACGCTGGCGATCTCCCGGGGCGGCCTGCCGTTCGACAGCATCGA
>CAYUHJ010000146.1:0-16044 GCA_964444365.1 uncultured Alcaligenaceae bacterium | reverse complement strand
ACGCTCAAGTTCCAGGAATTCGATGATGTCTCACTCCTGGCCGCGTGAAGTATAAGTTCGCCATTTCCGCTCGGGCCTGCGGTCGCGGCTGGTAGCCGCACGTCTCCGCATGGCCTGCCGTCACCGAAAACCCTTTGATCCTCAGGCACCGCCCGCCGCACGGCAGCGTGTGCCCCGCGTTCGCATATCACGCCTTATTGGAGGGAATGGTCATGGGTGAGCCTGCCGTCTTGGAGCCGCCACAACTTCGGGAACCCGACCTCCGCGGGACGCCGCCCCGGAAGCCGAGAGTTTTCCTGGCTTTCGTCGGCTTCGTCGGCGGGGCGCTCCCCACCCTCATTGTGCTGGCCGGGGCCGGGGCCGTGGGCTGGTGGGGCCACCACAGCGGCTGGAAGGTGCCGAAGTTCTCCGAGCTAAACGGGGTGGTGAAGGAGAAGGACGACTGGTGCGCCGAACACAACGTCCCCGAGTCCGCGTGCGTCGAGTGCGACCCGTTCCTCCTGCCGAGGGCGAAGCCCCGCGGGTGGTGCAAGCTGCACGGGGTCGCCGAGTGCGTGCTGTGCGACCCGGGACTGGCCCAACTGCCCGAGACGCCGGTCGTCGCCCCGGCGGACCTCGACCGCGCGAAACGGGCGTTGGCCTTCGCCGACCGGCCCGCGAACACGTCCAACTGTCTGAAGCACCTCCGGCGAATCCAGTACGCCACGGCGAAGGACGCCGACAAGGCCGGGGTGGTGGTCGAGCCGGTCTGGACCGCCCCGGCGGTCGAGTTCGTCGCCGCACCGGGCGAGGTCGGGTACGACCAGTCGAAAGTCGCCCACCTGTCGGCCCGCGCCCCCGGGAGCGTGTGGAAGGTGTTCAAGCACCTGGGTCAGGAGGTCAAGGCGGGCGACGTGCTGGCCCTGGTGGACGCCGCCGAGGTCGGAAAGGCCAAGGCGGAGTTGCTCCAGGCGTTCGCCGCACTCCAGTTAAAGGAACAGGCGGTGGCGAGCATCAAGGAGGCCGCCGCGTCCGTGCCGGGCACCCGCGTCCGCGAGGCCGAGGCCGCACACCGCGAGGCCCGGATCCGCCTCAACGCCGCCCGCCAGGCTCTCGTCAACCTCGGCCTGCCGCTCGCACTGGCGGACCTCCAGGGGCAGACCGCCGACCGCCTCGAAGCCCGGCTGCACTTCCTCGGCATCCCCGCCGACGTCGAGAGGACGCTCGACCCGACCTCGGCGACCTCGAACCTGCTGCCGCTCGTCGCCCCGATGGACGGCACGATCGTGTCGCGGGAGGTGGCCGCCGGCGAGGTGGTGGACGCGGCCCGCATCCTGTTCGAGGTGGTGGACACCCGCTCGCTGTGGCTGACGCTGGACGTGAAGGGGGAGGACGCCCACCGGGTCGCGGTCGGTCAGACGGTGCGATTCCTGCCGGACAACGGCCGCGGGGAGTTGGCCGCGAAGGTCGCGTGGCGCAGCTCCCAGGCCGACCCGAAGACCCGCACGGTGAAGGTCCGGGCCGACCTCTCCGACGCCGAACGGAAACTGGTGGCCAACACGTTCGGCTCGGGGAAGGTGATCCTCCGCGAGGAGGAGAAGGTGGTGTCGGTGCCGAACGAGGCGGTCCAGTGGGACGGATGCTGCCACGTCGCCTTCGTCCGCGACAAGGACTACCTGACGTCGGACTACAAGGTGTTCCACGTCCGCAAGGTCCGAATCGGGGCGAAGGACGGGAAGAACACCGAGGTCATCGCCGGCGTGCTGCCGGGCGAACTGGTCGTCACGAAGGGGAGTGGGTTGATGCTGACGGAACTGCTCCGGGGCGAGCTCGGCGAAGGCTGCGCCTGCTGCCACCCCAAGTAACGCCACGGAGGGTTCACCCGTGCTGAACGCGGTCATCGACTTCTCGCTCAAGTACCGCTGGCTGGTCATCCTCGGGGCCGTCGCCCTGGCGGCGGCCGGCGGCGTGTCCATGCGCCACCTCGACATCGACGCCTTCCCGGACACGACGCCGGTGCAGGTGCAGATCAACACCGTCGTCCCGTCCCTCGGGCCGGCGGAGGTCGAGCAGCAGATCACCTACCCGGTCGAGCAGGCCCTGAGCGGCCTCCCCAAGCTCACCACCCTGCGGTCGATCTCCAAGTTCGGGCTGTCGCAGGTGGTGCTGGTGTTCGAGGACGGCACGGACATCTACTTCGCCCGTCAACTCGTGACCGAGCGGCTGGCGACCGTGCAACTCCCGCAGGGGGTGGACCGCCCGAAGATGGGGCCGGTTTCGACCGGCCTGGGCGAGGTGTTCCACTACGTCGTCACCGGCCAGGGCGACGAGGTGACCGCGTTGCGCACCGTGCAGGACTGGATCGTCCGCCCGCAGATGCGGCGGGTGAAGGGGGTGGCCGAGGTCAACTCCTGGGGCGGGTTCGAGCGGCAGTTCCAGTGCCGGATTGACCCGGCGAAGGTGGCCAAGTACGGCCTCACCTTCGACCGGGTGACCGCCGCCATCCGCGAGAACAACCAGAACGTCGGCGGCGGGGTGATCGACCGGGGGAGCGGCACCCTGCTCGTCCAGGGGGTGGGCCGGACGGTCACGCTGGAGCAGATCAAGGCCGTCCAGATCGCGGTCAAGGACGGCGTGCCGGTGCTGCTGGGCGCCGTGGCCGACGTGCGGATCGGCCACGAAGTCCGCCGGGGGGCGGTGACGGCGGACGGCAAGGGCGAGGTCGTCCTCGGCCTCGGGTTCATGACGATGGGCGAGAACTCGCACGAAGTCACCTGGGGGCTGAAGAACAAGCTGGACGAGGTGCGGCCGACCCTGCCGGCGGGGGTGAAGGCGGTGCCGGTGTACGACCGCACCGAACTGATCGGCCACGTCATCGACACGGTGCGGGCCAACCTGTTCGAGGGCGGGCTGTTCGTCGTGTGCGTGCTGTTCCTGTTCCTCGGCAACCTGCGGGCGGCGTTCGTCGTCGCCCTGGCCATCCCGCTGTCCATGTTGTTCGCGTTCAGCGGGATGTTGCGGTTCGGGATCGCCGCCAGCCTGCTGTCGCTCGGGGCCATCGACTTCGGGATGGTCGTGGACTCGTCGGTGGTGATGATCGAGAACTGCGTCCGCCACCTGAGCCACGGCGAGGCCGAGCGGCGGGGCAAGCTGGCCGTCATCCGCGACGCCGCCGTCGAGGTCCGCAAGCCGACGCTGTTCGGCGAACTGATCATCCTGATCGTGTACCTGCCGATCCTGACGCTTGAAGGCATCGAGGGGAAGCTGTTCCGCCCGATGGCGTTGACGGTCATCTTCGCCCTGGCCGGGTCCATGATCCTGTCCATGACCCTGATGCCGGCCCTGGCCAGCCTGCTGCTCCCGAAAAAGGTGTCGGAAAAGGAGCCGTTCCTGATCCGGGCGGTGAAGTGGGTGTACGTCCCGGTGCTGCGGCGGACGATGCGGCACAAGCTGGCCGTGCTGGTGTTCGGGGCGACGGTGCTGGCGGTCGCGTTCGGGATGATCGCCCCGCACCTGGGGTCGGAGTTCGTCCCCAAGCTGTCGGAGGGGGCGATCACCCTCGGCACGGTGCGGCTGGCCGGGACCAGCCTGGAGGAGTCGGTCGAGACGAACACCCGGATCGAGAAGGCGCTGCTCGCCGCCTTCCCCGACGAGATCAACCACGTCTGGAGCCGGGCCGGGACCGCCGAGGTCGCCACCGACCCGATGGGCGTCGAGTTGACCGACATCTTCATCAGCCTGAAGTCCCGCGACAAATGGACGAAGGCCACGACCCAGGCCGAGTTGACGACCCGGATCGAGAAGGAGTTGCGGGCGATCCAGGGGCTGAAGTTCGCGTTCGCCCAGCCCATCGAGATGCGGATCAACGAGATGGTCGCCGGCACCCGGTCGGACCTCGCGGTGAAGCTGTTCGGCGACGACCTCGACGTGCTGAAGGCGAAAGCCGCCGAGATCGAGCGGGTGGTGAAGACGATCCCCGGCGGGGCCGACGTTGCCGCCGAGCAGGTGACCGGCCAGCCGGTCCTTCAGGTGAAGGTGAAGCAGGACCAACTGGCCCGGTACGGCATCCCCGCCCGCGCCGTCCTCGACCTGATCGAGAGCATCGGGTCGAAGCCGATGGGCGAGGTGGTGGACGGCCAGTTCCGGTTCCCGCTGGTGGTCCGACTGCCGGACGAATGGCGGGACAGCCCGGAGGCGGTCGGGGCGATCCAACTGCCGACCGCGACCGGCGAGCGGGTGCCGCTGGCGCGGGTGGCGGACATCGCCGTCATCGACGGCCCGTCCACGATCACCCGCGAATGGGGGCAGCGGCGGATCGTGGTCACGGCGAACGTCCGGGGCCGCGACCTCGGCACGTTCGTGGCCGAGGTGCAACAGCGCATCAAGGCCGACGTGACGATGCCGCCGGGCCGCTACCACGTCCAGTACGGCGGGCAGTTCGAGCAACTGGAGCGGGCGCAGACCCGGCTGATGATCGTCGTCCCGGTGGCCCTACTGCTCATCTTCCTGCTCCTGTACGCGACCTACGGGACGGTGGTGGACACCCTGCGGGTTTTCTCCGGGGTGCCGTTCGCGTGGGTCGGCGGGGTCGTCGCTCTGTGGCTCCGCGACATGCCGTTCTCGATCTCGGCGGGGATCGGCTTCATCGCCCTGTCGGGGGTGGCGGTGTTGGACGACATGATCCTCGTCAGCTACGTCCGCGACCTCCAGAAGCGGGGCCGGACGCTGGAGCAGGCCGTCGAGGAAGCCGCGATCACCCGGCTGCGGCCCGTGCTGATGACGACCCTGGTGGCGTGCCTGGGGTTCCTGCCGATGGCGTTCTCGACGGGCATGGGGGCCGAGGTGCAGCGGCCCCTGGCGACGGTCGTGATCGGCGGCGTGATCTCGGCGATGGTCATGTCGCTGCTCGTACTGCGGGTGCTGTTCGTCGTGTTTCGGCTCCCGGGAAGGCGGACGCCGCAAACGGTGGGTGGGGGCCAGCCGCGTGAAGTGGCCCCGGAGACGGTCCCCGCCCGGTGACGGGCGTGTTTATCCCAGGAGGTCGGTGATGAAGAACGTGTGGACGAGCGCAGCCCTGGTCGCGGGGCTGTTCGCGGTGATCGGCTGCGGCCAGAAGACCGCCGAGAACGCGGGCGGTGGCAAGAAGGACGCGGAGGTGGCCAAGGCCGGCCCGAAGGCGGGCGGCGACAAGAAGGCGGCACCGGCGGACCCGTCCGCCGAGGACGGCGGCGAGTGGTGCAACCCGCACGGGGTCGCGGAGGAGGAGTGCAGCATGTGCAACAGCAAGAAAGCCAAGGAGTTCAAGGCCAAGGGCGACTGGTGCGACAAGCACGACCGGGCCAAGAGCCAGTGTTACGTCTGCGACCCGTCGCTGCTGGAGAAGGCCAAGCTGACGTACCAGGCGAAGTACGGCAAGGAGATGCCCACCCCGAAGAAGAACATGCCCGAAAAGCAGTGACCACGCCCGGCGACGGGCCGTCGAGAACAACCGGCTGCGGGCGGGCCACGACGACCGGCCCGCGGCCGGCTGGGGACGCCCTCCCACTGTGGGCGGGTGTCGAACGAGGTTCGTGAAAGGAGTCCGAGGATGATGTTGAAGAACGTGTGCGGCCTGCTGGCCGTGGCTGTGGGCATGACCCTGGCGGGCGGGGCCGGCGCGCAGCCGCCGAAGGAAGTGTGGACGGCGATCACGATCCCCGAGATGCACTGCGCGAACTGCGCGAAGAAGGTCTGCACGGAGGTCGAGAAGCAGTCCGGCGTGGCCAAGACCCAGACCGACATGAAGACCAAGACGGTGTACGTCCTGGCAAAGGACGGGGCGGTGCCGTCGCCCAAGTCGCTGTGGGAAGCGGTAGAGAAGGCCGACGAGACGCCGACCAAGCTGGTCGGCCCGAGTGGGACGTTCACCGCGAAGCCGAAGTCGTAACCAATGGTCGGGGTGGCGGGCGGCGGGGCGATTTTTCCCCTCGCCGCCCCGACAGCCGAGTTTTGATAACCGCCGTCCTGTGATCCACACGTTCGCAGCGTACTCGGGGCCGCGATTGCGGCCGACACCGTGGCGTCACTACTCGTAATCTGCAAAGGACTAAGACCTTTCGGCCACAACGCTTCTTTTCCCGATTAATTGTCTCGGCTAACACTAAAAGTTAGTCGAGGCTAATCTCCTGCCCTCCGATGACCGATACCTCCCCTACGACCGCTACTCTCGATTGCCGACTTGCCGTCGGACAACGACCAGGCGGATATCACCAATCAGGTCTTCGGGGGAGTGGTCATGGGCCGCAGGGCACTCGCGTATTTGGTCGGCCCCGCACTCGCACTCTGCATCGGCTGTGCCTCGGTCTCTGTAGCGTCCGACGGCACGCAGGAGCGGGGACCGAAAGTCCTCTTGGAGTGGACCGAGCGAAGTCCGCCCCGTTCCAAAGGCGAAGAGGAGAAGGCCGACGCGGAGGGCAAACGGGAAGGGTCGGATGCCGACAAGGCGTCCTCGACGCGGGTGGGCGATGAGAAGGACGAAATCGTCACGGACCGCCCCGACTTCACGGAAGCGAGTAGCACGGTCGGCAAAGGCCGGGTGCAACTCGAAGCCGGATATACCTTCACCGGCGACCGCTCGAACGGGCAGCGGTTCACGTCCCACTCCTACCCTGAAGCGCTGCTCCGCGTGGGGGTGTTCGCCGACTGGTTCGAGTTCCGCCTCGGCCAGAACTTCGGCAACGAGCGGACTACGCTGCCGGACGGAAGTCGCCTGCGGGCGAGCGGGGCCGACGACCTGTACCTGGGCGTCAAACTCGGGCTGACGGAACAGAAGGCTTGGCACCCGGAGATGGCCCTGATCCTCCAGATGACCGTTCCGACCGGCTCACGCGACTTTTCGGCCCGCGAGGTGCTGCCGGGCGTCAATCTGCTGTACGGGTGGGATGTCGTCAAGGACCGGGTGTCGGTCGGCGGCAGTACGCAGGCGAACAGCGTGCGCGGCGACTTCGAGTTGCCCGACTTCATGGGCCTCGGTCAGGCGGTCACCGGGAAGCACACCTACCTGCTCTTCGCCCAGTCGCTGACGGTGAACTATACCCTCACCGAAAAACTGGGGGCCTACACCGAATGGTTCGCGTTCTTCCCGCACAGTGCCGTTGGGCCGGAGGTCGGCCCGGAACACTACCTCGACGGCGGCTTCACCTACAAGATCACGCCGCTGTTCCAACTCGACATGCGGGCCGGGGTAGGGCTTAATCGCCACGCCGCCGACTACTTCGCCGGGAGCGGCTTCGCGGTTAAATACCGAATCCTCGATTGATCGTCGCTTCTCGTATGATTTACGCGGGCGCGAATGAAGTCGTCGAACGCCGGCTTGCCGCGCGAGAAACCGGCCCGGTCATGGTCCTTACCGAACGGCTCGACGGACCAGCCCGCCACGGCGGGCTTTGTGGCGGGCTGCCGCCTTTTTGAGGGCGGGCGACGAGGCCGGGGGATTCGCAAGCAGTTGCAGAAAACGATCGCGGTCACGGTCGGATAGCGGCCGAAGCCGTTGTTCGACGAACAGTAAATCCCGGTCCGAACCGGGCATCTTTCTTGAGCGTGGCGGCGCATCGTCACTCCGCTCGTTCACAGCAGCTCCACGAATTGGCGAAGCTTCGCAACGCTCTGAGTCAGTCCCTGGCCTTCGAGCGTGACCAGCAACTCCTCGGCGGTTTTCGGCGGGTTGCGTAGCCCGTCCCGCTGCCGTTTCACCGCCGCGCAGACCGGCCCAGGAGCGGCATCGAAGAGTAGCAGGAGGAAGTCGTCCGGGTGCATCGCCTCCAGGTTGAACCTTGCCAGCGTGCTTTTCGGGAAGTCCTTCAGGTTAAAGGTGACGATTACCTCGGCGGCAGAACGAATCGCAGCCGCGAGGACGTGGCGGTCGTCGGGGTCGGGTAGGATCAAGGATTCGATCAGGTCTTCATACTCGGTCACGAGGCAGTCAGGGATGGCATCGTTCATCAGCGACCGGGTGCGTGCCAGGCGTTCGGGGGATAGTTCCGGGTTGCCTCGCAGGACGCTGCGGACCCATTCGTCGTGGATCGCGTCCGTCCACCGCGCCTGCACCAGCCCGGCGAGCGCGAGGCGCATGAAGAGGTCGCGGAGCGGGGCCGGGTAGAGGACGTTGGCGTCGTAGACGGCCGTGACCGGGTGGTCCATCAGTAGCCCATCCCCAGCTCCTGGGCCTCGGCGGTGAGCTGGTCGAGGATTTTCGCTCGGGCGTCGTCGTCCTTGCGCTTGTACGCCATTAGGTCGTCGAAGCGAACCCGGCGGTATTTGCCGACGGCGCGGGATGGGATTTTGCCTTCGTCGAGCAACTTGACGACGTAAGGCCGCGACACGTTGAGGATGTCGGCGGCTTGCTGGGTCGTCAGTTCGGCGTGGGTCGGGACCAGGGCGACGGAGTGGCCCTGCGACATTTCGGTCAGCAGGTGCAGGAATAGCCGCAGGGCGGATGTCGGCACGGACACCGTCTCGGCTTCGTCCCCCCCGTCGTCTACGAAACGGATGCGGGCGCTTGTCTGCCGGTTCAGCTTGCGGGTGGCTAGCAAGCGGCTCGATTCGCGCGCAAGAACCGCGTCGGCCTCGCTCGGGGCGACTGTTTCAAAGTTCTCGGGGATCAGTGTGGACATGAGTTCCTCCTCTCATTGCTTGGGTGTAGTCTACCACGATCTCGAAGCGGACGCAACGCTCGAAACACTCGAAACGACATATGGCTGGTTCACCTGTTGTGTCCGAGGATAGCGTTTTCGCGGTTTATCTGTGGATTTTCCCCCTGGCTTGCGGGTTCACCGTCGCCGTCGGAGTGTTTCGTCGCGGGGGTTCGTAAGAACCCGCCCCCGCGACGGAACGCGACAGAGGCGGCGGGCCTTTCAAGCGGTTCACTAGAGCCTGAGGAGGATTCCGAGCGGGGTTTCTCTTCCGTCGGTCTGCCTGCGCCTTTCGACTACGGCGGGCTTTGCCCTTCACCTTCGGCCTTCTGCTCGCGTTCGCGGCGGATGCGCTCGGCAAAGCTCGTGCTTGCCGGCTGCGGGTCTTGATCTTGCGGTGTGTCTGCCGCCGATTCGCTTGCCGCACTGGCTTCTTCCTGCCTGCGGCGGATGCGGGCGGCTATCGGCTCCTCGGCGGCTACCGCCTTGCGGTCACTGCGCGGGGCGGCCGATTCGACGGTATTTGCCGCTTTCAGTGCCTTGATGCGGGTAGCCAGCTCGCCGGTCGTCGGCCCGCCGTCCGGCTTCGGCTCGTCGCCCCGCCCGGTCAGCGCCGTCTTCAAGGCGTCTCGCAGGGCTGCCAGTTCGTTCCAATACGCTTCGTGGGCAAAGGGCTTTCCGAGCCGCTCCTGGTAGTCGCGCAGTTGCGCTTGCGCGATGCCGGCGTCCTGCCGGATGCGGACGATCTCCGAGCCGTAGGACGCGGCGATCCGCTCGGCGGCGTTGAGGACGGCCCGCGGCCCCTGGTGTTCGCGGGACAGGCCGTAGGTTCGGGTTGTTTCCCCTTCGAGGTACACGTCCGGCGGGAAACTCGGGTGCAGGACGAGGCCGAACGCCAGCCCCCGGTAGGTGCCAATCGGCATCCGGGTCGTGTCCCGCACGTCACTGGGCAGGGATTCGAGTTTGCGGCCGAGTACGGCCGGGGCGTCTTCGCGGGACAGCGAGTGCTTGCCGATGCCGACCGGGTCGTAAGCGTGGTCGGAGGCGGTTGCCTCGTCGGTGGCCAGCTTTTCGATGCGGTCATTGATGTCGGCGATGCGGCTCGGCAGATCGCGGACGCTGCGGCGGGCGACGTACTGCTCGTCGAGATGGTTCTTTTTCAGCAGCGAGAGCCGCTGTAGCTCGGCGTCGGCCTCCGCGAGTGTCAGCACCGCCGGGTTGCCGGACGCGATCGCCTTGACCTCGGCGTAGGAGAGTTCCTGCCCGCCGATGTCTTCGGCCCGGCGGGCGGCGTTGTCGCCGGTCATCACCTGCCCGATGAACCGGGCCTTGGTCTCCAGGGCCTGCCACATGTAGGCGTCGAACGAGCCTTCGGTGACGTAGCGGTAGATCGCCACCTCCTTGTTCTCGTTGCCCTGGCGCAGGATGCGGCCGTCGCGCTGCTCGACCTCGGCCGGCTTCCACGGGGCGTCCAGGTGGTGCAGGGCCGCCAGCCGCTTCTGCACGTTGGTGCCGGTGCCCATCTTCTGGGTGCTGCCGAGCAGGACGCGGACCGATCCGTTTCGCACCTTCTCGAACAGGGCCTGCTTCTTGGCGTCCGATTCCGCCTCGCCGATGGCAGCGATTTGCTCAGCCGGGATGCCCCGCTGTTCCAGCTTGCGGATGATCTCCTGGTACGGCGAGTAGCCCCAGGCGGTCGGGTTGACGCCGATGTCGGAGAAGATGAGTTGCGTGCCGCGCGTGGGCGCGGTTCGCTTCCAGACGGCGACGACGTTGTCCACCAGCTTGTTGATCTTGGAGTCGGGGAAGTCGGGGGCGGCCGCGTCCAGCATTCGGGCGTCGGTGGCGAGCTTGCGCCCGTCCGTGGTAATCGCCAGGGCGTTGTCGATGCGGGGATCGACCTTCTGGGACCGCAGCTTCTCGTACCGCTCCACCAGTTCCTGCTGGAGGGCCTGCTGCTCGTCCGACATGGGCGAGGCGACGACGACCGGCTTGCCGCCGGCCAGCGTCGGCCGGGGCAGGTTCAGCATCTCGGCGGTCTGCACGTCCGAGAAGGCGCGGAACATCTGCTGGAGTTCCGGCAGGTTGGTGAACTTGGCAAAGCGCGAGCGCGGCCGCAGCCCCGCCCCGTCCGGGGCGATCTCCATCGTGTCCACGACCTCTCCGAACGTCGCGGCCCAGGCGTCGAAATGGTCGATCCCGCGGCTCCTCAGCCCTTCCGGGTCGAGGAACCGCTGCATGGTGTACATCTCGACCATCGTGTTGGAAATCGGCGTGCCGGTGGCAAAGGTGACGCCGTGGCCGGGGTGCTCCTGACCCAGGTAGCGGGCCTTCATGTACAGGTCGAAGGCGCGCTCCGAGCCGCCGGTCTGGATGCCGGCCACGCGGTCCATCTTGGTCGGCGTCTCCAGGTTCTTGAAGTAGTGGGCCTCGTCGACGAAGACGTGATCGACGCCCAGCTCGTCGAAGACCAGCCCGTCGTCCTTCTTGTCCTCGGCCAGCAGGTTTTTCAGCTTCTCCTCGCGGGCGGCCTTCTGCTTCTCGATGGTCTTGATGAGGTTGCGGTTGGGGCCTTTGCTCGCCGCGTGTTCGAGCAGGAGCTGGTCGTACTCGGCGATCTGCTCGCGCAGGAACTCTTCCTGGTAGTCTTTGCTCATGCCGATCCGCTCGAAGCTGGAGTGGGTGACGATGATCCCGTCCCAGTCGCCCGAGGCGATCTTGGCGGTCAGCATCTTGCGGCGGTCGCGGGTCAGGTCTTCCTTGGCGGCGACCAGCAGCCTGGCGTTGGGGTAGAGCTGCATGAACTCGCGGGCGAACTGCTCCAACAGGTGGTTGGGGACGACGTACATGGGCTTGTGGACGAGGCCCGCCTGCTTCATCTTCATGCCGGTGGCCGACATGGTGAACGTCTTGCCGGCCCCGACGACGTGAGCCAGGAGCGTGTTGCCGCCGCTCATGCCCCGCCAGACCGCGTCCTTCTGGTGCGCCCGCAGGGCGATGCCGTCCGTCATGCCGGGGAAGTCGAGGTGCGAGCCGTCGAACAGGCGCGGCCGCAGGTTGTTGTAAGTGTCGTTGTAAATGCGAACCAACCGCTCGGTCCGGTCGGGGTCGGCGAACACGAACGCGCGGAACCGCTCCTTGATGAGCTTCTGCTTCTCGCGGGCCGCCATCGTCTCTTCGGCGTTGACGACCTTCTCCTCGCGGTCGCCGCTCTGGATGGTGTCGTAGATGGTCGGCGACTTCATGTTCAGCGCCAGTTCCAGCAGCCAGGTGCCGTTCGCCCGCGCGGTGCCGAAATCGGCGGTGGCCGCGACTGAAACCCGTGCAGCGTAGGCCGGCTCCAGGCTCCAGAGGGCGTCTTTCTTCAGGTGCGAGACCGGGACGGCCGACGGATCGACCTTGAAAAGGTCGGCGGCGAACGCCCGGATGTCGCCTTCGGGAATCCACGGCGCGCCGAGGTTGGCGTCGATGTCGCCGGGCAGCACGTCCTCGGGCTGGACCGCCTCCAGGCTTCGGACGTTGCGGGCGAACTTCGGCCCGGCCGCGCGGGCGACGTCCAGTTTGCCGCGAACGTTGCCGGAGAGGTAGGCGTCGGCCGTCTCCCACTTGCCCGACTCGGGGTCTTTGAAGATCAGATCGCCCAGTTCCGCCTCGACCTGCGATTCCGGCTTGCCGTAGAGCTTGGCGATGAAGTCGAGATAGACCCCGCCATGCTGGTTCAAGGACACCAGCAGCCCCTCCTCGGCGCTCCTGACGGCCGTGACCGGAGCGAGCCGGCCGACCACGTCGCGTAGCAGGATCGGGCTTTTGGCGGCCTTGCCGGTGACCTCATCGTAGTCTTCGAGCGACATCACCAGCATGGCGTCCGGGTCTTCCTTGAACTTCACCAGGTTGGGCATGCGGCGGATGACGCTGCCATCCTTGGTCTCGCCGAACGTCGTCTTGTTGATCGGGCCGTAAGCGGCCGCGAACCGGTCGTAGGCCCGGTTCAACTCCCGCCGGGCCTGCTCGCGGTTTTCCTCGGGCCAGCCTTCGTTCTGGGATTGCAGGACACGGCGGGCTTTGTCGCGCAGGTCGATCAGCCCGGCCAGTCGCTTGCCGGTCATGGTGCCGTCCGATTTAAGCGCCGTGCCGCCATAGACGACGGCCTGCCCCTGCCCGCCGTCGATCTGGTAGATCGCCCGGTCATCTCCGACGAAGAAACTGCCTTCGCCGACATGCTGCTCAGGCGGCGGCGGAACGAAGGCAGGCGGTGCGTCCTCCTTGACCTCTGCTTTCGCCGGTGCCGCGAATGCCGGCACCCGGTGGATTGCCTGCCGCAGTTGCCCGGCCAGGTCGCCGCTGGCTTCGACGCTGAAGCCTTCGCCGCCGTAGAGCGTGTCCTTGCGGGACCAGTGGCCCAGGACCATCTCGGGATGGTTCAGGAAGTAGCGGTTGACGGGAACCTCTGCGCCATCGATCGCCAGCGGGGCAATACCCAACCAATCATCATCAACATGATGGGCCGGCACCCCTGGTGCCCGCTTGCGAAGAAACACGATGTCGGTCACCACGGCGGTCCCCTCCCGCTTGAACGCATCCGAGGGCAACCGGATCGCTCCGACGAAGTCGGCCCGCTCGGCGAGGAACTCACGCAGGGCGGCGTTCTGCTTGTCGAGGGTGTAGTGCGAGGTGACCAGGGCCAGAACGCCGCCGGCCTTGAGGGCGTCTACGGACTTGGCGAAGAAGTAGTCGTGCAGGGCGTATTTCTGGCCGCGATAGTCCATCTTCACGTCGGCGAACGGGACGTTACCGACCACGGCGTCGATCCGGCCGTCGGGCAGCGTGCTGTCGCGGAAGTTCTCGATGCGGATGTCGGCCTGCGGGTAGAGGGCGCGGGCGATCCGGCCTGAGATCGAGTCCATCTCGACGCCGATGAACCGGCTGCCCGCGCCAGCCCGGCCGATGAAGTTGCCCACCCCGCAGCCCGGCTCCAGAAGCGTCCCGCCGGCGGGCAGTCCCAGCCGAACGGTTGCCTGGTGGATGGCGTCGATCACCTCGGGCGAGGTGTAGAAGGCGTTGAAGGTGGTGCGCCTGGCGCTGTCGTATTCGTCCGGGGTGAGGAGTCTCGACAACTCCTCCCCCAGTGCCTGCCAGGTGGCGTCCTTGTAGCGGCCACTGACGGGTTCGGGGAAGATCGAAAGGGCCACTGGCCCGAAGCCCGAGAACCGTGCAAGTGCCTGCTTTTCATCGGCAGTGGCTGCCCGGCCGTCCTTTTCGATAGCCATCAGCGTGCGGATGGCCCCAAGGATGTCGCGGGCTTTGCCCACCGGACCGCTTGCCATGCGGGCGTGGCTGGTCGGTCGATCAGCATCGGGGGCGGACGGGCCAGGAAGTGTGTGTGATGCGGTAGAACTGGAAGACGCTGGCGGCTGGCTCGGCTCGGTCGCTACATCGCTTGCCTCGGCGGGTTCGTCCCAGGGCAGGTCGAACAGACCACGCTGGATCGGGCGGCTTACTCTCCGGGTGAGGTTTTGCTTCCCGACGCTACCGACGTGGAAACCGCTCCCGGAACCGTGACTTCCGCCGGGGTCATGGCCATCAACTGCTCCTCGGCTTCCTTGATCGCCATCTCGAACGCTTGCTGTGCGACTGCCAGCCGGCTCGCCGCCGGTTCCTGCGTGACCATCTGGTTCAAATAGGTCTCGTGGTCGGCTTTGAGCTGCTTGGCGAGCCGGTCCACGGTCGCCAGGAGGCTTCGGTTCGAGCAAAGTCGGTCGTGCAGCGGCTCGTTCTGCCGGATCAGTTCCAGGATGATCGTCTTGTACTGCATGTTCGGCTCCTTGGGGTGAAGTGATCGGTTCGGCCAGCTCGTCCGGGTCGTCGGGGAAAAGTGTGGGGCCTCGCCCGGAGGGCGGCTTGCGTCGCATCAGGGCCTACCTTCAGCGTAGGAAGCCGCCTCTGTGCGCGCAAGGACAGACGAGCTATCGCACGGATGTGTTCGCCCGGCAACAACTGCCTGCGGGCGGAATCGATGGGAAAATGGTGTGCGGTGCGACATGGCGGCCCGGCCCGTTCGTCATTGTTGCCCTAAAAGGGTATCTCCTGGCTGGTTTCCAAGCCCTTTTCCTTCCGCACCATCTGGCGGACATCCTGGTACAGCCTTTCGGATTCGATGCGGATGCGGCGGGCGAATTCCGGGTGGACCGGGTGGACCCAGACCTGGTCCCTGGGGTTCCAGCGGAAGCCGGCGTCCTTCATGCGGTCGAGCACGTCATTGCCGGGCTTCTTCTCGAACTTGATGACCATGAGCCGCTCGCGGCGGTTCTCGAATAGCCGCACGCCGGCCTCGGGGTCGCCGGCGATGCCGAACGGGTCGGGGACGATCCCCGGCTGGCGTTCGCGCAAGACCTTCTCGACGAAGCTTTGCGGTTCCGGTGGAGCATCGGCCCGGACCGGCTCCATCACGGCGGTTGCCGTCGCCTGGCTGAGCAGTTCGGCGGGGTTCAACTCCTCGGACGGTGGTGCCGGCGGGGTTTCGACCGGGGAAGCGGTCGGTGTTTCGGGTGGGGTAGTGGTTTCAGACGTGGTGTTCTTGGGTGTGCGTTTGCGTGGCATAAAATCCTCCTGACCTTCGCGGGCCATTCCTTGGCCTCTTTAAGCTGACTATAGCACGGTTCAAATCCTTCGCGCAAGAGGCTGAGTGCGGGTTTCAGCATGATGTCATGCTGGAGGGCCGCAGAAACGCAGGTGTTTCAGCGGTTGGGTAGCGCGGAAAGCCGCAGTGAATCAGGATGTTGCCACTATCACAGCCTGTGTGTCAACGCGACGCCGGTGAATCGCAAATAAATGGTTGCTGGACCTGTTCGGACCGGCTGGAGGCGGTGGGGTAGCCGGATAAAGCATTTCGCGTCTCCTGACCCTGTTTGCTGCCAACTGTGGGCATCCGATAGCCAATCCCACCGGCCCAATCCCTGAATGCAATGGGACTATCGGTCCCCACAGACCCTCGGATCGGGCACGGACACATCACTACGCGAACCCTGATTTTTCAGTACGTTGTTCGAGTTGTCCACAGCCGACGGCTTGCCAAGAGGTGTTAAATATGTGTTACAAGGAGTGTTACGCTGTGGATAACCATTCGCAAGCCGTTGATTTGACAGGTCGCTTTCGGAGCGGCTGGTGTGCAAACCATCGAAACTCGGTGTGTAAACCATCGAAACTTGGTGTGCAAACCATCGAAACTTGGTGTGCAAACCATCGAAACTCGACACCCGGTGGGTGAAGTGTCGAAAGCCCCAGAGAGGTGGGTGAAATGTCGAACGGCAACCGCCGGTGTGTGATCCATCGAAACTGCTTGACTCGGTGTGTGAAATGACGAATGATCCCGCCTCATGAGTTCCTCGATCAAAGAGCG
>CAYUHJ010000145.1:0-16081 GCA_964444365.1 uncultured Alcaligenaceae bacterium | reverse complement strand
TTCATGGGGCTGTGGATCTTCAGCCTGCTCATGATGATGATGCTGCTGGGGTACATGCCCGGGTGGTGCGTCCGGGAGCGGATCTTCGGGGCGAAGCCGGCGGCGACGCCGTTCACCGTGACGTTCTCGAAGGCGGACCCCGCCCAGGTGCGGGCCGCCGCCCGGATCGCGGCGCTCGACTTCGACGCCCAGGCGACGTTCGCGGAAGGGGCTGAGTACCGCGTCGTGGTGGACGGCAAGCCGTTCGCCGGCCCCGACGCCGCCAGGGCGGCCGCCGGCCGGATGGCGTGGGCGTCCCCGGTCCGGCTGGCCCTGCTGGTGCCGGGGCTGTCGGGCGTCGTGGCCGGACTGCTCGCCCCTCAGAAGTAACTGGGGGATTCCGGCCCTGTCGGGTACTACTCCGCGGGGTTGTATTGATTCGGGTTCCCTCCCCCTGGGAGGGTGAGGGTGGGGGTCGCTTGAGTGGTGAACCCTTCACCCCCACCCCAACCCTCCCCCCTCAAGGAGGAGGGAGAAAGATCAATCCAGGCCGCGTGCGGTATCAACCGACGCGGGCCGGTTCCGCCGTGCCACCGAGCCGGAACCGCGGCAACTCCTCCCGCCGCGGTTCGAGTGCGTCCACCACGTCGACCGCCCGACAGAACCGCCCGCGGTGCCCGGCGATCAGCGACTTCAACCGCCCGAGCGTACGGCCGACGCCGACGTATGTCCGCCACTTCGCGAGCGGCTTCAACGGCAACCGGGGCTGGCCGGGGTCGAACTCCCACGGGTGGAAGTACAACACCGCCGGGTTCGGCCCGAGTTGGCGGACGCCCGCCTTCATCGCCGCGAGGGGGAACAGCCGAAAGTACCCGCCGCCGGCCACCGGCAGGTTCTGGCCGAGGACGCGCCACGTCGCCGGAGGGAGTTCGAGGATGCCGCCGTGCTCGCCTTCGAGCACGAACGGCGTGCGCGGCGCGTCCGGGACGCCGTAGCGGTCGTGGCGGACGGGGAACACCGACGAATCGTACCGCAGGCCGCTTTCCGCGAGCACGTCCGCGGCCCACGCCGTCTGCCGCATCACACTGAACGTCGGGGCACGGTACCCGACCACGGCCACGCCCGCGGCCTGTTCCAGCGCGTCCACGCTGGTCCGCAAGTCCTCGGCGAAGGTGGCCGGCGTGAACCGGTGAACCCGCTGGTGGTCCCACCCGTGCGACCCGACCTCGTGCCCCGCCGCGGCGATGTCCCGCACCAGCGCCGCGTGCGACTTCGCGATTTCCCCGACGACGTAGAACGTCGCCGGCACGCGCCCCGCGGCGAGCACGTCGAGCAGTTCCCGCGTCGTGCGTTCCATCCGGTCGGCGTAGACCCGCCGCATTTCGGGCGAGAAGGGCAGTGCGGCCGCCGCTTCGATGCGGTCGTGTTCTTCGACGTCGAAGCTGAGAACGACGGGGTGAGAAACGTCCATGTTTCCTCTAATTGCAGATCCGGACAACTCAACATTTTCTTGGCACTCAGATCAATTATTCGCGTTCGATGATCGCTTGTTCTATTGCCCTCGTTATCGCGTCTATTTTATCCTCATCGCGACTAACAAATGCCTGTAATTCTCTTGCAGAAGTGCAGAGTTCAATCGCGTACCGCTTCCGCTGAAATGTCGACCAAAAAATTGAAATGCAAACCAGAATCGTCCCGATGCCCAACGACAGCCAACTGAGCACACCCACTCCGATTGCAACCAGTATAAACCCGAGCAATCCGATGAGGACCGGTTCCCCTCGTGACGGATGAATCTCGACAGTTGAGACTGATGTTATGCCATGTAAGGCGTATGTTTTGTGTCCAAATACCGCTCGTTTGCTGGTAATCCGGATTCCACCTTTGTTATAGTAGCACCGCTCGCTCATCGCAATATGCCTTTCTACAATCCTTGCAACGCAGCTCGCTGACATCGTCCGCCACCCATTATCTTGAGCAACTACGGTGCAGTCGGGTCAACAACGTGGATGCCCGGCCAGAACGCCGCAAGCCGCACGAAGTGCCGCACGTTAAAGGTTACAATACCCGTCGCACCGTGCATTCGGCAGGCTGTAACCAGACGGGCGTCGTGTGCCTGCTTGCCGATTACTCCCAGGCCGACTACCAAGTCTCGCCATGCGGCGTGCGTTCCCGGTCCATCTTCCACGAGTGGAAACAACGCCTCAATTCTTCCCAACCAAGATTCCGCCTGAGCCACCGACAGCCCCAAGCCGTTGACTGCAACCGGCCGAGTCGCCACCACCCAGAACTCTGCCAAACCCTGTGGCGTGACGTGGAGCAACTCACCTCGCCGCCGCAACTCCAAAACCGCTTGAGTTGCCGTCAAATGGAGGACATCGGAGGTGTTAGCCAACCTCACCAGGATACTGCTGTCGAGAATCAGAGCCATCACTCGTACAACGCCTCGCCCAGAAACGCCTCGTTCGGCAATGAAACCCCGCACGGGATCGCCGCTTCCAACAACTTCCGCTCCCACTCGTCGCGCGGCACCACGACAGGAGCGGACAGGAACTGTCGACGCAACACCGCTCGCGCCACTTCTTCTGGCGTGGTGCCGCTCGTTCGTGCCGCCTCGGTCAGTGCCGCTTCCAATTCCGGTTCGATGGGAATGACCATCTGCAAATCCTCCTTTCCTTCGATACGATTTCAAGCTACCCCGCCCGCTACCCGCACGCAAGTCAGAGTGTGCAAAACCGTCTAGCCAAGCCCACCCCGCTGTTTGGTACAATCTTCCCATCGCCTGGGTCCACGGCGGGCTCACGTCCCGCCGCTCGCCCGGATCACTCACGGAAGAGACACCGTCATGAAGACGCAGCGGCCCCGTCGTCGGGTGAAGTTCCTTCGGCTCGCCATTCTCGTCGTCGGCGTTTCGGTCACGTCCGCCGGGTTGTACGCCGCCCACGCCGCGCAGGTGAAGCGGCAAGCGGGGACGTTCCTCGACCGGGCCCGGGCCGCGGAAGCGGAGAAGAACTGGAAGGCCGCGGCCGAGTTCTACCGGACGTACCTCAACTTCCGCCCGACGGACGTGACCGCCCTCGCCGGGTACGCCGGGGTGCTGGACGAAACCGCGAAGGCAAAGCCCGCCGCGATTCCGGACGCGATCAAGGTCTACGAAAAGCTCCTGCAACTCGACCCGAGCCGCACCGCCGACCGCCGGAAGCTGGCAAAACACTACGTCGCGGTCGGGTACGTGACCGGGGCGCGGGACCACCTGCGGGGGTTGCTGAACCCCACCGAGGGGGGCAACCCGAACGACGCGGAACTGCTGGAACTGTACGCCGCCTGCGAACTCCGCGAGCACAAGACCGAGTCCGGCCTCGCGTACCTCGAACGAGCCGTCAAGACGGGCAAAGCCACCGCCGAGACGTACCTTCGCCTCGCGGTTCTGCTTCGCAACGAAGGGAAGACCCCCGAGGCGACCGAACGCGCCGACACGGTGATGGCCGAACTCATCGCTGCCCGGCCGGACGACATCCCCGCTCGCCTCGCACGGGTGAAGTACCGCAGCGCGACCGGCGACCGCAAGCTCGCCCGGGCCGACGCGGACCACGCCCTGCGGCTGCCCGGCGGCCGACAGAACCCGGACGTGCTGCTCGCCGTCGCGGAACTGGCCGCCGCCGACAACGACCTCGCCACCGCGAAGGACGTGCTCACCGCCGGGGTGAACGCCTCCCCGGACAACCTCCGCCTGCGGGTGATGCTGGCCGACGTGCTCGGGAAGCAGAACGACACCGCCGCCGCCGCGAAGACGCTCCGCGAGGCCGCCGACCGCATCAAGGAGCCGACCACGCAACTGCTGGAAATCGCGGACAAGCTCATCGACGTGGGCGACCTGACGACCCCGGCCGACCACGCCGCGCGCCTCGCCGCCGACCCCGCGACGAAGCAAATGGGCGACTACCTCGCGGGCCGGCTGAAGCTCGCCGAGGGGAACTGGCCCGCCGCGTTGCCGCTGCTGCAGAAGGCCGCCACCGCCCTGGACCGCACGCCCGGCTACGAGTTCAAGGCCCGACTCGCGATCGGCCAGTGCTTCGCGCTGGCGAACAACCCGGACCAGCAAAACGCCGCGTATGCCGCCGCCGTGAAGATGTCCGCCGCCAGCGCCCCCGCCCGGTTGGGCCAAGCCGATGCCCTCGCGAAACTCGGCCAAACGCACTCGGCGATCGAACTGTACCAGACGCTCGTGAACCAGATTCCCGGCACCCGAGCCGCCATCGCCCGGCTGAAACTCGCGGAGGTTCTGGCGAAGCCCGAGGCCGAGCGGAACTGGTCCGCGTTCGACGAGGCGTGCGGCCCGAAGCCGTACACGGCGGACGTCCACCTCGTTCGCGCGAAGGCACTCGTCGCCCGGCAAAAGTCCGCCGACGCGGAAAAGCTCCTCGCCGAGATCATCGCCGCCGGCATCGAAGACCCCCGGCCGCGGGTGGCGCTCGCGTCCCTGCGCGGCAACCGCGACCCCGACGCCGGCCTCGCCGTCATCGCAGAAGCGGAAGCGAAACTCGGCGACCGCGTCGACCTGCGGCTCGCGAAGGCCCAGCTCCTGTGCCGCACCGCCGGCCGCGACGGCAAGCCGATCCTCGCTCTCGCGGAGAACGCCGGCGCGTTCTCGAAGGCCGACCGGGCCCGCCTGGACGCGGGTCTGGCCGAACTGCTCGCCGCCGTCGGTCACCGCCCCGCCGCCGTGGATCTCTACACCCGCGCCGCCGCCGAAGCCCCGTTCGACATCGCGATTCGCGCCGCCCTCTTCGACCTCGCGCTGGCGGAGAAGCGCGAAGACCTGCAAGCCAGGATGCTCGCGGAAATCACCGCCCTGGAAGGGGCCGACGGCCCGGTGCGGATCGTCGCCGAAGTGACGCGCGACCTGTCCAACCTGAAGCCCGGCGACCCGACGACGGCCATCCGTAGCCGCTTGAACGTCGCCCTGGCCGCCCGCGAAAACTGGGGCCGGATTCACGCCCTGCTCGGCGATCTCGCGCAACTCGACGGCCAGCCGGACGCCGCCCTGGACCACTACCGCAAGGCCCTCGACCTCGGGGCCCGGCACGACGCCCTGGCGCGGAACGCCGTCGCACTGTTGCTGGACCGCAACCGCCACCCGGAAGCGCTCACGCTCCTCGGCCGGTTCGGCGGGGAATATCCGCTCGCCCCGGACCTCGCGAAGCAGCAGACGATCCTCCGCTCGATGTTCGGCGAAGACCCCGCCCGCAACCTCGCCTGGGCCCGGTCCCCCGAAACCGCCGGCTCGAAGGACTACCGCGACCACCTCTCCCGCGCCACCGTCTTCGCCCTGAACGGTGCCCCCGCCGACGCGACAAAAGCCCTCCGGCAAGCGGTCGCGCTGAACGACGCCGTCCCGGAAGCGTGGGTCGCGCTGGTCCGGTTCCTGGCCGCCAGCGGGGAAACGGCCGAGGCCGAGGCCGCCGCCATGGAAGCCGCCAAGCGCCTGAAGGCGAGCGCCGAAAAGGGCGGGAACCCCGCCGCCATCGCCGTCGCGCTCGGGGCGTGCCGGGAACTCCTCGGGGACACGGCGACCGCGGAGACGCTCTACCGCAACGCCCTGAAATCCAGCCCGGCCGACCCCGCCGCGCTGCGGCACCTCGTCGACCTGCTCCGGCAAACCCACCACCGGGCCGACGCCGTCAAGCTGCTCGAAGACACCGTCCGCGGCGACGCTTCCCCTGCCGTGAAGCAGTGGGCGCGCCGGTCGCTCGCCTTCGCGAAAATCTCCGCCGAGGACGGGCACTCGCACGTCGCCGCCGCGTTGGACCTCGTCGAAGAAAACCTCCGCGAGGGCGGCAACCTGCTCGACGACCGCCGGGCGAAAGCCCTGGTCCTCGCCGCCGACCCGTTCCGCCGGGCGGACGCGATCGCGACGCTGACCGAGACCGCGAGCACGATCCCGCTCGGGCCGGAAGAAAACCACCTGCTCGCCCGGTTGCACGTCCAGGGCGGGAAGCTCGTGGAGGCGGAAGCCGCCCTGCGAGCCGCCACCCGTGCCGCCGCGGTCGCCGCCCCGGAGCACCTCGCCACGCTGCTTCGGGTACAACTCGTCCTCGGGGAAACCCGCGACGCCAAGGAGACGCTGGCGAAGCTGAAGCTCGCCGCGCCGAACACCTGGCTCGCCGTCTCGGAAGAGGCCCGCTACCTGGCTCGCGTCGGCAACAAGAAGGAAGCCGCCCGGCTCGCGTCGGCGACGTCCGGCCCGGACGCCGCCGAGCACCTGGCCGCCCGCGTCGGCCCGCTGCTGGAAGAGATCGGTTGCCCGGCCGAGGCGGAAGCCGCGTACAAGAAGGCCCTCGAATCCGCGAAGACGCCGACGGCCCACGTCCCGCTCGCGTCGTTCTACCTTCGCACCGCCCGCCAGCCGGACGCGGTCGCCGTCGCCCGCCAGCACGCGGACGGCTGCCCCACCGGCATCACGGCCCGCCTGCTGTGCGCCGCGGTCCGCACCCGGCCGGAGGACGCGGTCCCCGCCGCGGAAAAAGTCGCCTGGAAGAAGACCGTCGGCGAGGTCGAGGCGTGGATTGCTGCGAAGCTCCGAGCCGAGCCAACGCACCCGGACCTGCTCTACGCGAAGGCCGAACTCGACGACATGGCCGGCCGGTACGACGAGGAAATCCGCGCCCTCGAACTCGCCCTGCGGCAAGTGCCCGACCACGACGTGTACCTGAACAACCTCGCCACCGTGCTGGCCCTGCACGCGAAGGACAGCAGCGGCCGGCCGCTGGAACTCATCAACCGCGCCATCGCGAAGCGCGGCCCGAAGCCGCACCTGCTCGACACGCGGGCCGTCGTGCTGCTCGCCGCGAACCGCCCGGCGGACGCCCTCCGCGACCTCGCCGTCGCGATCGCACTCGACCCGCGGCCGGTGTTCCACTTCCACGCGGCGCTGGCGTACGAGAAGGCCGAGCAGGAACCCGCCCGCGACGCGGCCGTCGCGGAGGCGGTCAAGGCGGGGCTGACAAAGGCGCTGCTCCACCCGCTGGAATGGGCCGACTACGGGCGGTTGTGCAAGAAGTGATACCTTCGTCCGGGAGCCGCGAACGCAATCGCGTTCGCGGCTCTTTCGACCGCCCCGCTTACTTCTTCTGATACACCCGGTGGTTCTTGTTCCCGCCGGACTCCAGGTATGCGAGCAGGTCCAGGAAGTCCGCCTCCGTCAGCACGTCGGCCAGGCTGCCGGGCATCGGCGACACCGGCGACGGCTTCCGCGAGTCGATGTCGTCCTTCTTGACGACGACCCGGTCCGTGTTGAGCGGGTCCGGCTGGATCGCGATTTCGTCCTTGGTGTCCTCGACCACGCGGCCGGTCACGGTCTTGCCGGACGCCGTCACGATCACTTCGTTCTGGTACTGGTCGGACAGCACCTTCGACGGCTCGATGATGGACTCCGCGATCGCCTTCCGGTCGAACCGGGCCGCGATGGCGGTCAGGTCCGGGCCGATCGCGCCGCCGAAGTCGCCGACGCGGTGGCACTTCGCGCACTGGGCCGCGAGGTACGCCTGCTTGCCGTTCTCGAAGTTGCGGGCCTTCTCGACCTTGTCCAGGAGCGGCACCACGTCGTCGACCTTCCACGCCTTGACGAACGGCCGGGGCTTCACGCTGTACTGCGGGGTGATGTCCTTCGCGATCGCTTCGATCTGCGGGGTGAGGGCCGTGCGCTCCGCGTCGGACATGTTGGCGACGGCTTCCTTCAGGAAGTTCTTCAGGAAGTTGTTGAAGCTGTTGCCGTCCGAGTACCCTCGGCCGGCCTCGTCGAACCACCTGGACACGTGGTCGGGTTGGGGCAACTTCTTGCGGTCCTTGGTGAAGTACGCCAGGTACTCCTTCCGCTGGTCGAGCGTCCAGAACCCGATCGGGGCGGTCCGCAGGTGGAACAGGTAGTGGAACAGGTCCGGCTGCGTCTTCGCGTCGGCCATCGCCTTCAGCCCCTTCGCCACGATGCCGGGGGCGTTGAGGTAGACGAGGATCTGGAACGCCTCGCGGTTGATGCTCTCGTTCGCGCCGGGGAATTTCGGGTCGAGTTCGGCGACGATCTTCTTCGCCTCGGTCACGGTCGGCCGGCCGAGGCGGGAGAACGCGACTTGCAGCACCCGCAGCTTTTCGAGCTTCTGTTCGTCGGTGAGTTTGTCGATCGGCAGTTTCTCCACGGAAGCCAGCACCGCGGACAGGTCGGCCCGTTCCCCGGAGCGGCACACCGCGAGCAGCGCGTTCAGTGCCGCCTCCGGGTTCGTCTCGGCGAGGGCCTTGGCCTTCCACTCCGCAACGGGCTGGGACTCGACCGCGACGCGGGCGGCGTACCGCAGGAACCGGTCGTCGCTGCCGAGGAACGGCCACGCGGTCTCGACCGCCTTCGGGTCCGCCTTGCCGTGGAACGCTTCGAGCTTGTGCCGGGTCGCGCGGGCCTCGGCCCCGTCCTTGTTCTTCAGGTCCGCCGGGGCGGTGGACTCGTCGCCGGTGTAGGTGACGCGGTAGAGCGCCCCCTGCGTGTTCCGCCCGCCGGTGGTGAAGTACATCGCGCCGTCGTCGCCGATCACCACGTCCGTCAAGTTGAGCGGCTTCTTCGCGGCGTCCTTCTTCACGAGGCCCAGCGGCGCGACGAAGTTCTCGAACGTGGCGGTGTAGGACGCGCCCTTCGGGGTGAGGTGGACGGCGATGACCCGGCCGTAGGTCCAGTCGAGGATGTACATGGCCTTCTGGTACTTGGCCGGGAACTTCGCCCCGATGCCGCTGCCGACGCCGGTCGGGCAGCCGATGCCGATGTCGAGCGTGGTCGGCAGGCTGTCGTGGTAGTAGTCCGGCCAGACGCCGGTGCCGGACCGCCAGCCGAACTCGGCCCCGGTGACGCAGTGGTTCACGCGGGTCGGGCGGTACCACGGCAGGCCCCAGTCCCATTCCATGTCGCTGTCGTAGGTGAACAGTTCGCCGTCCGCGTTGAAGGCGTGGTCGTAGGCGTTCCGGAACCCGGCCAGGACGTGGTCCCACTTCTTGCCGTCCGCGTCCGTCCGGACGACGTACCCGCCCGGCGCGAGGATCCCCGCCGCGTGGCCGTTGCCGTCCCACTGCCGGGGGAGAAGGTGATCTTCCTTATAGTTCTTGTGCGGCGAGTCCGGGCTGAGGCCGTCCGGCAGCTTCGTATGGTTGCCGTTCATCACGTAGATCAGCCCGTCTTGACCGAGCGCCAGCCCGTGGGGGCCGTGCTCGCCGCCGCCCGCGAACGCCTTCAGGAACTGGCCGGACTCGTACCCGCCGTCGGTCTTGGGGCGACACTTGTACAGCCCGAACCCCTCTTTCCCGCGGGCGTTCAGGTACAGGTGGTCGTGGGCGAACAGGACGCCCATGACCTCGGACACGCCGAGGTCGAGCTTCTGCATCGACTCGACTTTGCCGTCCTTGAGGGTCACCTGCAAGATGGGCTGCCCGCCTTGGCCGCCGATGATGAGCCGGCCCTTGTTGTCCTTCCCGAGCGAGATCCACGAGCCCTCGGTGGCCGGGTCCGCGACGTGGACGAGTTCCACCTTGAAGCCGGGCAGCGTGTACAGTTCCTCCGGCTTGGCGGCGACGCCCTTGGCCTTCACTTCCTTCTTCTTTTCCTGGGCCTGGACCGGTAACTCGGCCAGCGACGCGACGAAGGCGAACCCCGCAGCGGCGAACGCGACGGCAAACAGTCGGGTCACGGTGGAACCTCGGAGATGGGTGCGAACAGGGGGGATGTCTGTAGCTTACAGGCACCGCCCGCCGACCGGCAATCGGGAATTGACCGTTTCGCCTCGCCCCGATCGTCGGATAAGCTGGGGCATCCCGTCTTCCGAGAGGTGTCCCGTGAACCGCTTCTTGACGACCGTCGGCGTGGTGGCGTGGGCGACCGCGGTGTTGGCGGCCCCGATTCCGAAAGATCCGCCGCCGAAGGTCGACCCGGACAAGTTGGCCAAAGCCGCCGCCCAGGAACTCTTCGCGGCGATGAAAAAGAAGGACGTCGACGCGGTGATGAAACTCCTCGACGCGCCCTTCTGGCTGGCGCGCGGGGAGGTCGCCGACAAGGAGACGTTGGAAGGGATGATTCGCAAGGGGGTCGAGCGCGGGAACGACGCGACGGCCGTCACCTTCGAGATCGCGGGCGTTTACAACGCATCGAAGTTCGGGGAAGAGGAAGTCCTCGGGGTGTTGCGGAAGCGGCCGAAACCGGACGATCTTCAACTGCTGGCGAAACGGATCGGGCCGGACGGTCGGGTCGTCGTCATGCGGGCAACGGACGGCGGGAAGCGGGACGAGCGGGCCGCGCTGTTCGTCCGCGTCAAAGACGGCGTCGCGAAAATCGTCGGCTCACTGGACTGACCGGAGGGGAGATGCTTCGCTGGCTGTGGCAGGGCCCCGCTTTGGTGCTGGGGGCGGTGCTGATCGTCGCGGTGCGGGGGTACCAGTACCTGATCCGGCCCCTACTGCCGCCGGTGTGCCGGTTCACGCCGGGGTGCAGCGACTACTTCATCCTCGCGGTGAAGAAGCACGGCCCGATCGTCGGCGGCGCGAAGGGCGTCTGGCGCGTGTGCCGGTGCAACCCGCTCTCGCCGGGCGGCTACGACCCGCCGTAACCCAAAGGAGTGTGCTTGATCATTGACTGTCGTGAAGTCGGTTGCAAAGCTATTTCTGTGTGCCAGGTCCATCCGATTGCTCGACCGGAGCAGGCAACTCGTGAGCAGGGTACTGCACCTAAAATGCCCAGGCTGCGGGGCAGGGCTGAAGATAACTGGCGAGATGGACCGGTTCGCGTGTGGGTATTGTGGGGCCGAGCAAATTGTCCAGCGTGAGGGCGGGACGGTTTGCTTGAAACTACTCACCGAAGCAATTGCCCGTGTCCAACTCAGCACTGAAAAAACTGCCGCTGAGCTAGCCGTCAAAAGATTGAAGTCTGAGCTAGCGAGCATTCGTCAAGAGATTGATGATCTTGACGATGATCAAAGTCGAGATGAACGTGCAGTGCGACGTCGTTGCACAATACGGATTATGCCTTGGCTCGTGTACGGGTACGTATTCTTGACATGCCCTTGTATCTCAATCACCGTAGCAGTAACTAACCACGCCCCGACGGCATTCTTTGCTTGCCTCGCAATGTTGTCATTATTTATTGCCACATATGTGATGGCGTTGCGACAGCAAAATCGACAGCTCGCCGCCATCGGTCGCAAGTACAACCGCGAATATGTGGGGCTAAAAGCACACGAAACAGAACTCAAGGCCGAGCTGGCGGAACAGTATGCGTTGTTGAGCCCGCGAAGACCGCCGCGTTTATAAGTGGGCCGCGCGTCAGGAAATGGGCGCGGCACCAAGCAGTTCAATCGAGGGCAGCATTACACCAGCACGTCCTTCACGACGTGGCCGTGGACATCCGTCAGGCGGAACGGGCGGCCGGCGTAGTCGAACGTCAGCCTCTCGTGGTCGAGCCCGAGCTGGTGCAGGATCGTCGCGTGCAGGTCGTGCATGTGGACCTTGTCCTCGACCGCCATCGCGCCGAACTCGTCGGTCGCCCCGTAGCTCAGCCCCGGCTTGAAGCCGCCGCCGGCGAGCCACGTCGTGAACCCGAGCGGGTTGTGGTCCCGGCCGGTGCCGTTCTTCTCCGCGTAGGGCGTCCGGCCGAACTCGCCCCCCCACCAGACGATCGTGTCCTTGAGCAGATCCTTCCGCTTCAGGTCTTCGAGCAGACCCGCGATGGGCCGGTCCACCGCGTGGGCGTGCTCGCCGTGCTTGGCCAGGTTCGAGTGCTGGTCCCAGGCCGGGTTCGCGGAGCTGTCGCCGTAGGTCACTTGAATGAACCGCACGCCCTGCTCGGAGAGCCGGCGGGCGATCAGGCACTGCTGGCCGAACGTGTCGGTGGCCTTCTCGCCGATGCCGTAGAGCTTCTTCGTTTCCGCGGATTCCTTGGACAAATCGAGGGCATCCGGGGCGTTCATCTGCATCCGCCAGGCGAGTTCGTAGGAGTTCGCGACGGCTTCGAGTTCCGTGTCGCCCGGCGTCCGCTTCAGTTGCTCGGCGTGCAGTTCCCGCAGCAGTTCGAACCGCGCCTTCGCTTCCGGCGGGCCGACGGCCGGGCTCACGTTCTTCATCGCGATCTCGCTGGCGGGTCGGCCGGCGGCCCCGAGCGGCGTCCCCTGGTAGATCGCGGGCAGGAAGGCGCTGCCGTAGTTGCGGGCCCCGCCGTTCCCCGCCGACGGCGCGATCGACACGAAGCCGGGGAGGTTCTGGTTCTCCGTCCCCAGGCCGTAGAGCGTCCACGCGCCGAAGCTCGGGCGGACGAAGTTGGTGCTGCCGCAGTGGAGGAACAGCGTCGCCGGGCCGTGGGCGACGCCCTCGGTGTGCATGGACTTGATGAAGCAGAGGTCGTCGACCTTCTTCGCGACCTCGGGGAACAGGTCGCTCGCCCACGCCCCGCTTTTGCCGTGCTGGGCGAACTTCCACATCGGCTTCATGATGCGCTGCGTCGTGCCGCGCTGCCCGGACTGGGCGATGGCGCGGGAGTCGTCGAACGCGAACTGCTTGCCGTCGTCCTTCGTGAGCCGGGGCTTGTGGTCGTAGGAGTCGACGTGCGAAACGCCCCCCTGCATGAACAGGAAGATGACGCGCTTCGCCTTCGGCGCGTGGTGCGGGGCCTTCGGCGCGAGGGGGTTCGTCGTCGCGGCGGCCTGGGCGGTGGTCAACCCCGCGAGGGCGAGGCCGCCGAAGCCGCAGCCGGTCTGCGAGAGCCATTGCCGGCGGGAGAGCGGTTGGAATGCGGAATGCGGAACTCGGAATGCGGATTGAGAGGGCATAAGAGGACTCCGATTCGTGATTGTTCTGGTGGTTTTGAATTCCGCATTTCGCAATCCGCATTTCGCATTACTCGATGAATCTGAACTCGGCGGACGCGAACAGCGTGTGGTACAGCGCACCCCACGCCAGTGTCGGGTCTTTGCCCTTCAGATACTTCGCCGCAATCGCCCGTTCCGTGGAGGACGGTTCACGGCCGAGCGTTTGGCGGTACACCTTCGTGATGCCCGCGTCGTCGTCCAACTTCTCCGCGAGCAGTTTCGTCGCGGCGGTCTTGGCCTGTTCTGCGACGAACGGGTGGTTCATCAGGAACATCGCCTGCGGGGCGACGGTGCTGGTGTTGCGCTTGCCCGTCACCATGCTCGGGTCGGCGGGGTCGAACGCCTGGATCAGTTCCGGGATGCTGTTGCGGAACGCCGGCAGGTAGACGCTCCGCACGTCCAGCGTGGACTTGTGCGCGTAATCGGAAGCGGTGCTCGCGGGGAAGGTCGGGCCGCCGGCGTGGTCCGTCAGCTTGCCGCTGACGAGCAACATCCCGTCGCGGATGCACTCGGCCTCGATCCGTCGGCGGTTCGCGTGGCCGAAGAGCAGGTTCTCCGGGTCGGCCGCGACGGTCGCCGGGTCGCCGGTCGCCGATTGCCGGTAGGTCCGACTCAGCACGATCTCGCGGACCAGCTTCTTCACGCTCCACCCCTCCGCGACGAACCGCGCCGCGAGGTGGTCGAGCAGTTCCGGGTTCGACGGTTTCTCCCCGGTGGTGCCGAAGTTGTCCACCGTGCGGACGATGCCGGCCCCGAACAGCCAGTGCCAGGCGCGGTTGGCGTAGACGCGGGCCGTCAGCGGGTTCTCTTTCGCCGCGATCCAGTCCGCAAGTTCCTTCCGGCCGCTGCTGTCCTTCGGGAATGTCGGCACCGGCCCCCACGTCGCGACTTGCAGCACCCCGCGGGGCACGACCGGACCGGTGTTGTGGACGATCCCGCGGATGTTGATCTTCGCGTCTTCCGGGGTCTTTTCCTCGACGACGCCCATCGCCATCGGCCGTTTCGGGCCGGCCGCTTCCAGCTTCTTCAGCTCCGCCTCCAGGGCCTTCAGCGTGCCGGATTCCTCGGGCTTTCCGGGCTTCTCACCGGGGTCCTTTTTCATCCCGCCGGGCGCGACGAACGTCACCGCGTCGGCCGTCACGTGCCCTTTCGTCCCCTCGTTCGAGACGATGACGAAGCTCTGCCCGTCCTTCTCAAAGCGGAACACGCCGAGCGAGACGAAGTGCCCGTCGATCGGCGGGGTCTTCTTCATGTCGACGGTCAGGTGCTTTTCCCCGTCCGCGGAGAAGACCGTCACCGGCACGTTGTCCGCCCGGCCGGTGCCGGGGCTGTACGCGAGGAGCACCTCGTACTTGCCGGTCATCGGCACGTCGGGGTCGAACGTGATCGTCTTCTCGCCCTTGCCGCCGTTGTCGTCGTGGACGTAGCCGTCGCCGACGTAGGTGGGGTTCGACTTGGAGAACTTCCAGTCGCCGACCTTCTTCGCCTTGGCGTCGTCGACGACGATCCCCGGCACGTCCTTCACCGCGACCGGACCCTTGTTCGGCACCGGCTTCGTCCCCGCGACCGCCTTCGCCGCCTTGATCTTCGCCTGGATCGCGGCGACGGCTTCCTCGTGCTTCTTCAGTTCCTCCTCCTGCCCCGGTTCGACCGGGAGCGGGACTTCGATCCACTTGGAAATGTTCGTGTACGGCACCGTGGCGTTCGCGTTCCGGAGGATGCCGGCGAGGGCGTAATAGTCCTTCTGCGGGATCGGGTCGAACTTGTGGTCGTGGCAGCGGGCACACGTGACGGTCTGGGCCAGGAACCCCTTCGAGATCACGTCGAGCTGTTCGTCGACCACGTCCATGCGGAGCTGCTTGCGGTCCTGCTCCTCGAAGTTCGTGTTGCCGAGCGTCAGGAACGTGGCCGCGACCACCTGCCGCTGGCGGGTGGCGGGGTCGGCGGCGGGGAGCAGGTCGCCCGCGATCTGCTCGCGGATGAACCGGTCGAACGGCAGGTCCTGGTTGAAGCTGTCGATAACGTAGTCGCGGTACCGCCACGCTTCCTTGTAGACGAACCCCCGGAGGGTGACCGATTCCGCGTACCGGGCCACGTCGAGCCAGTGCCGGCCCCACCGTTCGCCGAAGGCCTTGGAGCCGATGAGGGAATCGACCAGCTTCTCGAACGCCTTCGGGTCGGCGTTCTTGACGAATTCGTCGATCTGTTCCGGCGTCGGCGGCAAGCCGGTGAGGTCGAAGTAGACCCGGCGGGCGAGCGTCGCCCTGTCCGCGTCGGCGGCGGGCTTCAGCCCCTTCGCTTCGAGCTTGGCCAGCACGAACCGGTCGATGCCGCTGGTCGGCCACGCCGTCTCTTTGGTCGCGGGGAAGGGCGGGCTTGCCGGCGGCTGGAACGCCCAGAACTTGCGGCCGTCCTCGATGCTCAGCCCGACCTGTTTCTTCGGCCCGGCGGCGGTGCGGGGGTCGGGTGCCCCCATCTTGACCCACGCTTCGAAGTCCGCGATGACCGCATCGGGAAGCTTTCCCTTCGGCGGCATCTTCAGGTCGGTGTTGTACTTGATCGTCTGAACGAGAATGCTGTCCGCCGGCTTACCGGGGACGACGGCCGGGCCGGAGTCGCCGCCGACGCGGATGCCGTCGCGGGTGTCGAGCGCGAGCCCGCCTTTGAGTTTCTTCTTCGCCTGAGCGTCCGCGGAATGGCAGGAGTAGCAGTGCTCTGTGAGGGCCGGGCGGATCTTCTTCTCGAAGAAGTCGGCCTGCTCGGGGGTCACGTCGGCCGCCCGACTCGCCGGTGCGAGTGCCAGAACGATTCCGGTCAGCAGCAGCGTGCGCGGCATGGGCAAACCCGGCGGGAGGACGGTCGAGGGACCGGGCGGGGGGTGCGGGTGTCTGTCCCCAAACGATAGCCCACCCCGGCGAGATTGGACATGAATTTCCGGCGGCAATCCGCAAACGCCTGCCCGCGGGTGCTGCGCTCGACCCGCCCACTTGCGTGGGCGGCTCGCAAGGGCACGGCGAGGCACGCAACCGCACTGCGAGCCGCGGACGCCAGTCCGCGGGTGAACCGCCATTCGACTTCACACACTTCCTGCCAGCCAGACGATGAGGGGGCGGCTCTGACATCGGACGTACTCGATTGCCGCCTCCACCGCCTCTTGGTTCGGAAGAACTCGGGTCGAACCCGATCGTGTCCACCACGAGCCGTTTGGCCTCGCTCCATAC
>CAYUHJ010000144.1:0-16081 GCA_964444365.1 uncultured Alcaligenaceae bacterium | reverse complement strand
GTGGGGGAGAAGGTTCACCCCTCACCCCCAACCCCTCTCCCCAGCGGGGAGAGGGGAGGAAAACGACTCAGAGCCGGGCCGCCAGAATCCACGCCGCCGCGCCGGTCAGGTCCGGGGCGACGTGGTTCGGCTCCGCCTCTTCCGGCGGATCGCCGATGATGATCGCCGGGTCGTGCCGGTGCGGGCCGTCGATCAGGACCGTCCGGCAACCCGCCCGCTTCCCCGCGAGAATGTCGGACGGGCGGTCCCCCACCATGAAGCTCGCGGTCAGGTCGATCCCGAGTTCGACCGCCGCCTTCTTCAACGACCCCGGCCGGGGTTTGCGGCAGTCGCACGCGATCCGATACGCTTCCACGAACGCATCCGGGTGGTGCGGGCACGCGAATACGGCGTCGAGCGGCGGCGCGCCCGCGTCCCGGAGTTGCGCTTCGAGGGCCGCGTGAATCGCCGCCAGCGCCGGCTCGTCGATCATCCCCCGCGCGACCACCGCCTGATTCGTGACGACGACGAGCCGGAACCCCGCGTCCCCCAGCGCCCGCATCGCGGCGGGCACGCCGGGCATCACGTCGAGTTCGTCGACGGACACGAGATACCCGCGGTCGTGGACGAGCACGCCGTCGCGGTCGAGGAACACGGCCGGTCGCGGGGTCATCGTCGGTTCCCTTCCAGGGCAAAAACCCTCTTCCCGGGTGAGCCTTCCCCTCACCCCCGACCCCTCTCCCCCAAGGGGAGAGGGGAGGAAGAGTGTTTGCTCCGTCCGATGAGAGGCAGGGCCAGTAGTGCCCCGCCGAGCACCAGCCCCGCCCCGATGAGAAGCCCCTTGCGCCACGGCGGTTCGCACCGGACGTGCAGGCGTTCCCCGGCCCGCGGCAAGTCCACCCGGATGCGGTGCCACTCGTCTTTTTCGCACGGCACTTCCACGCCGTCGAGGTAGGTGCGGATCGTCGGGTACCACAGGAAGTTCGCCGTCACACGGTCGCCGGGGAGAACGCACCCCACGTCGAGGTCGACGCCGAACCCGCCGAACTTCACCGGCAGCGGCCGCTCCGGATGAGACACTGCGAACCCGAGCGGGTCGGCCCCCGGCAACTCGAACAGTTCCACCGACCCGCCGAGGTGGACCGGCTTCAGTTGCGGTCGAAGCAGGTCGAAGATCGTCTGATTCCGCGTCGCTTCCGGGCGGGTGTCGGTGCCGACCGGCGGCAGCTTCGCCCGGCTGTCGACTACCCAGCGGATGCCGTACCGGCGGACCAACTCCGCGGCCTCCGGCGGGTCGGACTCCTGAATCTCGGCCCGAATCCCCCGGAACCGGTTCGACTCGTTCAGCGGGCTGTACCCGTCGAACGCCGGCAAATCGTACACCATCGGCAGGTTCGCCGGCAGCACGAGCCCGAAATCGGGCCGTGATGATCGCTCGATATACTGCGCCAGGAACCGGTGCCGCCCCGCCGCCGCGTCCGCGGCCACCGGCTTCCACTCGTCCGAAACGGGAGGGAACGGCCGAAACGGGTAGGTGTACATCGCCGTCGTCAGGTGCCAGACGTGATACCCGAGCACTGCGACTGCCAGGGTTCCGACCGTCATTTCCACCCCCCGCGGGGACGCCCGGAAGACGCGGTCGAGCATCAGCCCCCCGGCGAGGCAGCTGAACAGCGTGAACGCCGGCAGGATGCGGAACGGGTAGCGGAACAGCGAGTCGACCAGCGGCAGTTCGCTGCCGATGGTCCAGAGCCCGCCGTCCTCGCCGAGCGTCAGTACGAAGGCCAGCATTGCGAGCGCGAGCCACACCCGCCCCGCCCACAACCGGCGGTCCCACGAAAACCCCGCGATAAACAGCACCCCTTCGACCACGCACAACGGGATGAGCAACCCGCCCGCGAAGAACATGTGCCCGAACCGGTCCACGTCGTAGTTGCCCCAGCCGAGCGGGTGGCGGAACTCGACGAGCGGGTACGGCAGGACGAGCGCCGCGAGGTGCGTCGTGATCGACCCGAGGCCGCTGTACCCGCGGACGGTCGTGCTCATCAGGAGCATCTGGTTGTACAGCAACGGCGTCGTCAACCCGCCGCCGATGACGAGCACGGGGATCGCGAGCGCCGCCCGCCGCACGGGCACGGCCCGAGTCGCCGCGAGGTACACCGCCCCGGCCAGGAAGAACCCGCACGCGAACGCCGCGTACTGAACGAACCCCTGCTGGAAGAACATCCCCACGGCCAGCCCCGTGCCGAGCACCCACTTCCACCCGACCGGCCCGGCCATCATCCGCTGAAGGGCCAGCGTCAGCAGCGGCAGCCAGACGAGGTTCCCGAGCGACCCGGACCAGCTCCGTCCGATGATGATGCTGCTCCCCGCGAGGACGAACGTCAGCGCCGTGACGACCGCCGCCGGCCGGGCCATGCCGAGCCGCCCGGCCACCAGCCGCGTGACGCCGTACCCCGCGAGCAGGTGGAGGGCGGCGTACACCTCCGCGGTGAGGAACTCGTTCCCGAGCCCGAACCGCGCGACGGCGTAAGCGACATACGCGGGCGGGTACGTGAACTGGAACATCCCCACCGACGCGAGCGGGCCGCCGAGGTAGATCAGCGGGTTGTACTCTGGCCAGTGCCCCGCCCAGACGCTCCGCATCCCGTACACGATGACCGGCAACTCGGCCGCCATCACGTCGTCCTGTGCGAAGTAGAACGGCTGGCGGTATTCGAGCACCGCGAACGCCGCGACGAGCGCGACGACCCCGGCCACGTCCCAGGCGCGGGACGAAACGCGGGCGGGAACCTCGTCCGTCAAGAAGCGGAACGCCCACGCGGAGAGCCGGGTCCGCCGGGCGACGAAGAACAGAACCAGCCCGAGAAACGGGGCGGTTCGCGCGAACAGGTGCAGGCAGACCGCCCCGTCGCTGCGCCAGTTGCGGACGCCCTTGAAGGCAGACCAGTCCGAAGTCGCAGAGCGGACGTGGTCCGGGAATTCATACACGTCGACCGATGCGTCGGAGGCGGAGGTTTCCCGGAACGGCGTGTAGGTTTCCCGCGAGAATCCGAACTCCTTGTCCCCGAACTTGACGTTCAGCCCCTCGAATCGCGCGGCTTCCGCCTTCGGAATCGCGATGCGGATGCCGTGGACCCACTGCCCCATGTGAACCCATTCCGCGTAGCCGCGTTCCTGCGGCACCCGCTCCCACTCGCCGCGAATCTTCACGAATACTCTGGCCTGGGTATCTCCCATCAAGACGCCGTCGTTGTTGGTGCCGCGAACGGAGAACGACACCGGCGGGCCTAGGCCGAGGCGGTTCCAGGAAACCGACAACACCGGCGGGCCGAGACCGTCCCAGAAGACGGCGGTGTAGGCAACGGGAACCGCCGTCAGGACGAGTCCGACGATGGTCAGCCAGGGGCGGCGGGACAAGGTGGGCATTCACTTCCGAGGCGACTCGGCCTTTTCCGCGGCCGCGATCAGACGGTTTCGCCGACGCAGGACGATCCACTTTAGACTGTCGAGCGTCCGGGCAATCGGCAAGAGAACCGACCGCCGCGAGAGGAACCGGTCGCCGCGGCGGGCGAGGTGCCCCTGCTCCGTCAGGCGGGCGATCCGCCGGCGGACGAGTTCGCGGGAGTCGTAGCGTTCGAGCACGCCCTCCCGCGTTAAACCGTCCGGCGTTTCGAGAAACTCTTGCAGCAAGCGGATCCGCAGCGAGGTCATGTTCAGGTTGACGAAGTTGAAGTAGCCGTAGGCGAGGGCCAGGTACGTCGCGAGGTTCAGCCCCAGGTACGCGACCCCGTCCACGGGGTCGGCGTTTAGCTTCCCCAGCGCGAAGCCGCTGAGCCCGAGCGTGACCGCGAGGCCCGCCAGAATCCCCGTCAGAATTGCAGGAGCCGGGCGGCTCGCGAACTGAGCGGCGACCACATGCCCCAGGAAGTCGGCGGCGAGCCCCGCGAGGGCGGCGACCGCGAGGACGGCGGACCAGTCCACGTCAGCCCCCTTTCCGGAGCCGGTACACCCGGCGGAACGTCGCGAACAGCGTCGCCCACCGGCGGCCCTTCGGCGTCAGCACGAACCGCGAACCGTCGCCGGTCGGGGCGATCACCCCGCCGCTGACGAGCCCGTCGAACCGCGGCCCGACGATCATCTCGTTCGAGACGAGCCGCATCAGGTCGCCTTCCGAACGGCCCGCTTCCCCGGCGTCCGCGACGTACACGAGGATCGAGCACGTCGGGCTGTCTTCCGCGAGGGCGGAGTAGGTGACGATGTACGCGAGCGAAAATGCGAGGTGGAACAGCCCGGCGTGCAGCGTCGGCCCCACGCCGACGGGCGCGAACGGCTCCAGCGGTGGGACGAGCTGCGCGACCGCCAGGGCAACCGGGAACGTGCCGAGCAGCAACACCAACAGCGTCAGCGACTGCCGCTTCGGGACGCGGACTTGCCACAACGCCACGTGGAAGACGAGTGCGAGTGTGAAGGCTGCGAGCGCGAACGCGGCGAGGGTCATGCCTTCCCCTGCGTTAATACGGCGTTCTCCTCGGCGGGCGCTGCCCCCGTCCGCGGCTCGGCGACCGGCTTCAGGGCGCGATCCGGGTACAGGTCGAAGCGCTCGTGCCACTTCGGCTTTTGCTTCTTCTTCCGGTACATCACCCGCGCGACCCGACGGATGAACAGGTCCATCAGCGTGTGCGTCACGGAGAGCAGGTTCTTCAGCGTCAGCGCCTTCGAGTGCCCCGTCGCCCGCTCCACCGCCTTGACCGGGACTTCGGTGTAAGAAAAGCCCTCGTCGAGCAGCCGGCAGACCATGTCCGCCTGGAAGCCGAAGCCGTGGTAGTTGGTGTGCCACCGCATCACGTTGTACCGCAGGTGCAGGGCACAGCCGTTGTAGTACCGGATGCGGTGGCCCGACAGGAAGTTGACCACGCTGGTGTACGTACCGGAGAGCCACTTCCGGAACGGCGGGCGGTAGTTCTCGGCGTGGTAGAAGAGCACCATGTCCGCGACGCCGACTTGCGAGAAGACGGTGCGAAGTTGGCCCGCGTCCTCGACGTTGTCCCCGCAGACGAGCCGGTAGTACTTCCCCCGGCCGAGGAACGCGCCCTCGATGTAGTTCTGCGCCAGCCCGCGGTTGTGCTCGTTCACGACGAGCCGCAGCGGAACGGTCGGGTGCTCGCGGATGTACTTTTCGACGACGGCGACCGAGCGGTCGCGGGAACCGTCGTCGATGATGATCGCTTCCCACGTCAGGGGTAACCCGTGGAGCGCCTCGCGGAGCGTGTCGAGCGCGCCGGCGATGTTGGCCTCCTCGTTGTAGCACGCGACGAAGACCGTCAGGTCGAGTTCGTTCATGGCTCCCTCATTCGGTTAGCCGCGAGGCAACGCCGAGCGCGGACTTCACCCCACGAAACACTCCCTCACCGGGCGGGAAGTCCGCGCTCGGCGTCGCCTCGCGGCTAACCGCGTTTTCGCACGCCCATCGCGATGAGGTAGTGCGCCATCGGCAGGAACCCCGTGTGGACCACCTCGTCGTTCGCCGCGAACAGGAACACGTGGTGGAAGTACTTCCCCATCTCCTCCGCGAGCCGGTCGCCGGAGTAGAGGTTGACGTGCCCGGCCCGGGTGATCGGGTTCGCGTACGGGTCGGACGTGACGTTCGGGGTGCCGACGATCGCGACGCCGTCGTGAACGAGCGAGTCCGCAGTGCGCTGCCAGAACCCGCCGACGTGGTCGGGCAAGATGTGCTCGATCACGTCGAAGTTCACGACCGCGTCCCAGGTCTTCGGTTCGCCTTCGAGGAAGTCCTCGCAGGCGAAGGAAATCCGCGGGTCGTGGCCGTAGTTCGCGGTCGCCACCCGGATGGCATCCTCGTCGAGATCCACGCCCCTCGCAGGGCCGTTCTCGACGGCCAGCAGCCACGTGCCGATCCCCTCGCCGCAGCCGACGTCCAGCACCGTCTTGCCGCGGCCGATCATCTTGGAGGCGAACTTGTAGTACGACATCGCGTGCAGCAGCCGACGCGGGCTGTGCCGGAACCAGTGGCCGACGTGCCGGCCGAGTTCGAGCCGGCGGTCGCCCATCGTCGCTTTCACGTCGAGCCAGCGGTCGGGGGCCGTCATGCCAGAATCTCCCGGCGCTTGTAACACGCGACCGCCATCAAAAAGTGCGTCATGGGCGTGAAGCCGGTGTGAACGACCTCGTCGTTCAGGCCGAAGAGGAACACGTTGTGGAAGTACCGCTTCAGGGTCGCGGTCAGGCGCGGGCCGTCGAAGAGGTTGACGTGCCCGAGCTTGCTCGCCGCGGACGCATACGCCTCCGACGTCACGTTCGGCGTGCCGACGACGCAGATGCCGTCTTCCCCGAGGTTGTGGTAGCACGTCTCGAAGAACTGGTGCTCGATGTCGCGCTCGATGTGCTCGACCACGTCGACGCTGACGACCGTGTCGAACTCGCCGAGGCGGACGCCGAGGAAGTTGCCGTCGTGGAAGGTGTACTTCGGGTCGGGCAGGTTCCGCCTCGCCACCGCGACCGCCTCGGAATCCAGGTCGATGCCGGTGTAGCTCGTCGCGAACTCCGCGAGCAGTCGGCCGCCGAGCCCCTCGCTGCACCCGAGTTCGAGGACGCGCTTGTTCTTCGTGGCGATGCGAGAGACGAACTTGTACCGGGACAGCACGAACGCCAGGCGCTTCGGGTCGTTGTAGACGTTGTACGACCAGTGCGAGCCGAACCGGATCGACTCGGCGTCGAAGCGGTCCGTCACCTTCTTCCAGGCGTCGGCTTCCGTCGCGGGGCCGTCACTCACCGGCGTACTCCTGGGCTAGCCTTCGGATGCACTCGCGGACCGGCGTGAACGCGAACGGGACGGCCGGGGTGGGAATCAGCTTCGTACACTTCGGCCGCCGCACCCCCGGCAGGTCGTCGAGGGAGATCGGCCGCACCTGGGATTCCCTCGCCCCGACGGCCTTCGCCAGTTCGACCGCCAGATCGTACCGCGACCACGCCTCCGCCGGGACGAGGTTCACGACCCCCCGCAACCCGGCCCGCTGGACCGCGATGACGGCCCGCACCACGTCGCCGACCCAGGCGGGGCAGAACACCTGATCCGTCGCGGCCGAGACGATTCCCCCGGCGATCAACTTCGCGGCCATTTCGTCGAGCAAGGTTCCGTCCCCGCGGACGAGCCCGAACACCTTGCTCAGCCGAAGCACGGTGAACGGCCGGCCGGACGCGGCGAGGGCGGCTTCGACCTCGGCCTTTTGCCGGCCGTACTCGGTCGTCGGGTTCGTCTCGGAGTCGTCAGCGTAGCCCGCCGGGTCCGTCCCGGCAAACACGTAATCGGAGGAGAGGAACACCGGCAGGACGCCGCGGTCGGACAGCCGCCTCGCGAGTTCGAGCGTGCCGACGACGTTCACCCGCCGGCTGCCGACCGGGTCGCGCTCGCAGTCGTCCACCCGCGGCACCGCGGCGGCGATGACGACTTCGCGGACGCCGTCGAGCGGGAGCGAATCCCAGTACGCCTCCGGTCCCCTCCCCCCTTGTGGGGGAGGGTTAGGGTGGGGGGTGGAGACTTCACTACTGAAGCGACCCCCTCCCCAACCCTCCCCTCTCCCAGGGGGAGGGAGGAAGAGGTTCCCCGCCCCTTCTGGTCCCCTCCCCCCTTGTGGGGGAGGGTTAGGGTGGGGGGTGGAGATTTCACCAGTGAAGGAGCTTTCACCCTCCCCCATCGAGGGAGAGGGGGCAAGAAAAGCCAAGTCCAGGGCGGCGATGCCTGGCCCCGCGATGCGAGCCGTCCCCGGCGTTTCCGGGTTCAGTTCCCGGTACGCGGCGAGCAGGTGTCGGCCGATGAAGCCGTTCGCGCCGACGATCAGCGTGCGCGGCGGGGTCACGGCCAGTCTCCGGCCCGGACCGCCGCGTCCGCCTGGGCCAGCCGTTCCGGGGAGTCGATCGCGAACCGCTCGCCGGTGAGGGGCACCGCGAACACCCGGCCGCCTTCGGCCAGCTTCGGGAACACGTCGCGCGGCAGGTCGCTCGGGCGGTCGTCGGGCACGTCGGCGAACACGTCCGGTTCGCACACCGCGATGCCGGAGAACACCCACGGCACGGCGGAAGCGTCCCACTCGCCCGCCGCGGGGCGTTCCTGGAACCGCGTGACGCGGTTCTCGGCGTCCAGCGTCAGCACGCTCATCGGCTTCGCCCGCCTGTGAACGAGCAGCGTCGCGAGCGCGTTCCGGGCCGTGTGGAACCTCAGAAGTGCCGTCAAATCCTGGTTCGTGACGACGTCGCCGTAGTGGACCAGGCACGGGCCGGGGGGGAGAAGTCGGGCGAGGTTCTTCGCCCCGCCGGCGGTCCCGAGCAGGACCGGTTCTTCGGCGTACCCGATCCGCACCCCCCAGCGACTGCCGTCGCCGAAGTGCCCGCGGATGGCGTCCGGGCGGAAGTGCAGGTTCACGGCGACGTCGGTCACGCCGGCCCGGACGAGGTTGCGGACGATCCGTTCCAGGATCGGCACGCCGCCGACCGGGAGCATCGGCTTCGGCGTGTCGCGGGTCAGGTCGGCGAGGCGGGTGCCGTACCCGGCGCACAGGACGGTCGCGGTCATGCACGAAGCGTATCGACGCGGCTCCGAAGTGCAATCGCCCGGTTCGTGTTGCCCGGACCGGCGGGGGGTGCTAAACGAACCCCACACCCATGCCGCCACCCGCTTTGCCCCCGGCCGACAAGATCCGCCCGCTCGACGCGCTGGCCGCGGAGCTCGGCGAGGTGCGGGCCGCGGGCCGGACGGTCGCGCTCACGCACGGCGAATTCCCGCTCCTGCACGTCGCCGCCATCCGGCACCTCGAACGGCTCAAGCGCGAGGCGGACGTCCTCGTCGTGACGCTGACCCCGGACGCCGACCCCGCCGGGACCGCGCCGCGGCCCCTGTTTCAACAGGCGTTGCGGGCGGAAGCCGTCGCGTCCCTCCAGTGCGTCGATTTCGTCGCCGTCGCCGGGTTCGCCTCCGACGCGATTCGGGCGATTCACCCGACCGTGTACGGCCCGCCAGAAACCATGCTTTCCCCGGCGGAAACAGCATTACTCGCGTCCCTCGGCGTGCGGGTCGTGGCCCCGACGCGGAACGGCCGGGTGCCCGCGCTGATCCCGCTGCACTCCCCGAGCATCCCCCCGGCGGCCGACGAGTTCCTCGGCCGGTTCGTGTCGCGGTACACCTTTGACGCGGTGGCCGGCTGGCTGGAAAAAGTGAGAAACTTGAAGGTGCTGTTCGTCGGCGAGACGATCGTGGACGAGTACCAGTACTGCGAAACGATGGGGAAGTCCGGCAAGGAGCCGATCCTCGCGGCACGCTACCTGTCCACGGAGAAGTTCGCCGGCGGCGTGCTTTCCACGGCGAACCAGGCCGCCGCCGTTTGCGATCACGTCGGGATCGTCTCCATCCTGGGAACGCAGGATTCGCACGAGGAGTTCGTCCGCGAGCGGATCGACCCGAACGTCGACGCGACGTTCCTGTACGCCCCCGGTTGCCGGACGATCCTGAAGCGGCGGATCGTCGAGGTGTACCCGTTCCAGAAGCTGTTCGAAGTGTACTTCATGGACCCCGTCGTCCCCGACGCGGTGGCGGACGCCCTGCTGGCGAGGTTGAAGGCGACCGTGCCGCGGTACGATGCGATTGTCGTCACCGATTACGGACACGGCATGTTGACCCCCGCCGTGGTCGAATATCTCAGCGGGTGCGGCAAGTTCCTGGCGGTCAACACGCAGACCAACGCGGCGAACCAGGGGTTCAACACCGTCTCAAAATACCCGCGGGCGGACTACGTCTGCGTCTCCGAGAAGGAACTGCGGCTCGAAGCGCGGAACCGCTCCACCGACGTGCGCCTGCTGATGACCGCGGCCGCCGAGAAGCTCGGGTGCGAGCGCATCCTCGTCACCCGTGGCGGCGAGGGGTGCCTCGGCTACCACACGGGCGACGGTTTCTATGCGGTGCCGCCGTTCACGAACCGCATCGTCGACCGTGTCGGGGCCGGGGATGCGCTCCTCGCGGTGTCCGCCCCGTGTGCGGCCGTCGGTGCCCCGATGGAAGTCATCGGCCTCGTCGGGAACGCGGTCGGGGCACGGGCCGTTGAAACGGTCGGCAATCGCAGCGTCGTGCCGCGTGACGGCTTGCTCTCGCAGATCGAATCCCTCGTCCACTTCGACCACTGGCTGACCACCCGATGAGCACACCCCCTCCCGCCGGCCGTCGCGTGTTCGTTCCCGGAGGGGCCGGGTACGTCGGGGCCGTGCTCGTTCCGAAGCTGTTGGAGGCGGGCTACAAGGTCCGCGTCCTCGACCTGTACCTCTACGGCGACCGTGCCCTCGCGGCGGTGAAGGGCCACCCGAACCTGGAGCAGGTGAAGGGGGACGTCCGCGACACGGCCCTCGTCGCGGAGACGGTCCGCGGCTGCGACCTCGTCGTTCACCTGGCGTGCATCTCGAACGACCCCAGCGTCGAGCTCGACCCGCGCCTGAGCGAATCGGTCAACTACCGGTCGTTCGGCCCGCTGGTGAAGGCGTGCAAGGCGGCGGGCGTGAGCCGATTCGTGTTCGCATCGTCCGGCAGCGTCTACGGCGTGTCGGATCAGCCGGACGTGACCGAGGAACACCCGCTGGTGCCGGTGTCGCTGTACAACAAGTACAAGATGATGTGCGAGCCCGTACTCCTCGCGGAAGCATCGGATAGCTTCGTGCCCGTGATCGTCCGCCCCGCGACGATTTGCGGCTACTCCCCCCGGCAACGGCTGGATTTGACGGTCAATATCCTGACGAACCACGCGGTCACGAACAAGAAGATCACCGTCTTCGGCGGCGTTCAAATGCGACCGAACCTGCACATTGATGACATGGTGGATCTGTATCTATTGCTGCTGGAAGCCCCAACATCACAGGTGGCCTTGCAAATCTTCAATGCGGCGTATCAGAACTACACGGTGGCCCAGACCGCGGAAGTCGTCAAAGGCGTCGTACAACAGGAAGTCCCCGAACTCGGCGACATCGCGATCGTGACGACGCCGTCGGACGACATCCGCAGCTACCACCTGAATTCCTCGAAAATCGAGCGGGTTCTCGGGTTCAAGCCGAAGCGCACGATCGAGGACGGCTCCCGCGACCTGGTGCGAGCACTGCGGGCCGGAAAGTTGCCGAACTCGATGACGGACCCGGTGTACTTCAACATCCGGACGATGAAGGACAACAGTCTGGAGTGAGATGCCCATAGACAAGGTGTTCGTCCATGCCCCGCCGCAGGTTCAAGATGACTCGCGTTCCAGTGCCTGAGTGGGCACCGACGTATGCGCGGGGAGTGATCGAGTTCGACATGGCAGCAAGCAAACATGGCGATGCGATTACAGAGGACGAGCGAACTTCGCTCATCAGCCGTCACGACTCGATCTTTCAACTGGTCGACAAACTTGTTGAGCGGTACGCAACAGACAACAGTTATGAGGACGAGTTCCCCCAGCAGTCAAGGCTTACCGGCGAATTCTATATTGGAAGCGAATCGTATCATCGACTGTGTGGAATGAAGTGGATACAGATTTGTGTGGAAGCCAGGTGCATCGGCAAGCGGCACGTCCGCATCGATGACTATCTTGGACTGCACGTCTGGCTCCGGTTCGACCCGAAAAGTTGTCGACTCACGAATCACCGGAATACCGACTCGATGGTGATTTAATGCCCGAACGCTTCGCGGTCATTGGCAATAACTCGTTCTCCGGCGCGAGCTTCGTCGCGGGGGCGCTTCGTGGCGGCGCGGACGTGCTCGGCATCAGCCGGTCGCCGGAGCCGGACGCGGTGTTTTTGCCGTACAAGTGGGGCAACCACGACCGCTTCACGTTCCGCGCCCTCGACCTGAACCTCGACCCGGACGGCGTCGCCGATGCGATTCGCCGGTTCGAGCCGGACTACGTCGTCAACTTCGCTGCCCAGGGGATGGTCGCGCAAAGCTGGCAGAACCCGGAGCACTGGTACCGCACCAACACCGTCGCGATGGCCCAGCTTCACCACCGGCTGCGGTCCGTGCCGACGATGAAGAAATTCGTGCAAGCCTCGACGCCGGAAGTGTACGGCAGTACCGCAGGGCTCGTGTCCGAAGACACGCCGTTCCGCCCGAGCACGCCCTACGCGGTCTCGAAGGCGGCGTGCGACATGAACCTGCTGGCGTACCACAAGGCGTTCGGGTTCCCGTGCGTGTTCACCCGCTCCGCGAACGTGTGCGGCCCGGCCCAGGCGTTGTACCGCATCATCCCGAAAACGATCCTCTGCGTCCTCACCGGGCAAAAGCTCAAGCTCGACGGCGGCGGCGTCAGCGTGCGGTCGTTCATCCACATCGACGACGTGACCGACGGCACCTTGAAAGCCGCCCGCGACGGCACCCCCGGCGAAGCGTACCATCTGGCCACCGACCGCAACCAGACCATCCGCGAAGTTGTCGAGTCCATCTGTCGGCGACTCGGTGCGAATTTTTCGGACAGCGTCGAAGTCGGCCCGGAACGCATCGGCAAGGACGCGGCGTATTTGCTGGACGCGACGAAAGCGAAGACGCAACTTGGCTGGACGCCGACGCGGAGGATCGACGACGCCATCGCGGACACGGCCGACTGGTTGAAGGCGAACCTCGCGAAACTGCGGGAAATGCCGGCGGATTACATCCACAAGGAGTAATGCAACAATCTTGATGGATTTGTAGGTCGGGCCGAGTCTTCGAGGCCCGACGCAGCGCAATGTCGGGCCTCGAAGACTCGGCCCGACCTACAAGAAAAAAACCTGTGAGCCGGCATGATTACTTCTGACCCCACCGAACTCACCCGCATCGCTTGCCGGATTCGCGGGCACGTTGTTCGCATGTCGCACGAAGCGGAAGCCCCGCACCTCGGGTCGGCGTTGTCGTGCATCGACGCCATCGTGGCTGCGTATTGGGGCTTCCTTCGCATCGACCCGGCGAAGCCGCTCGACCCCGGTCGCGACCGCTTCATTCTCAGCAAGGGGCACGCGGCCACGGCCCTGTATGCGGCGCTCGCGGTGCGGGGGTTTTATCCGGAAAGCGAACTCGCCGGGTACAACGCCGACGGCGGGCACATGCCGGAGCACCCGTCGCCGCAGTGCGTGCCGGGGGTCGAAGCGGCGACCGGATCGCTCGGGCACGGGTTATCGATGGCGTGCGGCATGGCCCTCGGGCAGCGGATTCAGGGGCACGATTCGCGATTCGTCGTGCTGCTTTCCGACGGCGAATGCGAGGAAGGCTCCACCTGGGAGGCGGCGATGTTTGCCGCGGCCCAGAAGTTGGACCGGGTCGTCGCGATCGTCGATTACAACAAGTGGCAGGCGACGGGCCGCTCCGACGAGGTGATGGCCCTGGCCCCGCTGGCGGACAAGTGGCGGGCCTTCGGCTGGGACACGACCGAGGTCGACGGCCACGATATGTCCATGCTTCTCGGCGCGTTGCGGGCGTCCACGCGAAACGACGGTAAACCCACAGCAATCGTCGCGCACACGGTCAAGGGCAAGGGCGTGTCGTTCATGGAAGACGACAACAACTGGCACTACCGCATCCCGACGGCAGACGAAGTCCGAACCGCCCACCGCGAATTGGGCTTGGCATAAGTCAGAAGAATTTTTTGACAGGATTAACAGGATGAGCAGGATGTATTGATCCGTGTTAATCCTGTAATCCTGTCAAAAATTCTTCGATGAGGTACTCAGCGGACACGACATGAGAAACGCATTCGCCGCCGCCGTGACGGACCTTGCCGCGAAGGACGAGCGTGTCGTGCTGCTCTCCGGCGACATCGGCAACCGGCTGTTCGACAAGTACAAGGCGGCCGCCCCGGCGCGGTTCTACAACTGCGGCGTCGCCGAGCAGAACATGGTCACGGTGGCCGCGGGAATGGCCCTGTGCGGGCTGCGGCCGATCGTTTACACCATCACGCCGTTCACCACGACCCGCGTCTTCGAGCAGATTCGCGTCGATGTCTGCTACCACAAGGCCCCCGTCACGATCGTCGGCACCGGGTCCGGCATGTCCTACGCCTCGCTCGGGCCGACGCACCACTCCGTCGAAGACATCGCGATTCTTCGCACGTTGCCGGGGATGACGATCCTCGCCCCAGCGGACGCGGCCGAGGTGAAGGCGGCGATTCACGCGGCGGTGCAGCTTCCGGGGCCGTGCTACATCCGCATCGGCAAGAAGGGTGAACCCGCCGTTCACCGCGAAGCCCCGAAGTTCGAGATTGGCAAACCAATCGTCGTGCGAGACGGCACCGACGTGTGCCTGTTCGCGGTCGGCACCATGACCGCCGTCGCCCTCGATGCCGCCACGCGGCTCAGTGACAACGGGGTGTCAGCGAGGGTGGTGAGCTTCCACACGGTGAAGCCGCTCGACGAGACACTCGTGGCCGATACGTTCGCCCGGTACAAGGTCGTCGCGGCGATCGAGGAACACGGGCGAATCGGCGGGCTCGGCAGCGTCCTCGCGGAGTGGCTCGCCGCCCGCGACCCGTACCCGTCGGGGCGATTGCTGAGCTTCGGCACGCCGGACGCCTTCTTCTGCGCGTCGGGTTCGCAGGAGTACGCCCGCGAAAGACTGGGCCTGACAGCAACGGCGATTGCGGAACGGGTGATGCAGCAACATTCTAAGTTGACTGGTGCCGGCTCGGAAATGGCGTGATTCCTGAGGCAACTCAATGACGCTCGACCCCGCTCTGTCGCTTGCCGTCAATGCGATGATGGACATCGACAATTCGCAAGTTTTTCGATTGCCAAAATCGGGGTATGTTCTCTCGGTTTTCTGCCGAAACGTCTCATTGTCCAAGTTCATGAATTTACTGGACTGGGCGCATGAGAATCAGGTAGTTGATCTGACGCTGAACGATTGCAAGATTACTGATGGCCATGTATTGGAAATTTGTGGGCATCCATTGAGTGCTCAACTTTCAACACTTGATCTCCGGGACAACGAACTTTCAGTTCAATCAGCCAATGCCATAGCCGACTGCGGTGTTTTTCGCAATCTCGACACGCTTGACTTGAGCGAGACGGCGATTGGAAACCGCGGTGCAGTCGCCATAATCGATGCGTTGGCATCCACGCTCGCGCGTGTCACTCGACTCGGACTTAGCTGCGTTGGCATGCGGCAAGATGGTTACATGCGACTGCTGAACTCTCCCGTTGCTGATCGGCTAGCTAGCATTTGTTTCTGTCAATCGCCAATACGCCCTGCTACCAGAAAGTTATTGGAGGCGAAATTCGGAGACAAGCTGTGCTGTTCGTGAACCGTCTTTCGCCATATTGCGCAAGGATTACCCGTGCTGATCGGCGTTGATTTCGACAACACGATCGCGTGCTACGATCACGTCTTCCCGCAGGCGGCGCTTGACCGTGGGCTGGTGCCGGCCGGGGTTTCGCACACGAAGCACACCGTTCGCGAGCACCTGCGGGCCGTCGGCAACGAAGCCGCGTGGACGGAACTGCAAGGCGCGGTGTACGGCCCGCTGATGACGGACGCGACGCCGTTCCCCGGCGTGCTGGCGTTCTTCGCCCGGTGCGTGAAAGCAGGCATCCCGATCGCGATCGTGTCGCACCGCACGCGAACGCCGTTCCTCGGGCCGCAGTATGACTTGCACGCTGCCGCAAGGGGGTGGCTGGAACTGGTCGGGTTCCACGGTGACACCGGGCTGTCACCGGAGCGGGTGTTCTTCGAGACGACGAAGGCGGACAAGCTCGCACGCATAGCGGCCCTCGGGTGCACGCACTTCATCGACGACTTGCCGGAAATCCTGGGCGATCCGGCGTTCCCGGCTGGCGTCGAGAAGTTCCTCTTCGACCCGAACGCGGCGCACGCCGCGTTCGTCGGGACGCGGGTGGCGACGTGGGCGGAATTGGAAACGCTGCTGTTTTCCGGGGTTTTGCTCCCTCCTCCTGGGACGGGGAAGGTTTGGAGTGGGGGTCGCTTGAGAGGTGAGGTCTCTACCCCCCACCCTAACCCTCCCCGACAAGGGGGGAGTGGACCGGAAGGGTCGGCGAAACTCTTACTCCCTCCCCCTGGGAGGGGGGAGGGTTGGGGTGGGGGTCGCTTGAGAGG
>CAYUHJ010000143.1:6297-16091 GCA_964444365.1 uncultured Alcaligenaceae bacterium | reverse complement strand
CGCCCCGCCGGCGTCGGACCCGGCCACGAGCTCGGCCCCGGACAGGAACGCGGGGGTCGAGCGGTCTTCGAGGGATTCCAGTCCGAGGCGGGCGCGCGGCCGCGCGGTGCGGGGAGGGGGCATGGGAAGAACTCCGGGGTGTCGATCACGGTGCGCGGCAGCGGACGAGCCGCCTCCATGATAAGCGGTGCCCGCCGCGGCGCTTGCGCGGGTTCGCCCGGAAAAGCGGGGGCGGTCGGAAACGCCGTCGGAAGAAACGGCAGATTGGCTCAAGTCGAACCGAGCCGGAACCCGCCCGACAACAGCGGCCGGAACCGGCCCCGCGGCATACGATTCCCAGACACCCCATCGGGAGTCGCTTCATGCCCTTGCCGACAGTTCCGGACTGGCTCACAACCCGCGACGGGTCGCTGTCCCCCGGCCTGGCGGACCGGATCGTGTTCGTGATGTTCGCCGGTCAGCCGCAGTACCGCCTGGAAGCCCGGCCGGCGACCGGGAAGTTCGTCTGCGCCGTCACCCAGACGGTGAACGGCAAGCGGCTCGACGACGCGACCACCTACCCGACCGCCGACGCGGCCCTCGCCGGCGGGCTGGACCAGCTGCGGACCAAACTCGGGTGGTGAAGCCGTGTCGCCGACCCTCGACGAACTGTACGCGCCCTTCCCGGACCGGTCCGACCGGTGCGCCGCGGTCGCGGTCCCGGCCGACGCCGTGCCGGAACCGTACCGCTCGCTGCTCGTCCACACCCACCACATGACCGTGACCGTGGAGCGGTTCTACGGCTCGCCCGTGGACGTGCGGGTGCTCGACGCGGTCCGGGCCGGGGACTCGTACTCGCGGAAGATCCTGCTCGGCCTGCGGTCGACCGGGGCGGTCGTGCAGTTCGGCATCGTCCAGGTGGATTTGTCCGTGCTGGTCCCCGCGGTCCGGGACGCGATCGTCGAGGGGAAGACGCCGCTCGGCCGGGTGCTGATCGAGAACGACGTGCTGCGGACCGTCAACCCGGCCGGGTTCTTCCGGGTCACGCCGAGCGGCCCGATGGCGGCGTGGCTGGGGTCGGCGGCCGAGACCTACGGGCGGATCGGCGTCATCACGGCGGACGGCAAGCCGGCGGTACGGGTCGCGGAGATTCTGACGGCGATCGGGTAGAACACACCAGCCCGACGCGCAAGCGAGGGTTGCCGATCGATCCCTCGCTTGCGCGTCGGGCTGGTGTTCCTTGCCCCGGCGGGCCTCTGCCGACTCACCCTGTCCTCGCGGCTCTCGCAAAGCCTCGGTCCGCCCTACCAAGCCCCTTCCCCGCGAACTACACTGAACCCACTCGTCGCCCTTGCTCTCCTCCGGAGCCTCCGATGTCCCAGGTCGTCCGCGGGTCGTTGTGCGTCGCCGTCGCTGCCGCGGTCGTCGGGCTCGGCGGGTGCAAGAAGGCCGAGATCCCCACGTCCGCGCCGAACCCCACCGGCCTGCGGAAGGAGAAGGGCTACCGCGTGCGGGCCGAGCCGCCGGCCACCCCGGACCAGCTCGCCGCGTTCAACCTGCTGGACGAGGACAAGCAGAAGTTCAAGGAGGCGATGGACGGCCTCCCGGCGGACGCCCAGGCCCCGGAGTACACCAAGCGGATGCGGAAGTACGTCGAGTTCCTCGACGCCAAGAAGCCCGAGGACATCGCCGGCTGCCCGCCGGACATGAAGGCCGAGTTCCCGAAGTACCGGGACGCCTGCAAGAAGGTGATCAAGTACGTCGGCATGCGACCGGAGCAAGAGGGGACGGAGTTCATGACCGCCCTGAAAGACATGTACAGCCGGGACTTCGAGAAGCACACCCCCAAGTTCGGCAAAGACCTGACCGACGCGATGAAGGACATGACCCGGTCCTACCTCAAGCTCGTCACGGCGGCCGAGACGGCCGGGTTGGAGTTCTTCGATTCGCCGTGAGCGTCGCCGCGCCGTACAATGCGCTCAACTTGATCGGGTTTCTCAACTTTGCCGCGAGGGACTGCCCCGTGACCGAAACCGCGTCCATCCGCCCGAAGGTTTACGACAACATCACCGAGTGCATCGGCGGCACCCCGCTCGTCAAGCTCCGCCGGATCACGGACGGGGCGAAGGCCACCGTCGTCGCGAAGCTCGAAAACTTCAACCCGCTGTGGTCCGTGAAGGACCGCATCGGCGTGTCGATGATCGAGGCGGGCGAAAAAGAAGGGAAGATCACGAAGGACACGGTCATCATCGAGCCGACGTCCGGGAACACCGGCATCGGCCTGGCGTTCGCGTGTGCGGCCCGCGGGTACCGGCTCGTCATCGCGATGCCGGAAAGCATGTCCCTGGAACGCCGGCGGCTGTTGAAGGCGTTCGGGGCGGAACTGCACCTGACCCCGGCCGAGCGCGGCATGGGCGGGGCGGTGGCCCGGGCGGAAGAACTCTTCAAGGAACACGGCGGCGAGCCGAAGGCGTTCATCCCGCAGCAGTTCAAGAACCCCGCGAACCCGGCCGTCCACCGGGCCACCACCGCCGAGGAGATCTGGACGGCGACCGGCGGGAAGTTCGACGTGTTCGTCTCCGGCGTCGGCACCGGCGGCACGATCACCGGCTGCGGCGAGGTCTTCAAGAAGCGGAACCCCGCCATCAAGGTCGTCGCCGTGGAGCCGTCCACCAGCCCCGTGCTGACCCAGCACATCGTCCAGGGCGTGCCCGTGAACGAGGTCAAGCCGGGCCGGCACAAGATTCAGGGCATCGGGGCCGGGTTCGTGCCCGGCGTCGTCGTCGACGGCCTGAAGCGGGCGAAGGAGGGCGGGTACACGCTGATCGACGAGGTCGTGCAGGTGACGGATGACGAGTCGTTCGAGGTGGCCCGCCGGCTGGCGAAGGAAGAGGGGATGCTGTGCGGCATCTCGTGCGGGGCGGCGGCCGCCGCCGCGGTCAAGCTGGCGAACAAGCCGGAGTACGCGGGCAAGACCATCGTCGTCGTCCTCCCGGACCTGGGCGAACGCTACCTCTCGACCGCGCTGTACCCGCAGGACTGACGGGAAGTGCCCTTCCCAAAGTCCACGCGACCCCGCAACGGCGGGGTCGTCTCGTTTTCTGCAGTCATTTCACACAAGTTGTCAATCGGCAAGACCTTGCAAAAAGTTATCGGCAGCGGCTTTCCTCCGGCACGGGTCGTGCTTTCCCACTCGTCGTCCGCGAGTGCTTCGCGGGTACCCTGCACCCTGGAAGACACAGGAGCCAGCCATGTCCGATACCGTGAACAAGGTGAAAGACGCCATTTCCGATGCCGCCGACGCGACGAAGGATGCCGTCCGCAAGGGCGTGAACGCGGCCGAGGACGCCGGCCGGTGGGCGGCCGAGAAGATTGGGGTCAACGCGGAAGCGGCCAAGGATTCGACGAAGGACGCGGTCGACTCGGCGGGCCGGACGATCAAGGACGCGGGCGACAAGGTCCGCGACCAGGCCCGCTAACGCGGGTCATTCGGCCGTGCCGCGGATCACCTGGCTGCCGCCCGCCTGGGCGGCAGCCGCGTTCGTGGGCCGGGTCGGGACGTTCGCCGGGTTCGCGGCGGGGTTGGCCCGGCCGGCCTTGACCACCAGCACCCGCTGCCGGATCTGTTCCGCCGCATCTGCGTAGAAAAACGCCTTCCCCAGCGTCCCGGCCGGGTCCGCCGTCGGGCCGACGATCAGGTACTCGTCCGGGCCGACCGTCACGTCCCAGGTCAGCGTCGGGTACGCCGCCAGGGTCTTCTGTTCCTGCCGCTTGAACGCGGTGCCGTCGGCGGTCGGCCGCAGCCACGTCTGCCGGCTGCCGTGTTGAACCTGCGGCTCGCACGTCAGGCGAATCCGCCCGTCCGCGGCCGGCTTCGCCGTGACCGACAGGCCGCACTCCGCGTCCTGCACGTCCACCTTCGTGCGGTCGGCCTTCAGGTCCGTCTGAACGTGGAACGACAGCTTGCCCAGCGGGCCGTTCACGGGGACGACCTTCGGCTTGCCCGCCGCGCACCCGCGGACCATCGGGCTGACGGCGGAGTCGTCCGACCCGACCAGACTCAGAAACTTCGCCGGCGGCACCCCCGTCACGAGCCGGACCCGCAGGCCGTTGACTTCCAGCAGCGCCGCGAGTTCGGCCGGGAGGGGGTCCGTGACGGTGCCGGCGGCCCACAGGTCGTTCGTCAGGTACGTGTCCGGGGCGGGCTGGTCGATCAGCGTCGTCTGGAGGACGAGGGCGTCCGCGGCGAACGGCGACCCGGCCTTGCCGCGGGCGCGGTCGAGCCAGTGGCTCGCGTGGTGAACCTCTTGCCGGGGCAGGCACCCGCTGACGACCGCGAGGGCCAGCAACACCCCGCCCGCCATCCGTGGCCGGCGCATGTCGTCCATCCTTCCGTCGGGGACCGTGTGTCCGCGGGGCATACCCGCCGCCGGACCGCCGATCAAGCCCGACTCCGGCGGCGAGCCGGCTACCTTCTCCCCGCGGGCCTCCCTATACTGATCCACCTCTGGCCGGCGGGCCGGGATCGCACTTTCACCCGAAGGAGACGACCATGCGGCGGACGGTTCTCGGAGCGGTTGTGTTGCTGGCGGCGTCCACGGCCCTGGTGGCCCAGACCTCGGAGTTCTACCCGCTGAAGAAAGACACCAAGTGGGTGTACAAGGTCGGCGACAACACCATCGAGGTGAAGGCCGTCGAAGTCGGCCCGGACGGGACCCGACTCGACACGCTGGTCAACAATAAGGCGGTCGCGTCCGAAACGATCCAGGTCAAGCCGGACGGCGTCTACCGCACGAAGATCAACAGCAACGAGGTCAAGCCGGCCGTCAAGATCCTCGAACTGAAGGACGGCAAGGTCGCCCCCGCCGGCACGAAGTGGGACGTCGCCTCCGCGATCGCCTCCCAGAACATCAAGGGCGCGTTCACGATCAAGAGCGACAAGGAGAAGGTCAAGGTTCCCCTCGGCGAGTTCGACGCGGTGCTGGTCGAAGGCCCGGAGTTCGACATCGCCGGGTCGAAGGCCGCCGTCAAGTACTGGTACGTCGCCGGCAAGGGCGTCGTGAAGCTGACCTACAGCATCGGCGGCAACGAGTCGCAACTGGAACTGAAGGAATACACCGAAGGGAAGTGACCGGTTCCCCGCGCGGCGAAGCCGAGCGGGAACCGCCCCATTTCCCGCCACGCCGACCCCGGTACGGGGTGGGCGTGGCTTTTTTCGTTACTCGGGCCGAGACTTGGCGAGTGCCGCGGGAATATTAGCCCGAAGCGCAAGCGAGGGTTCTCGCCACTCCCTCGCTTGCGCTTCGGGCTGGTATTCCCGCGGCACTCGCCGAGAAACGTCCTCGGCCCGCCCGAAAAGATTTCGCACAGACTTGCCAGTTCCGTTTGACTTCCGCCGGATCGGATGGGATAAAGTGAACAAATAAACACTTCATCCGGAGCGTCCCGTGTCGCCGATCACCCTGCTGGAAGTCCGCACGGTCCCGGTCGCGGACCTGACCCCGGCGGCCTACAACCCGCGAAAACCCCTCAAGCCCGCGGACGCGGCGTACCGCAAGCTGCGGGCGAGCCTCGAAGAGTTCGGCCTCGTCGAGCCGCTGATCTGGAACGAGCTCACCGGCCGCGTCGTCGGCGGGCACCTGCGGCTGCGGATCCTCAAGGAACTCGGCGTCGCCGAAGTCCCCGTCTCCGTCGTGCGGCTGAGCGAGCCGCGGGAACGGGCGCTCAACGTCGTGTTGAACAACTCCGAAGCCCAGGGCCGGTACGACGCGGCAAAGCTCGCTTCCCTTCTGGACGAACTGCAAGACCTGCCCGAACTCGCGATGACCGGCTTCGACGCCGGCACGCTGAAGGCCCTGCGGTACGAGCCGGCGGGCGAAGACGTCCCCGAGGAACTCACCGGCCGCGTCGAGGTCACGATCGTCGCCGACGCGGAGACGTTTTCCCGGGCGGAAGCGAAACTCGACGCGGTGGTGCGGGAGTTCGACCTGGAATCCCACGTCAAGCGGAGGTGACCGACGGTTGTTACACAGCCGGCGCGTCAGGTTCCGGTCGATTTCTCGTCATGTTCCCGGAACGCGACCCTTCCTCCCCCGGAGGCCTCGAAATGCCCACCCGCCTCGTCCTTCTCCTGGTCTCCCTCGGCACCGCGGTCCTCGCCGCCCCGGTCCGCGAGACGCCGCGCGACCCGTGGGCACCGCTGAAGTTGGCGCGAAAGACCGGCACGGTCGGGGGCGTCGCCTATGAGGTCACGAAAGACCAGGCCCTCCGCCTCGTTCTGCCCCGAGCGCTGATGGATCGGCATATCAACCCCCCCGACAGCCGGCTTCCCGTGGCCCGGACGTTCGACGGGGACTTCCGGGTCGAAGTCCACGTTCGGTTCCCGAATGCGGCGGACTGGCCGGACGGGGAGCCGGTCCGCAACCGGCGGAATCCCCGCTCGAACGTGGCGGCCGGCTTCGTGGTCGCGGACGCCAACACCCCCCGGCCCCAGCGGTTCGACCTGCTGTCCGCCCTGGCCGTGTATCGGCCGAACGGGGAATGGGAGGCCAGTTGCTCGCACACGACCCGGATGACCACGCCGAACCGCAGTTCGTGCGTGGGACGAGAAACCGGCGTCGAGGGCGGGTTGACGCACGGGTGTCGGCTCTGGGCGGCGCGGACGGGCGGCGTGTTCTCGGCGGGCTTCGTCGAACCCGGCACCGGCCGAGACACGGTCGCGTACAACGGCCGAGACTGCAAGGAGGAGCGCCACGGGGAGGCCGTCGTCGTCGAACTCTTCGCCACCAAGTTCTTCGCCGAGGAAGTCGCCGTCGAGTTCGCGGACCTGACCGTGACGGCGGCCGCCGACAAGTGACCCGCCGCCGGTTCCGGCAGATTTTCGCGGCGGCCGCTTCGTTACGGCCCCGTCGCCTGTAAAACGTCCACCGGACCCGCACGGGCTCCGGTGGACGCCCCGCACCCAGGTGACGGTATGAAGCAACTGTACGCCGCCGGCTCACTCGCCGCCGGGTCGCCCGATTCCGCCGCGGCCGACACCCCGCCGACGTTCCGGGCCGGCACCGCGGGGCTGTCGCCGGAAGAACTCACGACGGCGGTTCTCCTCTCCGGGTTCAAGACCCCGCCGGGCCGCCCGCCCGAGTCCGACCGGCCGCTGCCGGTGCGGCTGGCCCTCGTCGGCACCGCGTCGGCGGGGCGGGTCCTGGTCCACGTCTCGCCGGGCGAGAAGGCGTACTTCGCCCACGCCCTGCTGCACGTTCCCCCCACCGCGGACGCCCAGCTCGCGATCCAGACGTGGGGCAGCCCGATGTGGCAGCGGTCCGAACCGCACACCTTCGGCGAACTCCCGGACCTGCCGTACCTGCCCGTCGCGGACGTCCTCGACGACGCCGTCGTGAAGGAATGGCTGTCGACCGCCGCGAAGCGGGAGCTGCTCGAATTCACGCTGACGGCCCTGCTCGGGACGCCGCCGCACTCCAAGGTGTTCGTCGTCGCCCCGGCCGAGGACGTGGCGAAAGTGGTGTACGCCGTCACGCGGGCGTTCCCGACCGGGATGCTGGACGACTTCACGTTCAGCACCTACGAGCCGGAACCGCGGTCGAGCCCGGCCCGGCTGGTCGGGTACGACGGCGGCGCGGCCGAGTGGGACCTGCCGGCCGACTGTTACTCCGAAGGCGGCGTCGGGTTCAACACCTTCACCGGCCGGCAGTCGCTGATCGCCACGCCGGTGCCGTTCGCGGAGTTCGCCGCGCACGCCCTGGCCACCGGCGAGTTCGGCCCGCTCGACGAGTTCAAGGCGACCTGGCAGCGGCTCGGCATGTCCGGCTCCCGGCAGTTCGACCTCGTGTTCCGCCTCGCCCGCGGGACCGGCGTGCTGACGAAAGCGGAAGCCACCGAAGCCCTGCAGTACCCGCCGCTGGCCGCGTGGGTGGCCGGCCGGGCGGACGCCCAGAAGCAGTTCCTCGAATGGGCGCTCGACGACCGCGACTTCGCGAACACCTCGTTCTCCCGCGTGGTGCAGAGCCTTCGCCAGAAGTCCGACGTGATGGCGAAGCTCGGCACGACCGTCCGCGAGGAGGGGCTGAAGGCCCTGAAGGCGGGCGACAAGAACCGCACGGCGAACGCCCTGGAAGTGATCCTGCCGATGGCCGCCCCGGCGAAGGCGAACGCCGTCTGGGGCGAACTGCTGGGCCAGATCACGGACCCCGACGCGCTGTCGTGGGAGATGCGGTGGTACCTGCTCGCCCGGTTCGTGCGGTTCAAACAGCAGCAGAACCCGAACGCCGGCGTGGACCCGGCCCTCGCGAAGTGGACCGACGTGCCGGCCGAGAAGCTCGCCGAGTTGCTCGCGATCGACGTGCCGCGGGCGTACCACCTCGCCGGGGCACGGGCGACCCTGGCCCGCGAGGGGGAGCCGTCCGCCACCTTCGCCCGGACGCTGGCCCTGCACCCGGCGCTGGCCCACACGCTGCTCCAGCCGGTCGACGGCAAGGGCGACCCGGACAAGCCGACCAAGTTGTACGACGTGCTGCTCGCGGAAGCGCCGTCGCACCCGTGGTTCGAGGACTTGGTCGGCAAGGCGTCCGACTACCCCGCGTCCCTGCTGAACAAGTTCTTCGAAGCGACGCTGACGGCCGGGAAGATCGACGCGGACCACCTCATCCGCACCCAGGGGCCGCGGGTGCTGGAACTCTTTCAGGGGCAGAGCGGGCTCGACCGGATCGGCCGGCAGTTTCTCGCGGACCCGCCCGTCGACATCCTCCACGTCCCGAGTCTGCTCGAATTCCTGGGCAAATTGCGGGACGAACCGCAGGTCGGCGAGGACGTGAAGGCCCGGGCCGCGGCGGTCCAGGCGGTCCGGACGTACCTCGACGCTCCGACGTTCACCGCGGAGGCGATGAAGCCGGCCGCCGACGCGCTGGCCGTCACGCCGCCGGTGGTGCCGCCGATCACGAAGACGGAAGTCTTCGACGCGGTGGCCGGCGAACTCCTGAAGCGGGCCAACGACGCCGGGCTGCAGACCGACCTGGAAGCGGCCCTCGTCCACTTCGGCCCGGTACTGGCGACCGACTCCACCGACCTGTACGAGAACCTGCTCCGGGAACTCCGCGGCCGCACGGACTTCGCCCGGAACACGAACCTGGCGTACACCTCCCTGGCCGTCGCCCTCGGGGCCGTGGAATCGCCGGAACTCGCGGGAAAGCTGGACGGGCTGGACGTGCAGGCGTTCGCGATCGCGGCGGAGGCCGGCAAACGGGGCGGCAACCGGATGCTGGCAGAGATCGACCGCCGCACCGAGTCCTGGCCGAAGTCCGCGAAGACGCAGTGGGGCTTCCTGAAGGCCGCCGTCCAGCCGCCGGGGCTCAAGCGGCTGGTGCGCGACGCCGCGATGTTCGCCGCCGGCGCGGGCCTGGCGAGCCTCGCGTGGCTGGTTTACGGGCTGGTGAAGTAATGGGATTCTTGACGAGCGTCACTCGTGAGGGTGACGAGTTCTCCACCCCGGAAGCACTCGTCACCCTCACGGGTGACGCTCGCCAAGAGTCGCTCGCCAGGAATCGCTCGCGAACTCAAATCTTCGGCAACTCGAACCCGGTCCGGTACGCCCGGCCCAGCAGTTTGTTCGCCTCGGCGTCGTCGACGACCGTTTCCGTCTTCGCGTCGAACTTGATCGCCCGGCCGGTGCGGAAGGCGATGTTTCCGAGGTGGCACAGCCGGGTGCTCTTGTGGCCTTCCTCGATCTCCGCGTTGGCCGGCTTCGTGCCGCGGATGGCGTCGAAGAAGTTGGCGTGATGCGCGGCGAGATCGGGACCGGAGGT
>CAYUHJ010000143.1:0-6287 GCA_964444365.1 uncultured Alcaligenaceae bacterium | reverse complement strand
TCGCGTGGGCGTGGGAGTCGATCACCTCCTCGTTGTTCTTCCCCGCCTTCACCACCCACCCCTTGAGGCCGAAGAACATCGTCCCCTTCTCGCCGTGGATCGCGACGCCGAAGGATTCGTTCTCCATCGCGACGCGGTCCCAGGTCCGGTGCTCCCAGGCGAGTGTGACGCCGGGGAACTCGAACGTGGCGAGCTGCGTGTCGGGCGTTTCCTGGTCGTCGGCGAAGACGTACTTCCCGCCGGCGGACGTGACCCGCGTCGGGGCGTCGAGTTGCAGGACGTTCCGCGCGACGTCGAGGCCGTGGATGCCGTTGTTGCCGAGCTCGCCGGTGCCGTACTCCCAGAACCAGTGCCAGTTGTAGTGGAAGTGGTTCGCGTTGAACGCGCGGGCCTTGGCCGGCCCGAGCCACAGGTCGTAGTCGACGCCCTTCGGCACCTCGGAATCCTTCACGTTTCCGATCGGCTTCCGCGACCCCGCGATGGCGGCCCGGGCGAACGCCACCTTCCCGAGCTTGCCCGACGCGACGTACTCCCGCGCCGCGAGGACGTGGTCCGCCGACCGGCGCTGCGTGCCGGCCTGCACCACCCGCTTGTACTTCCGCGCCGCCTCCACCATGACCCGGCCCTCGGCGATGTCGTGGGACACCGGCTTCTCGACGTAGACGTGCTTGTCGTGCTGGCAGCCCCACACGGTGGCGAGGGCGTGCCAGTGGTCCGGGGCCGCGACGACGAGGGCCGTCACGGACTTGTCTTGAAGCACCGTGCGCAGGTCCTTCTCGACCTTCGGCGGCGTCGCTTGCTTGACGGCTTTGAGGGCATCGGGCACGACGGTATCGTCGATCTCGACGAGGTGGGTGATTTCGTACCCGTCGAGCTTGGACAGGTAGTTGATGAGTTGCTTCCCCCGGCTGCGGACGCCCATCACCGCGAGGCGGATCTTCTCGTTCGGGGCGTCGGCGGCGCGGTTGTAGCTCGCGGCGGTGAGCGCGGCGGCGGACGTGGCCAGGAACTGACGGCGGGTGAACGCGGACATGGCAGCGGGTCCGGTGAGGGGGAGGGTGGGAATGGACGCCATCGTACCGGAAGCGCCGCGGAAAGTCCGCGATCACTTCCGGGAGAATGGCTGATTTCAACTGGCAGGTCTACTTCGACGGTCGGCCGCGGAGGAAGTCGGCGACCGACCCCGGCGGGTTCTTCGGCGTCTGGCTGCCGTGGTGGTAGGCGTGGCAGTCGGTACACGCCGACCGCACGCCGCCGAGGGTCACGCCGTTCTCGACGCGGGCCGGGCTGTGGCACTGCCGGCAGTTCGCGATGCCCGGCACGTCCGGCGGGTGCTGGTAAACGGCGTCCTCCGACGTTGCACCGGCGGCGTACTGCCGGGCCGCCTTCCGCTCGTCGTCGAGGGTGCGGTACGCCCCCTGGTGGCACTGGTTGCACTGCACCGCGCGGTGGGCGGCGTGGTCGAACTTCCCCTTTGTGAGCCACATCGCAGGCGACGTGGCGGGGATAATCTTCGTGGGAATTCGCGGGTCCACACCGGGGCCGGGGGCGGGGAACTCGGCGTGGTGGCACTCCAGGCACGCCTTCTTCCCGGCGAACAGGTCGCGCTTCGCCTTCGCCACTTCCGTCTCGATCTGCGTCATCGCCGCGGCCTTCGCCTTCGGGTCGAGGTCTTCGATCCGGGGGTCGACCCGACCGGTGCCGCGGTCGACGCCCGCCGCGCCCTGGAGTTGGCTTTCGAGGTAGCGGGCGGAATAGACTTCGCGCAGGTACCGGTCGATCGCGTCCGGCTGGCTGTGGTGCGGGACGGACCGCGTCCGCAGGCCGGGGGATTCGTCGAACGTCAGCGGGTGGCACGCCTTGCAGTTCGCCTCAAAACTGATCGGCTCGTAGTACGCGCCCTTCGCGTCCGGCTTGTGGCACGAGGCGCAGTCGAGTTGGATCGCCGCGTTCGGGTCCGTGATCTTCAGCATGGCGGCGTACTTCGCCCGGTCGGCGGGGTCGTCCATCTTCGACAGGCTGTACGCACTCTTGCCGCCGAGGCCCATGCCGGGGGCCATGTGGACGGCGTGGCTGAACTTCATCGCCCGCTTGTGCTTGGCCGTCACCGGGCGGAAGTCCGGGTGGTCCCCGGTGAACGACGAGATGTTGGCGGCGACGGTCATGCCGGCCGGGTTCAGGTGGTGCGGCCCGAGGTTCGCGTGGCAGCTGGTGCAGTTGGAGTCCGCGAGGTTGACGAGAGAGAAGTCCCGGCCCTGGTGGTCGCGGTGGCAGGTGGCGCAGCCGACGGTCGACTCGGCCTTGGCGGCGGGGTTGTGCGGCGGCCCGGCGTGGCACTGCTCGCACCGCACGCTGGCGCTCGCGTCCTTCGGGTGGCCCGGCCCGATGCCGAACGTCGCCAGAAGCCGGGCCGACTTCGCGTCCCCGCTGACCGGCTGGAACGGGACGTGGCACGCCTCGCACTGCGTGTCCCAGGCGGCGTGGGCGTTCGTGAGCGGCCCCCGCGACGCCGAGGCGGTGAACGTCGTGTGCCCGGTGTCCGTGAGCGCGTACCCGACCGTCGCCCCGACGAGGGGCACCGCGACGAGGGCGAACGCGAGCACCCACAGCCACGTCCGGACGCGCACCATCGGCCGCTTGGCGGCGTGGTACCCCCAGTCGATCCGGGCGGACTTTTCCTTGCTCGTTCGCGGCAGGGACATTAGGCGAACCTCGGGCGGACGAGAATCCTTCGGGTCACGGCAACGTCTCCACCGTGATGTCCGGAAAGTTCGTAAGTCGATTATCGTTGGTCAGGAAGACTTCGCACCCGGATTCAATCGCGGCCGAAAGATGCAAAGCATCGGCCAGCCCGTAACGCTTTGGTTGAGCCGACGAGTTCGCCGGGTAAGCGTGTCCACCACGAATCGCGGCGGCCCGGTCATGCATGGCTGAGGTCAGCGGAATCGTCCGCAAATTGGTTCCGTGAAAGAACTGGAAGAAATACGATAACTTTTGACTCACACTCAGGTCAAACATCGGAACAAGACATTCGGTGCGTGTCAGTTCACTAATCACGAAACGATGACCGTTCTGTTCGAGGAATGCGAGATGGGTGAGGGCGCGTTGTTGATTGACGGGGCTGCCCTCAACAGCATAGATGACAACCGCAGTGTCGAGGAAGTACAGCACTTACCCCCCCCCATGTCGAGCCGCGTCCAGTACCCGGTCTCGCTCCTCGTCCTCCGCAAGGTTTGCAGCTCGTTCGGCAGCGATCTCTTCTTCGGAACGCCCCACGAAGCCACGTGCGCGCTGCTCAGCGGCGATTTCGCGGACCACATCTGCTAAGCCGCGGCGCGGGGAACCCGCATTCACCCGGATCGTGACTTGAACCGGTCCCGACGGCAAACGCGGTTCACGGGATAGACTCAACTGTCCGTTCGAGTCCAGGGTCGCGTCGATCGTCTCTTCCAGGAAGCTCATGACGGTGCCCTCCTGCCGTCCATCATAGCCATCAAATGAACCGCAGCGCCGTGTAAATGTGCGCCACCAGCAGCCCCACCAGCGCCACCGACAACGGCAAATGCACCCACACCCAGCTGTGCAGCCACCAGTGCAGCCGGGCCTGGATGTCGAACTGCCGGCGGAGGTCGCACAGCGCCCGGAGTTCGTTCAACCGCGGGTGGGCCGACGGGGGAATCGCCATCGTCATCGACGCGAACACGGCGGCCGACCGCCGGGCGGACCGCAGGTCCGGGATCACCTTCTCCCCGAGGAGGTACGCCTGGGCCTCCTTCTCGAAGAACCGGCCGATCAGGTCCGTGCCGGGCAATTCCGGCCCGCCGAGCTTGCCGCGGTCGACGGCCAGGGCTCGCTCGAACTCCCGCGTGTGGGACACCATCACCCGTTCGATCTCCGCTTCCGGCACCTCTTCGGGCACCAGTTCCAGCATCAACCGCGGAATGACGTGTTGCAGGAACAGGCCCCAGATGCCGCTGACGATCACGACGATGAAGACGACCATCAGGGTCGTCGTCAGGACGCCGCCGAACCGGAACCCGGAGTGCAGCACCGCCACCGGCACGACGAGCAGGCCGAGCCAGATGTGCGCCTTCATCCAGAATTTCGTGCGGATGAGCGGCAGCGTCCGGAACCGGGCGAACCGCTTTCGCGGCCAGATGAGCATTTCGAAGAGGATGATCGCCGCCCCGACGGTGCCGAGCACGAGCCCCACGAAGGACCCGCCGCCGGGGAGTTCCGACGACCGGGACGCCTCGTAGGCGTACCACCCCGCGGACGCCGCCGTCAGCAGCAGGGCGAGCAGGAACCACCGGAACTGCGAGGCGAATTGCCGACGGCCGACGACCAGCACGGGCGGCCCTCTCGGGTGCGGAACAACGCGGGTGTCTCACTTCCTGAGTAGGTCGAACGGGCGTCGGCGTCAACACGGGCCGTCAAAACCGTGGCGGGGGTATGTCTTGGCAGGGTGGGTCGAGCCGCTTCGGCGAAGACCCGCCGAAACGGCAACGAGCGGTCTCCGGAGGGTGGGTCTTCGCCACCGCGGCTCGACCCACCCTCCGGAGACCGAACCCGAGACTCAGAACCGCGGCGGTTCCTTGCGGACCAGTTCGTTCGCGTAGTCCAGCGAATCGAGCGTCCCCGCGTCCGTCCAGTAGCCGTCGAGGATGTCGAACCCCATCCGGCCTTGCTTGAGGTAGTAGTTGTTCACGTCCGTGATCTCGAGCTCGCCGCGGCCGCTCGGCTTGAGCGTCTTGATGACGCCGAACACGTCCGGCGGGTAGATGTAGATGCCGACGACGGCCGTGTCGGACTTCGGCTCTTTCGGCTTTTCTTCAATGCTGATGACGCGGTCGCCGTCGAGTTCAGCGACGCCGTACCGGCCGGGGTCGGGGACTTGCTTCAGCCCGACCCACGCCCAGTCGGGCCGGGAGTTCGCCTTTTCCAGAAGCGGAATCAACGGGTCGCGGAAGATGTTGTCGCCGAGAAGGACACACGCCCGGCTGCCGGTGCAGAAGTGTTCCGCGAGGGCGAGCGCCTGTGCGATCCCGCCGGCCTCGTCTTGCACGCGGTACGTCAGCCGGCACCCGTGGGCGGCCCCGGAACCGAGGAGTTCGACGAAGTCGCCCATGTGTTCCGTGCCGGACACGAGAAGGATTTCCTGCATCCCGGCCCCGATGAGTTTCTTCATCGGGTGGTAGACCATCGGATAAGGCCCGACGGGGAGCAGGTGTTTGTTCGTGACCTTGGTCAGTTCGCCGAGGCGGGTGCCTTTGCCGCCGGCCAGGATGACGCCGCGGAGTGCCATTGAAGAAATCCTTTCTTGTAGGTCGGGCCGAGTTTCGAGGCCCGACGTGTAGCGCTTTCGGGGTCGGTCAATCCAAATCCCACACGATGATTTCGCCGGTCGCGCCACCCACTGCTGCGACGGTCCCGTCCGGGGACACGTCGGCCGCGAGCATCTTTCCCACGTCGAACTCGAAGCAACGTTTCTGGGCCCCGGTGTCGGCGTCCCACACGCGAGCGGTGCCGTCCGACGAAGCCGAGATCAGCGACCGGCCATCGGGGGTGTATCGCAGCACCCATACCTTGTTCTTGTGGCCGACGTATCGGATCACGTCTTCCGGGTCGTCCAGCGACGCTGGGTGGGACTCGATCGTTTTCGTCGACGCGAACGCGATACGGGAGCCGTCTGGGCAGTAACGAACATCGTGCGAAAACGCGATCTGCGCATTGCCAGATGCATTCCAGGCGTTGATCCGCCGCAGTTCCCTCCCCGCGACGGACCAGATGTTGATCTCTGCCGTGTGACCCGACGCCACGAGGGGATCAGTACCGCTACCGACTGCGAGTTCGTATGCCGTGCCGGTGCCAGATGAATCATGACCGGTGAAAAAGTCGGCATGGACCTTCCAAGTTGTCGTGGAAATCAATTCGACCCACGACTTCCGACCAACGGCGAGCAAGTCAGCATCGGGTGCGAATGCGACAGACGCAGCATTGAACCGATCTGGGCCGGGGCTACCTTCAAGTTCGGCCGGCGTCAGTTTCCGCACCAGTTCCCCGGCAGTCGCGTCCCAGATGAACACGTCTTTGCCAGACCCCGTCACGGACGCGAGGAACCGCCCGTCGCGGCTGAACGACAGGGCGGCGACTTTTCCGCGGTGGGCCTTCCAGCGTCTCATGGGTGCAGTCCGCGCTCGGCGTTGCCTCGCGGCTAACCGGGTTACGCCACCTTGCCGTACTGCCGTTCGTAGTACCCGAGGTAGTCCTTGTTCTTGATCGCCGAC
>CAYUHJ010000142.1:5413-16313 GCA_964444365.1 uncultured Alcaligenaceae bacterium | reverse complement strand
TCCCCGGCCAGGGTGATGTCGTCCGTCGCCCCGATCGCGAGGGCGTAGGCCACGTCGGCCCCGGAGGTCACGTTGATCGTCGCCTTGCCGTCGGTGTCGAAGGTCGGGTCGAGGACGCCGGCCGCCGACAGCCGGGCGACCGCGAACGAGCCCTTGCCGCTGTTCGTCGAGCCCGCCACGACGAGCCGGCCCTGCGAGTCCGTGGCGACCGCGAACGCCTCGTCGAGCGTGCCGCCGAAGTCGATGGTCGTCTTCCCGGCGGTGCCGAACGTCGGGTCGAAGGTGCCGTTCGCCAACACCCGCGCGACGACGAAGTCGGCCCCGTCCGTCCCGACGGTCACGACCGACCCGTTCGGCAGCCCGATCGCCGCGTGGTAGGCGCTGTTCTTCCCGGCGAGGAAGTTCGTGGAGAGCACCCCCGCGGCGGCGAACGACGGGTCGAGCGCCCCGATAGCGGCCGGGGTGGAGCGGTCTTCCAGGGTCGTCAGCAGGGGGCGGACCGAGCGGCGCATGGGGGATTCTCGGGGAGAAGCGGGCCGGCGAGGTCCAGGATAGCAACTTGGGCAGGCGACGGAATCTGGGAAGGTCGTTTCGATTGTCGGGATTCCCCGGCCCGACCCGCACGACCGGACCTGTCATCCGGCCAGCGAGGTTTTTCTGAACACTTCCGACCCCCGGCGGACATGATGAGGTGACTTCCCTCGGAGGCCCGCATGCCGATCCGGCTCCTCGCCCGCCGACCGCCCGTGCCCGATTCGGACGACGACCGCGGACTGTTGCACCGGTTCGCCCGCACCGGGGATGAATCCGCGTTCGCGGCTCTGGTCGACCGCCACGGGCCGATGGTCCTCGGCGTCTGCCGGCGGGTGCTGCGGGATTCGCACCTGGCCGATGATGCGTTCCAGGCCGTGTTTCTCGTGCTGGCGCGGAAGGCCGGGCGGGTCCGGGTCGGGCCGTCGCTGGCGAACTGGCTGTTCGGCGTGGCCCGGCGGGTGTCCCTGAACGCCCGGCGGACGCAGCGCCGGTTCGAGGTCCGCAACGCGGTCGCCGGGGCGACGAAGCCGGACGCGGAGCCGAACTTCGACGACCTCCTGCTCGCACTCGACGACGAAATCACGCGGCTGCCCGACCCCCTCCGGGCCGCCGTGCTGGAGTGCTTCGTCCGCGAAAAAACCCAGGACGAGGCTGCGAAAACGCTCGGCTGGAGCCTCAGCACGCTGCGGCGACGGCTCGACCGGGCGAAGGATCTGTTGCGGGTTCGCTTGACCGCCCGGGGAGCCACCTTGTCGGCGGGGTTGCTCGCGGGGGCGGTCCTGGCGGGGACGGCGGCAGCGGTGGTACCGCCCCTCCTGCGGGAAACCACGGTCGGAATCGCGGCGTCCGCGTTCGCCGGGAAGGCGGTCGCGGCCGCCATCACCACACTGGCAAACGGAGCAACGGCGATGTCCACTGTCACGAAACTCGGGATCGGGGTCGGCGTGCTCGCAATCGTCGCGGCCATCGGCGTCGCGGTGGCGGCGAACTTTCCGAAGGAGAAGGAGGCCCCCGTCGCGGTGGTTCCCCCGCCGCCTACGGAACCGACGAAGCCCGTCGAACCGGCGAAGGTTGTTGAGCCGCCGAAAGTCGTCGAGCCGAGCGTGCCCGTCGCCCCGGCCGCGGAGTGGGTCACGATCAAGGGCCGCGTCAAACTCACGGCCGCGCCGGAGCCGAAGAAGATCGACCCGTCCGCGGACAAGGAGCACTGCCTGAAGGACGGCCCGCTGGTGGATTCGGCGCTGATCGTGAACCCGAAAACGAAGGGCGTGAAAAACGTCGTCGTCTGGCTGCGGCCGGACTCGGCCGACCGCAAGGAGCGGTTCCCGCAGTCGAAGATTCACCCGGACTTGCTCACGCCGAAGGCGAAGCACCACGTCATCGACCAGCCGTGTTGTCAATTCGAGCCGCGGATTCTGGCGGCCCGGGCGGGGGACACGCTGGAGGTGAAGAACTCGGCCCCGGTCGCGCACAACATCAACTTCACCTCCGATCTGGAGTCGTTCAACGTGACGCTCCAATCCGCGCAATCGCGCCGAAACGATCGCACGCTGGAAGCCCAGACGAGCCCGATCCTCTTCAAGTGCGACATCCACCCGTGGATGCAAGGCCGTATCCGCGTGTTCGATCACCCGTACTTCGCGATCACGGACGACGACGGCCACTTCGAGATCAAGCATGTCCCCGCCGGGAAGTGGCGCGTCGTGTACTGGCACGAGGGCGGCTTCCACAAGGGCAAGGACGGGCTCCTCGGGTTCCCCGTGGACGCGACAAAACCCACAACGGAACTCCCGGCCATCGAGCTGGAACTGCCGAAGTGACGCGGCACGTGGCCGGGGGCGGGGGCGTTCGTATCCTTCCACGAACGCAAACCCGTCACCGTCACCCATGCTGGAGAGTTGATCGTGGGACCAGGACCGAACGCCGGCGCTGCCGGAGCCGCGATTGCAGGCGTCTTGTGCTGTCTGATCGTCGCGATTCCTCTCGGCTTGGCGATCGGGAGCGTCATCCTTCGCGCCGGCGTTTCCGTTGCGAACAAGATCCTCGGGGCGAAACCCGGCACCTCCCGCCGGCGAGATCGCGACCGTGACGACGATTATGAAGGTGGGTACGAAGAAGACCGGTACGGGCGGCGGGACCGCTACGGTGATCGGGACCGTTACGACCGGGACGACAGCGGCGAAGTGGAACCGATTCCGGAACCGAGCCTCGGCTGGGGCATGCTCATCGTTCTGGCTGCCGGAATCGTGAACGGGATCATCGGGTTCATCATCGCTCTCGGCGTGATCGGCGTCATGCAGCCGAATACTCCCGAGAAAGAGAAAGCCGCGGAGCTCATTGCGAACTTGATCTCAATGCCGGTTGGGTTCCTCTCACTGGCCGGCTTCTCGTCACTCATGCTCCCGACGACGTTCCCCCGGGGCATGCTCGTCGCGGCAATGTACTACGTCATCGCAATCACCGTCGCGTTGGTGATCGGGGTGATCGCGGTGGCGGTGATTTTTGCCATCGGCGGGTTGAAATAATCGCAAGGATGCACATCGTGGAACGGGCTACACGTGCAGTTCCACGACGTCCTTGTCCTTCAATACGTGGTCGCGGCCGACGGTTTGGCCGTCGAACGCGGCCGAACCCCAGACCCTCGCGGACTTGAGCGTCTCCTCGAAGTCGCCGTGGACGCGGCCGGCGAACTCGATGACGGTGGACCCGATCGGGCAGGTGAACGGGCTGCCGGTGTCGGCGGGCTTGCCCGGTTGCTTCGTGTAAATCCGCATCACGCGGAGCAGCCCGTAGAGCTTCGCGCGGAGTTCGTCCAACCCGTCCCCCCGCTCGGCCGCGATGACCACCAGGGGGAACGTGTCGGGGAACGTCTCCTTGGCGATTTCGAGCCGGATGTCCGCCGCCTCGTCGTCCGCCTTCGTCGCGACCAGGATCGTCGGCAAGAAGTATGTCGTCGGGTCGTCGTCCCCCGTGGGACGAGTCGGGACGAGTTGCCGGCGAGCCTGCTTCAGCCGGTCGAGAACCGCTTGCGTCTCGGCCGGGCCGTCGTCGTTGGCCAAATCGAGGAACAGAACGGCGGCGTCGGCGGCACGGGTGATGTCTGTGATGAACGTGTCAAAGTGGTCCGCGGTGATCGGCGGCAGGTCGACGAGTTGAATGCGGACATCCTCGAAATCCATCATCCCCGGCACGGGCTCGCGGGTCGTGAACGGGTACGGGGCGACGGCCGGCGACGCCTTCGTCAGCTTCGTGAGCAGGCGGGACTTCCCCGCGTTCGGCGGGCCGAGGAACACGACCTGCCCGGCCCCTTGCCGGGGGATCTTGAACGTCCCCGGTGCCGCCTTCTTCGGGCCGGCCTTCGCCGCGTCGATCTCGTCCGTCAGCTCGCTGATCTTCGTCTTCAGGTCCGCCTGGACCTTCTCGCTCGCCTTGTGCTTCGGCAGCAGCACCCACATTTCCCGCAGCGCGGCGAGCTTCTCCTCCGGCGTCTTGCCCTTCTTGTACCGGGCTTCCGCGTCGTGGTAGTGCGGGGGAAGGTTGACCGCCATGAGTGGATGCGCCGAATTGGGGAGGGAACGACTCGATTACGCCATCAGCCAGTCGACCGCGAGCCGCCAGCCGGGGACGGCGGGTTCCGCGTCCGCCTGCTGGCCGGGCCGGAACTCGGCGGGGGTCGGGTCGCCCGCCCGGTAGCTGCGGACCACCTTCGCCACCGGGTCCACGTCCCAGACGACCTTCGTGCCCGCCTCGAAATACTCGGCCCGCTTGCCGGCCATCTCGGCCTCGGCGGCGGGCCCGGAGTCGTTCTCGCTGCGGACCTCGACGGCAAAGTCCGGCGGGCCGGGGACGAACCGCATCGCGTTGGCGGGCAGCGGGCCGGTGTAGTACGCCACGTCCGGGGAGAACGACTCGCGTCCGGTCGACAGTTCCGGCACGGCGAACCCGGCGTTGTCGGTGTAGGCGCACCCTCCGAAGCCGTCCGCGTAGTCCGCAAGTCGACGGAAGATGCGGCCAGCGACAGTGTTGGGCCTGTGGCCAGTGGCCATGTAATGCACCAGCCTTCCAGCGACGAGTTCGGCCTTCCCCTCGACGCGGGCGAGGTCGTCGAGCGTGGCGCGGGGGACGGTCAAGGTGGTGGCCATACACCGACTCCGGGGTTCGGGTTAGTCTATTCTTCGGGCCGATCCCGTTCAATCGCGGCGCGCGGCACCGGTCGGCCCGAACCGGGTTCGCGGGTTGGGATTTTCCCGCTGGCGGGCGGGCCGGCGGGGCGTTAGAATCGCACCATCGGCCACCCGCCATTCACTGCCCGAACCCGTGGGCCGCCGACCGTTCCCCGTCGATCGCTTCCTGTTCCCTCGCCGGCCGCTACTCGATTGTCCGCCGACCCGGTGGGGTGATTCCGTTTCTCGAAAGCCGCACCCGATGACGACTGCCGACAAGACTTCCACCTTTCAAGGCGTCCTCGAACTCCACCCGAAAGGGTTCGGGTTCCTCCGCGACCCGGCCCGGCACTACGCCGCCCGCGCGTCCGACCCCTACGTCTCCCAGCCGCTCATCCAGAAGTTCGGGCTGGCCCAGGGGCTCCTGGTGTCCGGCCCGCTCGAACCGCCGCGGAAGGGGTCGACCGGCCCCCGGCTCGCGACCATCGACCAGATCGAGGGGACGGAGGCGAAGCTGTACCGCCGCCGCCGGTGGGACGAACTCACCGCCACCGACCCGACCAGTTGGCTGCGGATGGAGACCGGCCCGGAGCCGCTGACGACCCGCGTCCTCGACCTGTTCACCCCCGTCGGGAAGGGGCAGCGCGGGCTGATCGTCGCCCCGCCGCGGTCCGGGAAGACGGTGCTGCTGTCGCACATCGCGAACGCCGTGGCGACGAACTACCCGGACATGCACCTGATGGTGCTGCTCGTCGACGAACGCCCGGAGGAAGTGACCGAGTTCCGCCGCAGCGTGAAGGGGGAGGTGATCGCGTCCAGCAACGACCAGGACGCCGCGGTCCACACCCGGACGGCGGAACTCGTCCTCGAACGGGCGAAGCGGCTCACCGAACAGGGCCGGGACGTGTTCGTCCTGCTCGACAGCCTGACCCGGCTGGCCCGGGCCTACAACAAGTCCGCCGGCAGCGGCCGGACCATGTCCGGCGGCGTCGACAGCCGGGCCCTCGACGCCCCGAAAAAACTCTTCGGGGCCGCCCGCGCGTTCGAGGAAGGCGGCACCCTGACGATCCTCGGCACCGCCCTCGTCGAGACGAACTCCCGCATGGACGACGTCATCTTCCAGGAGTTCAAGGGGACCGGGAACATGGAACTCGTCCTCGACCGGAAGCTCGCGGACAAGCGGGTGTTCCCGGCGATCGACCTCGCCCAGTCCGGCACCCGCAAGGAAGAACGCCTACTCCCCCCCGAGACGCTGGAGCGGGTCAACCTCCTCCGCCGCAGCCTCCTCGGCATCCGCGGCGGGGCCGACCCGATGGAAGGTCTCGTCAAGCAGCTCGGCAAGACCAAGTCCAACGCCGAGTTCCTCGAAACCGTCGGCAAGTTCGTGAAGTGATCGGAGCCACGGATGAACGGCGCGATGCTCGGGGTGGTGTGCTGCCTGGCCGGGTTTTTGATGGCCTGGCTCGGGTTCGAGCTGCTCCTGTTCCGCGTGTCCTGCTCGCTGTGCGGGGTGCCGCTCCCGTCGATGCTCCGGTCGGTCGGCATCGTCGTCTCGCTGCTCGTCGCGCCGATCTTCGTCGAAGCCGTCCTCTTCGCGATCCTGCAGGAGGCGTACACCGCGTCGAACTACCCGCTCTGGGAGGCGGACCTCGTGTTCGCGTTCCTGGCCCTGCCGATCCACATGGTCATGTGCTCGGCCGTCCACGCCCGGATGATGCAGGTCCGCGTCCGGGAGTGCCTCGGCGTCTGGTTCGTGGAAAAGACGATCAAGTTCGCGCTCGTCCTGCCCGTGGTCGGGCTCGCCGTGCTGATCCTGCTGGCCGCCCCCGCGAAGGGGTGAGTCACGCGAACACCGCCCCGTACCGGCCGCGGAACGAGCCGTGGACCGCGGGGTCGGCGGTCGGGATCGCGTTGAACGGGATCCGCATCGGGGCGGTGTCGCCCGCCCCGAAGACGCTGCCGAAGTAGACGGTGTTCGGCCCGAACACGCGGTTGAGCCGGTCGATGATGTGGCACAGGTCCACCAGCTGGCGGTCGTGGTCGAAGAGCGAGGGTGTTGCGGACCGGGCCGGGACGAGGTCCGTCAGCGTGATGCTCACCTTCAACGGCCGGCCGTGCGGGCGGCGGACCCACAGCGAGTCGGCGGCCCGCAGCACCGTCAGCGTGTCCTGGCAGTGGGCCACGCTCGTCGCCTCGTACCAGCTCTCCCCGCCGACGTAGCTGACCCCGACGACGATGCCGCCGGCCCAGTAGTTCATCCGCCGCAGCCGGGCCGCCACCTTGTGCGTCAGCTTCGCCAGCACCGCCTTGGACCCGCCGTCGGTTCGCAGTTCCGGGGGCAACACGTGGGAGTGCCCGACCGTCCGGCGCTTCGTCGGCTTCTCCGGCACGTCCTCGCCGCGGAGCAAGTACCACCACCGCCAGCCGTGGACCCGGCTCCCCCAGACGTGGCACATCTGGGCCGGCGTCAGCGCGAGCAGGTGCCGGACGGAGGTCACGCCCTGGGCCATCAGCCGCCGTTCCATGCGGGGGCCGATGCCGGGGAAGTCCTGCAATTTCAGCGACGGCAGCCGCTTCGGCAGGTCCTCGGTCGGCAGGAGCGTCAGGCCGTCGGGCTTCATCATGTCGCCGGCCATCTTCGCGAGCATGACGTTCGGCCCGACGCCGATGGAGCACGTCAGGTGGTCGAACTTCCGGCGGATCGTGTCCTTGATCTGCCGGGCGATCGCGGTCGCCTTGTCCGGGCGCTGCTCGACGCCGATGAGCCGACACGCCATCTCGTCGATGGACATGACCCGCGTGACCGGGACGCACAACCCCACGGCGCGGACCAGTTCGTGGTGGACGTCCACGTATCGCTCGTGGCGGCCCTTGCGGATGACGATCTCCGGGCAGAGTTTCTTCGCCTCCCACACGGGCGTGCCGGTCTTGACGCCGAACCGCTTCGCCTCGTAACTGGCCGCGATGCAGGAGGTCGTCGGGGCGTCCAGGGCCGCGATGGCGACCGGCTTGCCGCGGAGGTTGGGAAAGTCCTGCTGTTCCACGGACGCGAAGAAGGCGTTCATGTCCACGAACAGGTAGCGAAGCATGGACGGACTCCCGCGTGCGACGTGATCGCATGTTCACACGGCGGGAGTATAAGTGGCAAAGTGTTCAGTGTCGAGAGAAATCCGCCCGTAGGGTGGGTCAAGCACGGCTTTGCGTGCGCAGACCCACCGAAACGGCAACGACCGCTACCAAGATCAACCCAACCGAAACGGCACCGAGTCCTTGACCAGACCGGTGGGTCTGCGCGAAACGCTTGACCCACCCTACGAAACCCTACTCGCCGCGCAGTTCGCGAAGCACTTCTTCCGGTGCCCGTTCGTAGCTCAGAGGCTCCATCGCGGACGCGGCGCGGCCCTGGCTCAGGCTGCGGACGCGGTCCTCGTAGTCGAAGAGGAGCCGCAGCGGAACTTTTGCCTCGACCTCGCTGAGCTTGCCGGGGATCATTTCCGACCGCACGATTTCGCCGCCGCGGGACGAGATGTCCCCGATGATGTTGCCCAGCGACTCGTCCGGCGTCGTGACGATCACCTTCATGATCGGTTCGAGCACGATCATGTTGTCCTCCGTCGCCTGCCGGACGGCCCGGTTCGCGGCCATCACGAACGCTTCCTCGGAAGAGAGTTGCGGGTCGAATCTCGCTTCGAGAATCTTCGCCTGGGCGTTCATCATCGGGTAGCCGAACTCGCCGGTGAGCAGCGCGTCCTTCAGCCCGGCCTCGGTGGCGACGCCGATCGCGTGGGGCAGCACGTCGCCGGACACGAAGTTCGCCACGGCCACCGGCGTCGGGCTGCGGTGGTTCGTGAACTCGACCTTGAGCTTCGCGTAGACGTCCCGTTCGCCGAGCTTCTTGACCTCGACCTCGACGACGCGGTGTTCGCGCAGCATTTCCCGGTACGACACGCGCGGCTTGCGGGCCTTCACCTTCAGTCGGAAGTCGCGTTCGAGGCGGTGGCGTTTCACTTCGAGGTGCAGCGTGCCCATGCCGGAGATCAGCGTCTGGCCCGTGTCCTTGTCGGTCTTCACCTTGAACGTCGGGTCTTCGAGTTGCAGCATTTCCAGGGCCTGGGCGAGCTTGTCCTTGTCCGCCCCGCTCTCGGGCTCGACGCTCTGGCTGACGACCGCTTCCGCGAACGTGATCGACTCCAGCACGATCGGGTGCTGGGTTTCGCACAGGGTGTCGCCGGTCTTCGTGTCCTTCAGCCCGATGACCGCGACGATGTCGCCGGCGGGGGCGGACTCGACTTCCTCCAGCCCGCGGTTCGGGTCGGCGTGGACGTGGAACAGCTTGGCGACGTTCTCCTTCTTGTCGTTGCCGGGGTTGAGCGCTCGCGCGTTCGGCCGCAGCACGCCGCTGTACACGCGGATGAAGAAGCGGTGCCCGTTCGGGTGCCACGCCGCCTTGAAGACAAGCCCGCAGAACGGCTCCTTCGGGTCGCACTTCCGCTTCTCTTCCTTCTTCGACTTCGGGTTCACCCCCAGGACCGGCGGCCGGTCGAGCGGGCTCGGCAGGTAGTACGTCACCGCGTCGAGCAACGGCTGAATCCCGATGTGCTCCCGACCGCTGCCGCACAGCACGGGGTAGATCTGCCGCTTCAAAGTCTGCTCGCGGACGAGCTGCCGAACCTTCTCGACGTCCGGGTCCTGCCCCTCAAGGACGGCCGACGTGATGAGATCCTTGTCGTCGAACTGCGTCAGCGCGTCGAACATCTGCTCGCGGGACTTCTTCGCGAACTCGACGTTGTCCTCGGGAATCTCCGCGATTCGCACCGTCTTGCCGTGATCCCCCGCGTCGAAGAACAGGGCTTTCCACTCGATCAGGTCGATGACCCCGCGGAACGGCGTGGCACTGTCCTTCGGCGACCCCGACCCGATCGGCACGACCACTGGCACCGGCAACCCCATGCTCGCGGTGTCGGGCGTGAGGCGGTCGTGGATGCTCTTCAGCGTTTGCGCGAAGTTCGCCCCGACGACGTCCATCTTGTTGACGAACACGAGCCGGGGGACGCCGTACTTGTTCGCCTGCCGCCAGACGGTCTCGGACTGCGCCTCGACCCCCTTCTGGCCGTCGAACACGACGACGGCCCCGTCGAGGACGCGCAAGCTGCGCTCGACTTCCGCGGTGAAGTCGACGTGCCCCGGCGTGTCGATGAGGTTGACGGTGAACCCCCGCCACTGGAACGGGATGCATGCCGAGTAGATGGTGATGCCGCGCTGCTGCTCCTCGGGGTCGTAGTCGGTCTCGGTCGTCCCCTCGTCGACGCCCCCGAGCTTGTGCTTGGCCGCCGCGTAGTAGAGCAGGTGTTCGGTGGTCGTGGTCTTGCCCGCGTCGATGTGCGCAATGACGCCGAGGTTGCGGATCTGGGTCAAGTCGGGCTCGGCAGATTTCGCCATCGTCGCACCAGGGGAAGCGGGCGGTTCGCAGTGGTCAGTGTAATGAGATTGGGGGGCGGCGGAACGGTAAGTGGCAGGGACGCGAATGGTCCGCCCGCTTGAAGAGGGCGTTCCCCCCTGTTGCGACACGTATCGCAACAGGGGTCGGTCGTGCAGAAGAAGTGGTGGGTCAACTTCGAGGGGGGTGGTCACCGCGGTTCGACCACCTTCAGCACGTCCACCTTCGGGTTCGCCCCCAGGACGCCGAGGACCGGCAGGAGCGGAGCGAAGGACTTCTCCTCGTGCCAGCTGGCGTCCGTGATCTTGATGTGGCCCGGCCCGACGGAGCCGCGGCCGAGGGTGGCGTCCAGGGCGACCCACTGGCCGTCGACGTACACCTCGAACCACATGTGGTACGCGAGGAACGGCTTGCCGTCGCGGGCCGGGGCGTAGACGAGGCCGATCGCCGTGCGGCTCGGGACGCCGAGGGCGCGGCACATCCCGGCGGACAGCATCGCGTACTCGGTGCAGTCTCCGGACAGCGACTTGGCGACGTTCGCGCACGACGCCATCGCCTGCGAGAATTCCGTCGCCTTCATGTTGCGGTTCACCCACGCCTCGACCGCCCGCGCCTTGTCCCAGGCGGCATCGGACCGCAACCCCGCGACCGCGGCCTTGGCGTGGCGCTTCACGTCGTCGGTGTCCCAGTCGATGAAGAACGACGTGCCGAGGAACTCCTTGTCGGGGTCGGCGACCGGGTTCGGAATCTTGGCGGGGCCGCGGAC
>CAYUHJ010000142.1:0-5403 GCA_964444365.1 uncultured Alcaligenaceae bacterium | reverse complement strand
TCACGGCGAGTTCGACCGTCTTCGCGGCGGGGTCGAAGTTGCGGAGTTCCTGCCGGGCGTCGGCCGGGAACAGCTTGTCGGCCGGAGCGTCGCCGCTGGATTTCACGCGGTAGACGACGCCGGCCAGGTCGTGGACGCGGGGGATCGGCTGGTCGAGCTTGATCGACTGAACGTCGAACAGGTCGGGCACCTTGCCGGGGGCGCGGAGGGCGACCTCCTTCGTGGTGCGGACGACGACCATCTTGCCGCCGAGCGTCGGCACGTCGGATTCGAGCTTCACCGGCTCGAAGGTGTCGAGGTCGTAGAAGACCGTCGATGGCGGCAGGCGGAAGGTGCCGATCGGGTCCATCGCCATCTCCGCCCGGCCGAGCTTGCGGGGCTTCTGCCCGTCGAGCGTGACCTCTTCCGGCTCTTTCACGGTGGTAGTGAACTTGATCGCGCGGTTGAGTCGGCCCTCGTAGTAGAGGTACTCGAAGGAGTCGCCGGGCTTCGGCTTGCGGTCCTTGAGCAGCGTTGCTTCCTTGGCCACGCCGAGGACGCCGTCCGGCCAGGGGACGTCCTGCGTGCCGCCGGCCGCGCCTTCGATCTTCACGGTGAGCTTCTTGCCGGAAACGGTGCCGGTCAGCGAGAGCTTCTGGTCCTTGCCGATGCCCTGGGCCATGCGGGTGGTCAGGACTTCGCCGGTGGGCAGTTCCATCGTCGCGTCCTCGGCCCACTGCTCGACCCGCTCGCCGAACCGGGCGATGGTGAGAAGTTGCGTCTTGGTCGCGTACAGGAACTTCTTGCCGTCGCGTTCGTACTCGCGGACGACGACGCGGAAGTGCCCGACCTTCAGCCCCTTCAGGTAGACCGCGTCCCAGGTTTCGAGGACGACCTTGCCGTCTTCCTTCGGGTCCGTCTTCGGCTCGGGCTTCGGTTGCGGCTGCGGGGCCGCTTTGGGCTCGGCCTTCGGGTCCGCCGGCGGGTTGACGAGGACGGCGGTGTCGGTCGGCTTCTGCGGCCGGACGATCACGAAGCCGGGCCGGTGCGGGTCGGTGTGGGTGACGACCGGCCGTTGAAGCGGTGCGGCCGAGCTCGTGGACTCAGGGGTCTTCGGGCGGATGACGATCACGCCCGACGGGTCGGCGGCGGCGACGGTGCCCAGGAACCCGGCCACGAGGACGAAGAACAGGGTGTTCCGCACGGCGAACCCTCGGTGAGACGGTACATCGCATCGCATTCGGCCGGGCCGTCCGGGCGTGTCCAGCTCGCGCTCGGCACGGTGACCGTAATTCCGGCCGGGCGGGCGGCTCGAACCGCACGGTCAATTCTACCCATCTTGCCGGTCTTCTCGCTACGGCCGGTGTCGTCGCTCCATTCGCGGAAATCCGCACAGCCTGGGCGAGGCGTGGGGTAGAATAGTGGCGTCGACCCGGCCCCGTCCCCGAACGCCGGGTAGACTTGCAACCGACCAGGCCGTGCACCCTCGTCCGACCCTCGCGAACCAACCGTCCTGGCGTGCTGTCCCCTTCGGGGAAAAGTCTCTCCGTTGTCCGTGCTGAGGGTTCGTCCCATGACCACCGACCTGCTCGCGGCCCACCTGGGCGTCAACCGGTACGGCAGCTTCACCCTCACCGACGCGGTCCGCCCGGCCCTGGACGTCCCGATTCGGCCGCGCGAGGGCTACCGCATCGACGTGTTCCGCGACCGGAAGTCTCGGCTCCGGCTGCCGATGCTGGCGGCGTCCGTCTCCGCGGAACGGCTCTTCGACGTGTTCCTGGGGTTGCTCGAACCGCTCGGCGACGAAGTCCACGTCGTGCTCGAAACGAGCCACGGGTCCGGCACCGACCGCCACGCGGACTACCGCCGCAGCCACATCGACCGGCCGATCCTCGCCAGCTACTTCTGCGAGTTCGAGGATCTTCTGGTCAACGACGGCTGCACGGGGGTTGCGGTACTCAGCGCCGACGGCCCGGTCGAGGTGCAGTTCGACGAACACAAGCTGCTGTACGTGTACGCGGCGAACCTGAAACCGTTCCGCCGGGTGCTGAAGGACGCGGGCGTCCGCCGCCGGCACGAGTTGCCGCTGATCGCCGAGGCGGAGCACCTCCACCACAGCACCGACGACCACGCCGAAACCTTCCGACAACTCTGCATGCGGATCGGCGTCGGAGACTTCGACCGCGTGCTTAGCGACGAGAACTCGTTCTGAATGCGGGAGATTACGCACGAAACCCCGTCAACACGGACGGGGTTTCGTGCGTTTCAAGAGCCGCGAACGCGAGTGAGCGGCTCGCGTCTGGGGAAAGTGGCTGGTCACCGAGGGATGAAGCGAGCCTGAATGGGCGCGCTTCCGGGGAAAAGTGGCTGTTCCCTCTGGGCGGGAGCGAGCCGCTCACTCGCGTTCGCGGCTCTTGAATCGTTGTGTTGCTCGTTGTCTCTCGCTCACCGGCCGGTGCCGATCGACACCGGGTCGGGGGAGGCGGTGTCCGTCTTCGGGCCGACGCGGAAGTCGTCCGAGTGCATGCCGTACCGGGCGCGGGCGCGGCGTTCCTGTTCCTCGATCGTGTACTGCGGGGCGTCCGGCCGCTCCGTGCCGCGCTTGGAGCGGGCCGTCTCGTAGTTCTTGCACCCGGCCAGGCCGAGGGCGGAGCCGACCAGCAGCAGGGGGAGCAGTGAGCGCGTCATTCCGTGACTCCGTCCGGGGATCGCCCCCTCGGTCAAAGGGGTGCGGGATACCGGCATTATCGCCCGGCGGACAAGCCCACCTGAGACGGGCTTCGGCGGGGGAGGGAGGGGACAGCAGACCGGCGCGGCAAGCTCGGTAATTCCGGACCAGGGCCACCTTCACCCGACCGCCGTGCCGACCAGGATGTCGTACCCCGCGTGAGCCCCCACCGCGACGCCGAACCCGCGGACCACGTACAGGGCCGTGAAGTACAGCCCCGCGGTCGCCCGGAACAGGAACCGGACCGCGTCCAGCGGCTCGCCCGCGTCGCCGACGTGGTGCGCCGCCGCGAACAGCAGCGACCCCGCGACGGCGGCGATCCCGACGGCCAGCGGCTTCGGCAGGAGCACGAGCCGCAGCACGAAGCACAGGACGGAAAACAGCCCGAGCCGGAACAGCACTTCTTCGTAAATGCCCGCGCCGATGAACGTCACGATCTGCTTCGCGGCGGGGTTCTGAAACGGCACGCTGGCCGGGACGCCCCACTCCCGGACGAGCGGCCCGAAGTTGCGGGCGAGCACCCACAGCCCGACCGCGAACACGAGGCTTTCGACGGCCATGCCGAACGTCACCGCGAGCACGGATTTCGGCCGGGACCCCCAGTTCGCCCAGCTCCGCAGCAGCAGCACCGCCACCACGACGAGCGGGGCGGCCCACATCTGCGCGACGCCGTACCGCTGCAACCCCGCCCGGAACCACACGTCCGCCCCGTTCCGCAGCGCGTCCCCGTCCGCCCCCCCGAACCACACGACCCCGCCCTCGTAGGCCACGAGCAGCGGCAGCAGGAACGCGAGGCACGCCCACGGATGCCGGGTCGCGGAGAGGTAGGTGAGCATACGGATGACGGGGTGACAAGGTGAAAGGGGTGACACGGCGACCCGGGGCGGGGCCAGTCACCCCGTCACCGTGTCACCCCGTCACCGTGTCAGATTCTCGGTGATTCGCTCGCCGCCGCGAAATCTTTCGTCTTGTCGGTCGGGCCGAGTCTTCGAGGCCCGACGGAATCGCAGCACGTCGGGCCTCGAAGACTCGGCCCGACCGACAAGATAAAACTTACCCGCACAAATCGGGGTAGTGCGTCGCCAGCAGCTTCCGTCGCTCGTCCGTCGGTAGGGTCCGCACCACGCCGCCCCGGTCGGCCGCGGCGAGGTCGACGAAGTCCGCCCGCGGGAGCAGGTTCCCGGTCGGGTCCGTCAGCACCGCGACCACCGGCCGGGCCGTCGCCCGGACGTTGATCTTGCTCGTGTGGTTCGCGACCACGACGCCGACGCGGCCGTCGGTCAGTTCCACCACCGTCCCCACCGGGTGGAACGACAGGTTCAGCAGGTACTCGGCGAAGTCCTTGTCGAGCCGCCCGTTCTCGGCGGCGACCAGGCACTCCATCAGGGCCGACCGCGGGTCGAACGCCGGGCGGTGCGGGCGGTCGGAGGCGAGGCCGGCGTACATCGAACACACCGCGAGCAACCGGGACAGTGCGGAGATTTCCGCGGCCGGCACGCCGTTCGGGTAGCCGGTGCCGTCCAGCGATTCGTGGTGAGCCGCGATCGCGTCGGCGATCGGGCGGGCCTCCGGCATCAGCTTGCGGATCAGTTCCGCGCCGAGGGCCGGGTGACGTTCGAGAACGCGACGCTCCTCCGCGGTCAGGGCGGTCGGCTTGGCCAGAATCGCGGCCGGGATGCGCAGCATCCCCACGTCCGCGAGCAGGGCGGCGACCACGGGCAGCAGCGGCCGGCTGGACCACTCGTAGTCGTGCGGCGCGACCCGGGCCACGACCTGCGCCACGGTCAGCGACACCGTCGCGACAAACCGGGCCGGCGGCGGGGCCGAGAGGCGTTCTTCCGGGCTGCCGGTGGCGAACGGGTCGCAGGTGCGGAACCGGATCGGGGCGGCCCGACGGGCGTCGTCGAGCACCGACTCCGCGATCTCCGCGAAGGACGCCAGCGGAATCGCGACGCCCTCGGAAAGCCCCGTCAGCAGCCGGGCGAGCTTGTCGACGCGGGCGGTTTCCTTCCGCCTGTCCGCCAGGGTTTGCTCCCCCACCCGCAGCCGGTCGCGGACGGCGTGCATCATCTGCTCGACGCCCTCGCACATCCGCAGTTGAACCTCGGCGGACGCCGGGAACGCCTGCACCAGCCGCAGCCCCGCTTCCGTGAGGGCGACCGTGCCGCGGTGGTACGCGACGAGCGGGTCGGCGGCCGGCTCCTTCGCCAGTGCGATCAACAGCGGGTCGTCGGTCAGCTTCCGCTGGTCCGCCACGAGTTCGCGGGCGTCTTCGAGAATCCGGCGGGCCCGGGCGGTCAGCGCGACCGGGGCAGGACCGGCGGTCGGCTCCGTCCCGGCGAGCTGGCGAAGGGTGTGCGACAGGAGTTCGCCGTTGGTGGCGAAGGCGTGGGCACGGCCGGCAACGGCGGGGGCCTGGGCGTCTTCGACCAGTTGCGGCTGACGTTCGAGCCGTTGCCGGAACGCGGAGATGCGGTTCAACAGGACGCGCGTGTCGCTCATGGCCGTTCCCCCAAACCGAACCTTCCCCCGTCGGGTTTCATCGGCACCCGCGGGCGGCAACTTGAGGCGACTTTTCCGGATGTGAGGCGCGGCAGGCGGGGGAGTTGGGGGGAGTCGAGCAGAACGGGTGACGCCGACCGGTTTGGATTCAGGAGCTTTGCTCCCCTCTCCCCGCTGGGGAGAGGGGTTGGGGG
>CAYUHJ010000141.1:0-16576 GCA_964444365.1 uncultured Alcaligenaceae bacterium | reverse complement strand
GGGTGGGGGTGAAAGGTTCACCACCCAAGCGACCCCCACCCTTACCCTCCCCCCTCCCAGGGGGAGGGAACCAGAAAGACGTGTGGGAAATTCGCGATGAATGTTCAGCTTCGCAGCTTCTCAAAATCCTGCCAGAACTCGGGGTACGTCTTCGCCACGCAGCCGGGGTTGTTGACCTTCACCCCCGGCACCCGCAGCCCGACGAGCGCCAAGCTCATCGCCATGCGGTGGTCATTGTAGGTATCGACCGTCGCCCCGGTGAGCGGCCGCGGGACGATGCGAAGCCCGTCGGGGAATTCGTCGACTTCCGCCCCGAATTTGCGGAGTTCCGTCGCGAGTGCCGCGATGCGGTCGGTCTCCTTGTGGCGGATGTGCGCGACGTTGCGGATCGTCGTCGGACCCTCCGCGAAGAGGGCGACGGCCGCCAGTGACATGACGGTGTCACTGATCGCGTTCATGTCGATGTCGACGCCGTGCAGCGGCTTGCCGCACACGGTGATGCCCGAATCGCACTCCTCGACGCGGCACCCCATCTGGGCAAGAGCATCGACGAACGCGACATCCCCTTGCAGCGACTTCCGCGTCAGCCCGCGGACGGTGACTCGCCCCCCGGTGATCGCGGCGGCGGCCCAGAAATACGACGCGGCGGACGCGTCGGGTTCGATGGCATAGTTGAAAATCGCGGCTGTTTCAGTGGGGACTTCGTGGGGACTGATTTGAAATGTCCCTGGCTTGGAAGTTTCCACAGTCAGCCCGAAGGAGCGCATCATCTGGACCGTCATCTCGATGTAAGGTTCCGAGACGGCCGTTCCTTCGATCTCGATCGTGACCGGTTCACGAGCGTAGGGGGCCACCATCAACAGCGCACTCAGGTATTGACTGCTCAGGTTTGCACGAATGCGGACGTGTCCGCCACCGAGCCCCCTTGCGTTGATGCGAACCGGCGGGCACCCGTTCGACTGGATACTCTCCGCATCCGCACCCAGTTCGCGCAGGGCGGAAAGCAAATCCTCGATGGGTCTTTCCCGCATTCGCGGTATGCCGTCCAGAACGTAGCTCCCCGATCCGACGGCACAGACCGCCGCGAGGAATCGCATGGAAGTTCCCGAGTTGGCGACGAAGAGTTCGCCTTCGACTGCGGGGAAAAAACTGCGGTAGTAGTGTCGGCAGACGAGGATTCGCGGCCATTCCGGAAAGACGTTTAGCCCCAATCGGCCCAGGCAATCGACCATTACCTCGGTGTCTTCGCTCTTGAGCGCACCAGTCAAACGGTATGATCGTTCTTGGCTTCCGAGCGCCGCCAGCACCAGCGCCCGGTTCGTGATGCTCTTGCTGCCGGGGACGGTCACGTCGCACGACGGCGGCTTCGCCAGGGGGACGATCTCGACTTGCGACGGATACGACATCGACATGGAGAGGTCTCAACTCGAATCTTGTAGGGTGGGTCGAGCCGCTTCGGCGAAGACCCACCAGCCCAGGCAATCACTTCTTGCCGTTTCGGTGGGTCTTCGCCGCAAAGCCGGCTCGACCCACCCTACAAGAAGTCATTCGCCCAAATCCACCTGCGCCGCGTTCAGCACCTCGCCCGTGGCGTCGTTCTGCACGAACGCGATGAGTTTTAGCTTCTTCAACTCCAACGGCCGATCCGGGCGGGGGAATTCCCCCTCGTTCTTCGCGAACTCGTCGAGGTACTTTGTCAGTTGCTCGCGGACGGCGGGCACGCTGACGGTCACGGTTTCCTCGTGGGACTTCTTCGTTAACGGGAACCCCTTCGCGCCGCCGGGCATCGCGCGAACGACGAGGGGGTGGTACTTCGTCCCGCTGCCGCCGGCGAAGCGGACGCGCTCCTCGGCCAGGATAAACCGCAAGAACGCCTTTTCGCCGGGGGCTTCCAGGTCGGACACGGTCGCCTTCGCGGCGTAGCCCTTGTCCCCCTTCGTGACGGCGAGGGCGACTTTCACCGTGGCCGGCTTCTCCAGTTCGGCTTCGAGGGCCTCGCGGAAGGCGGCGTACCGGTCCTTCGCGCCGGCGGCGGCACCGGTCGCCGCGGGGCCGGCCTTGCCGTCGATCAGCAACATCGGAAAACCCTTCGTTTGCAGCGTTTCCCCGTACAGCGGCAGCCGATCCATGCCGTCCCCGGAGGCGAGGGCGTCCGGCGGCACGCGGCCCACGTGAACGTGGAAGTTGACCAGCACCACGTCCGCCGGCTTGAACGTGCGGGCGAGCGCCTCGACCATGTTGTCCGCACCGACGGCTTGCGGCGCTTCGGACGTGGTGAACGCTTCCACCAGTACGACGCGGTCGGACTTTCCCTTTCGCCCCTTTTACGCCTCGGTGGGGAAGGGGATGTTCGCCTTGATGAGGTCGGCGTAGTCCTTCGCTTCGAGCTTGCCGAGCAGAACGGCGTACTTCTTGGTTTGATCGGCTTTCCCCGCCTTCGTCAGCACGCGGACGAGGGTGTCGTAGACCTCCATCGCGGCGGCGGGGGGGGCGTCGTCCCCGAGCATCCGCTCCGCCCGCTGGGCCTGGGCGACGGCCACTTCCGCCAGCCCTTCTTGCTCCGCCAAGGTGTTCGCGAGCCGGAGTGTCGTGGTGCGTTCCCACCGGGGGCCATACGCGGCCGCGGCTTTCGCCAGCTTGTCGGCGATGCTCCGGGCCTCGTCCGCGGGGAGTTTCTTCTTGCCGGCGTCGCCGAGCACGATGAACCCCGCCTCGAACAGATCGGGGCCGGCGTCGACTTGCGTCAGCGTTTCTTTCGCCAACGAGAAGGGGTCGTCGAGTTTCTTCAGCTTGGACGGGTACAACTCGGTGAGCTTGAGCGGCCCGCCGAACTGGGAGTACGACCCGGTGATCTTCTTGCCGTCTTTCGAGACGATCCCGTCGAAGTTGATGAACTCCCGCCCGCCGAAGGTGAGGGCGAACTTGAGGTTGTCGCCGGTCACGGTCACGTCGCCGAACTTGGGCTCCTGCTTGACCGCGTGGGAGCTGGAGACGAAGTCGCCGGTCCACTTCCCGTCGGTTTCGGAGAAGTAGAAGAGGAACGTGATCGGCTCCTTGCCGCCGTCGAACTTGAACTTCCAGGTGCCGGCCGGCGGGCCTTCGGCGAGGGCGGCGGCGACGGGCAGGAACACGAGCCAGGCGGCCGCGACGACGACGGGGCGGGACATACGCGGCCTCTCCTGCGTAACAAGTAACCCCTCCCCCGGCCCCTCCCCGAAACGGAGAGGGGAGGAAGAGTCAGAGGTTTTCTCCCCCTCTCCGCTTCGGGGAGGGGGTTGGGGGGAGGGGTTGCTTTTGTCGGCGACCCCTCGCCAGTGAGAGGTTCACGATACGCGAACGGGCCGGACTCGTCGATTTCCCCGGCGCATTTCCCGGCCGCTTCCGCCAGAATAAGGGCGACCCGTCCGCCCTAGGTTCCGCCGATGACCCGTGCCGTTCTCGTCCTGCTCGTCTGTTCTGGGTTCGCGTTCGCGGAGCCGGCCCCCGCGGACCGGGCACGGCTGCCCGCCGAGTCGGACCAGACCCGGAAGCGGCTCGCGGAGGCGGAGCACAAGCTCCTCGGCGGGAAGGCCGGGGACGCAGCGGACGACCTGCAGAAGATTCTCGACGAGGCCGGCGATGATCTCGTTTCCGCGGATGGCAAACGCTTCTTCCCCGCTCGCCGACTGGCGCAGCGGTTCCTGGCAAAACTTCCCCCCGAGGTGTTGCGGACCTACCGCGACCGGGTCGACGAGCCCGCGCGAAAGCTGCTCGAAGCGGCCAAACGGGACCGCGACCCCCGGCCGTTGACCATGTTGCTGGCAAAATACTTCCCCGCGAAGCCGGCGGAAGACGCCCTGCTCCTGCTCGGCGAACTCCACTTCGAGCGCGGCGACTTTCGCGAGGCGGAGGCGTGCTGGCGGCGGTTGCTGCCGGAATCCCCGGTCGAAAGCGTGCCGTTCCCCGACCCGCGAAACGACGGCCGGGCGGACGTGCTGGCCCGCGTCGTCCTCGCCGAGATCTTTCAGGGGGACCGGGCCGCTGCTTCCCGCGACCTCGCTGCACTGGTGAAGGAATTCCCCGATGCGAAGGGCCGACTCGCCGGGAAGGACGCGAAGTTCGCCGAGACGTTGACGGCCCTCCTCGCCGCGCCGCCGGGGGTGCCGCCGGAACCGACGCCGGACGGGGACTGGACCTCGTTCGCGGGGTCGGCGGCGCGGTCGGGGAAGGTGACGGGTCGGCTGCCGTACTACTGGCCCACCCGACCGACGTGGAAGACGCCGATCCCGCTGGACAAGGCGAACCCGCGGAACCTGACGCCCTCGGCGAAGTCGGTCGGGTTCCACCCCGTGATGTTGCATGGCGTCGCGTACATCACCGACGGCGTCCGCGTGCTGTCGTTCGACCCGCTCACGGGAAAGTCGGACATCGCATTCGACCTGCGGAAGCGGTTCAACACACTCGCCCCGGACCCGCCGCCGTTGCCGCTCACGATCGACGCCGACTTCACGCTGACGGTCGCGGACGGCAAGCTGTTTGCCCGGATGGGGGAACCCGCGCTGGTGGGCGATCCGACCCAGAGCTACCTCCTCGCGCTGACCCCGGAAGCCGGGAAACTGACGCAAAAGTGGCGGCTCTCCCCGCCGGTGCCGAAAGGAACCATCGCCGCCTGGGAGGGCTCGCCGGTCGTGGTCGGCGGCAAGGTCTACGCCGCGTTCGCCAAGTTCGAGGGGACCCGCACCGCCCACGCGATCGCCTGTTTCGACGACCCGCCCGGCAAGCCGGTGTGGGTCGCCGACGTGTCCGACGCCCCGAATGCGGTGATCGCCGAGAACCGGACCCGGCACGAATTGCTGACGTTGGCCGGGGGGAACGTCATTTTCTGCCCGAACGCGGGGGTGATCGCCGCCGTCGATGCAGCGACCGGAAAGCCCGCGTGGGGGTTCCGTTACCCGCCGAGCGACAGGACGCCGGCCACGACCGGGCCGCGCGACATCTGCCCGCCGGTCTCCTCCGACGGCCGGGTGTTCGTCGCGCCGACGGATTCCGACCGCGTCTACGCCCTCGACGCCACCACCGGCAAGCCGCTGTGGGAAGCGGGGCCGACGCAGACCGACCAACTCCTCGGCGTGACCCGCGGCCGGCTGATCGTGACCGTCGCCGGGCCGAACCGGGGCATCCGCGGGCACGACGTTCGCACCGGCAGCTTCGCCGAACCCGACGGCTGGGCGACGCACGACGACCCGTTCCTCGGCTCGTTCGGCCGGGGGCTGGTGTCGGACGAACTCGTCCTGTGGCCCACGAAGTCCGGCGTCTTCCTGCTGAACCCGACCGACGGCACCAACGCCCGCCCGCCGATTCCGGGGCCGCACGGCAACCTCGCCTTCGCGGACGGAGTCCTCCTCGTGGCGACGCCGACCGCTGTGTGGGGCTACGTCGCCGACCGGCGGATGCTGCTGGAGCGGAAGAAGGTGGCACTCGAAAAGCCGGGAGACGCGGACGCGATCACGAAGCTGGGGCTGGCCCTCGCCGATGCCGGGCGATTCGCGGACGCGGAAGCGAGCGGTGCGGAGGAACTGCCCCGGCGGAAAGCCGAGTGGCTGAGCGATTCCGCGGAGCGGGCGATCCTTCGCGCGGACCGGGCCGAGGCGAAAGCCGCACTGCGGGAAGTGGTAACTGGATCGGTTCCGGAACCGATCCGGGCCCGTGCCGCCGGGCGGTTGCTGACGCTCGACCCCGCCGCAGAGATTCCCCTCGAACTGCAGGATTCCTGGGTCCTCGCCCCGAACGGGTTGCCGACGCGACTGCGAGAACTGCGCGGGAACGCATCGCCACCCGCAGAGGCAATCGTCTTCCCGCCCCCACCGCCTTCCGATCTGACTTCCCTCCCCGCCCTGGGGTACGACGCGAAAATCGAGCACGAAACGAGGTTCCCGAACCCGCGATGCGTGTCGCTGTTGCCCTTCGATGGGGAAGCGGACTTGCCGGGACTCGGTCGGCGCGTTCCCGTCGATGGGCGGAAACTGGTCGTGACCGACGGCGAAAAACTGTTCGCGTTCCGCCCCGGCGAGGACAGGCCGGTGTGGGACTCGCCGTTGCCCGCGGGGTTGCGGCCGACCCACGGCATCGCCGCCGGGGATGCGTTGCTCGTCGCCGGGCCGCACGGCATCGCAGCGTTTCGTTTGCGAGATGGGAAGTCGCACTTGCACGTTCTCGTTCCCGACACCGACCCCCTGCCGAACGTGGACGCTCGCCCCGTGCCGCGTTCGGCGGGGCTGCCGCCATCAGTACCAGAATTGTCAGGATTCGCGGTGGGAGACGATCACCTCGTCGCGCGGTTGGGGCCGCACCACCTCATCGCCTTCGACCTGCGAACCGGCCGCGCCGCGTGGGTGCTGGATGCGGCCGGGAACAAGCGATACGTCCCCTTCGCGACCGACCCCGAACCGCGGTTCTCGCCGGGGTTCGCGCTCGTGGGCAACCGGGTGGTGGCGAAGACGTCGACGGGCCGCCGGCTCGGGATCGTCGCGTCGTCAGGCAGCATTCGCCGGGAGTTTCTCGATTCGCTGACGACGTGGGACGCGCCGCCGGCCGTGTTCGCGGGGCACGTCATCGCCCCGGACGGACCGGGAATCGTGCGTGCGTTCTCGCCGGACCTGCGAGCCGCCGAGTGGACCTACCACGCCGGCGGCGACACGAGCCTGACCGGGCGGTCTCCCGCCGTGCGACTCTTCGGCGAGACGCTGATCGCGGGCGTCTTTCGCAACCACGGCATCGAACTCGCCCGGCTTCACCCCGCGAACGGCCGGGCCATCTGGGGCGAACGCACCGCGTTCCTGCCGGCCGGTGACATCGACCTGTCACTGGCCGATTCGGACGGGACGAACATGTACCTTCCCGCCGAACGCCGGCTGACCGCGGTTCGCCTGGAAGACGGCCGCGAGGCGTGGGCGACCGACCTCGGCCCCGGAACGTGGCGGGTGCGGGCGGGTCGCAAGGCGGTCATTGCGTACCCGGTCGAACCTCTGACCGAGGAACCGATCCCGGAGGTGGCGGCCCGCGGGTTCCGCCGGTCCCGGCTCAACGCCGCCGACATTCCGCGGCTCGCCCTCGGGGTGTATGCCGCGTGGGCGGGGCGCTCGCTGCCCGTCCTGTTGTTGGACGCGGACACCGGGAGGGTGAAGCAGCGACTCGGCCTGCCGGTCGGCCCTGTGGCCGGGGTTCATCTCGGCGGCGACACGTCGGTCGTCGTGTCGAACGGCAAGGCACTTTGGCTGAAGTAAGCCCCTGGAATGTGGCGTCCGCCGTCCAGTTCCGGGCAGGGCGTCGATCAAGACGGCTTCCCTCGCGAGTCGGTCGAACGCAGCCGATCCGCCAGGAGGGAGAACCGCCGGGCCGTGTCCGCCTTCCGGACCGCGATCCCGACCGCCTTCCGCGACCCGACGAGCACCACCAGCTTCCGCCCGCGGGTGACGCCCGTGTAGAGCAGGTTCCGCTGCAGCATGACCCAGTGCTGGGTGTGGACCGGGATCACCACCGCCGGGTACTCGGCCCCCTGCGACTTGTGGACGCTGATGGCGTAGGCCAGTTGCAACTCGTCCAGTTCCGAAAACTCGTACTCGACGAGCCGGCCTTCAAAATCGACGGTGAGAATCTGGTCGATCAACTCGATCCCCGCGACCCGGCCGATGTCGCCGTTGAAGACTTCGCGCTGGTAGTTGTTCTGCGTCTGCATCACCTTGTCGCCGACGCGGAACGTCGTCCCGAACTTCTGCACCTCCGCCATCCCCTTCGCGGCGGGGTTGAGGGCGTCTTGCAACTTCACGTTGAGGTTCTGCACGCCGAGTTCGGACTTGTTCATCGGCGACAGGATTTGCACGTCGCGGACCGGGTCGAGGCCGAACCGGGCGGGGATGCGGTCCGTCACCATCGTCAGAATCTTCGCGGTGATCTCGGCGGGGTCGTTCGCCTCGACGAAGAAAAAATCCCCCTTCCCCGGCGGGGCGGACTCGGGCTCGTCGCCGCGGTTGATGGCGTGGGCGGCGCGGACGATGTGGCTCGAACCCGCCTGCCGGTGGACTTCCGTGAGGCGAACGACCGGAACCGCCCCCGAGCCGATCAGGTCCGCGAGCACGCTGCCGGGGCCGACGCTGGGAAGTTGCTCCACGTCGCCGACGAGCACGACCGCGGCCCACGGCGGGACCGCGGGGAGGAGCTTGTTCATCAGCACGACGTCGACCATCGAGCACTCGTCGACGACGAGCAGGTCGAGGTCGAGGGGGTTTTCCTTCGACCGGCGAAAGCCGCCGATCCCGGCGTCGAATTCGAGCAGGCGGTGGATCGTCTTCGCCTCGCGGCCCGTCGACTCGGAGAGCCGCTTCGCCGCGCGACCGGTCGGGGCACACAGCGCCACCCGCTGCAGGTTCGCGGCGAACAATTCGAGAATGGCCCGCACGATGGTCGTCTTCCCGGTCCCGGGGCCGCCGGTCAGGACGAGAACCTTCTCCGTCAGGGCGGCCCGCACCGCGTCGCGCTGCTTCGGGGCGAACGCGAGCCCCATCTTCGCTTCGATACGGGCGAGGTCGGCGTCGGCGTCCGAGGGGGAAAGCGGGTGTTCGCCGGCGAGCAGTTCGCGGATTCCGCGGGCGACCCCGAGTTCGGCCAGGAACAGGGGTTTGAGAAAGAGGAGGCTGTCGAGCACCGGTTGCTCGTCCGCGCTCGGCTTCGCCTCGCGGCTAACCGTGTCCCGGACCAACTCCCCCTCTCGCATCAGCGCGTCGACCGCGTCCCGCACCGCATCGGGGGAAATCTGTGTCAGCTCCGCCGTCTGCTCGATCACCAGCGGGTCCGGCAGGCCGACGTGCCCCTTCGTGTTCGCCGCTTCCGACAGGACGTGCCGCACGGCCGCCTGGGCTCGCTGCGGGGCGTCGCGGGGGATGCCCAGCCGCAACGCGAGTTCGTCCGCGGTGCGGAAGCCGACGCCCCAGATGTCCGTGCTGAGGCGGTACGGGTTCGACCGCACCAGTTCGATCGCGTTCTCGCCGTACTGCTTGTAGATGCGAACCGCGCGGGCGGTGCCGATGCCGTAGCTTTGCAGGAACACCATGATCGACCGGACGCCCTGCGACTCCCGCCAGCCGTCGCGGATCTGGCCGATCCGCTTCGGGCCGATGCCCTTGACCTCGGACAGCGACGCGGGGGACTTGTCGATCACGTCGAGCGTGCGGTCGCCGAAGACCTCGACGATCTTCTTCGCGTACTTCGGGCCGATCCCTTTGACGAGCCCGGACCCGAGGTATTTGGCGATCCCCTCGGCGGTGTGCGGCGGCAGCGACTTCAACTCGGCCGCCTTGAACTGCTGCCCGTGGCTGCGGTCGATCACCCAGTCCCCGGCCGCCTCGACGTACTCCCCCGCGACCGCCTGCGGCATGTGCCCGACGACCGTGACGAGGTCCGCGTGCCCCCGGGCGCGCACCCGGAGCACGCAGTAGCCGTTGTCCAGGTTGTGAAAGGTGATCCGCTCGATCACGCCGGTGAGATTCTCGGGCATGGATTCAGGGTAGCCGATCGGCATCGAAAGGGGAAAGTCGGTCAGCCGGGGTCGCTGGGGCTATTCTGAGCGCATGGCAGGTGGTGGGTCCTGTTCCCCGCGGAGGTTGTGCGATGATTCGCTCCGGCCTACTGGTCGTCATCGTTGGTCTCGTCGGACGTCTGACCGCCGCCGACCCGAAACCGCCCGCGATCTACGCCCGCGAGAACCTCGTGGCGTGGTGCGTCGTGCCGTTCGACGCGAAGAAGCGGTCTCCCGAGGAGCGGGCCGCGATGCTCAAGAAGCTCGGCTTCAAGAAGTTCGCCTACGACTGGCGCGCCGAGCACCTGCCCGCGTTCGAGCGCGAGATCGAGGCCCTTAAGCAAGAGGGCATCGAACTCACCGCCGTCTGGTTCCCGGCCAACCTCGGGAAGGAGGCGCAGGCGTTGCTCGCCGGGCTGAAGAAGCACGAGATCAAAGCCCAGCTGTGGGTCACGATGGCCGGCGGCGGGCCGGCGAAGACCCCCGACGAGCAGGCGAAAAAGGTCCAAGACCACGCGGCCGCCCTCAAGCCGATCGCGGACGAGGCGGCGAAGATCGGGTGCACGGTCGCACTCTACAACCACGGCGGCTGGTTCGGCGAACCGGAGAACTCGGTCGCCGTCGTCAAGGCGGTGAACCGGCCGAACGTCGGAATCGTCTACAACCTGCACCACGGGCACGACCACCTCGACCGGTTGCCCAAGGCTCTCGAACAGATGAAACCGCACCTGCTCGCGTTCAACCTGAACGGCATGATTCCGGAAGGGGACAAGAAGGGTAAGAAGATCATCCCCCTGGGACAGGGGGAGGTCGACCTCGCCCTCCTGAAGTTGCTCGCGGACAGCGGCTGGACCGGGCCGGTCGGCATCCTGGGGCACACGAACGACGACGCCGAGGAGCGGCTGAAGGACAACCTGGACGGCCTGGCGTGGCTGCTGCCCCAGGTGACGGGCGAGAAGTCCGGCGCGAAACCCACGCCCCGGACGTACAAGCCGAATTAACCGATCGCCCTGCCGGACAGCGCCAATCGGGCGGCCACGCGGACCGCGGAAAGCAGGCTCAATTCGTCCGCGATGCCCTTCCCCGCGATGTCGTAGGCGGTCCCGTGGGCGACGCTGGTCCGCACGATCGGCAGCCCCGCCGTGACGTTCACTGCCCGCCGGCCGCCGAGGAGCTTCATCGCGATGTGGCCGTGGTCGTGGACCATCGACACGATGCCGTCGAACTTCTGGCGGTTGTGCGGCAGGAAGATCGCGTCCGCGGGGATGGGGCCGGTCGCGTCGATGTCTTCCGCTCGCGCCGCTTCCACCGCCGGGGCGATGGCGGTCGCTTCCTCGTCGCCGAAAAGCCCGCCGTCGCTGGCGTGCGGGTTGAGCGCCGCGACCCCGATCCGGGCCGAGGGCTTCCCCGTGAGTCTCGGCACGATCCCGTGCAGCAGCCGAATCTTGTCGAGTACCGCTTCCTGAGTGATGAGCGGAAACACGTTCTTTAGGCGAACGTGCAGCGTGACGTGCGCGACCGCCAATCCGAGTTCGTCGTCGAACAATAGCATGGCGTGCGACGGCACCCCGCACCGGTCCGCGAGGATTTCGGTGTGGCCGGGGAACGGCACCCCGGCGGCGTGCAACCCCTCCTTGTGCAGCGGGCACGTCACGATTCCATCTGCCCGCCCGGCGAGGCACTCGTCGATGGCGTAGACGAGCCAGTCGTATGCCGCCCGCCCCGCCTCCGCGGACACCTGCCCGGTGCGAACGCGGGACAGGTCCGCCTTCGAGGGGTTGACGACGGGGATGCCGGGCGCGACCCAGGTCGGGTCGCCAACAACGACGGGCCGGCAAACCGGCGTGAGCACGTGCCACGCCTTCGCGACGATTTCCGGGCCGACCCCCGCCACGTCGCCGAGGGTGATGAGCAGCTTGGGAGGGGTCATTCCCGTATCTTATGCCCGCAGTCGTGAAGTCCGAAACCGCCAGCGGGAATCGCATGTCGACCGAAGTTGGGCTTCTTGCAGCAATTTGGGACAGCCCCCACGACGACTTGCCACGGCTGGTGTACGCCGATTTCCTGGAGGAAACCTGCGACCCGGTGAGTGCGGCACGGGCGGAGTTCATCCGGGTGCAGTGCGAACTGGCGCGGTTGGATGAATATGACGAACGATGGGACAAGTTACACAAGCGAGAACGGGCATTGTGGAAACAGCACGCAGCGGCTTGGCGAAAGAGGCTGCCTGCCAAATTGCGAGAAGCCGAGTTTGGTCGGGGATTCGTAGTACCTGAAGAACGAAAGCTGAAAATCTCTGCGTTCCTGAAGTTGACCCCCGAGAGTACAGCCGCCGCACCAACCTGGAGTTGCAAAATTGATGATTCAACGAGGGACGCGGAACCGGTCGCTGCGAATGATGCCTTGCTCCGGTTTGATTCTGTGAAGTTCTGGACCGGCATTACTGGATCCGGTGCGGAAAGGGTACTCGCTTCCGAAAAGCTTCGCAACGTCGCAAGTCTTTCTCTCGGATCCACCGACGAATGGCTGAAGGGTTTGTCGGCGTTAGCGGACAATCCCTCCGTCTGCCATCTATCGTCACTCGATGTCTACTCTGGACTGAACGACGACCACATCAAAATACTTGGAACCGGAGCCGCGTTTGCGACCCTTCGAACACTGAGTGCTTACAGCCATACGATTTCCGCGACTGGGATAACGTCGCTCTTCCAGTCACGATCCCTTGTCAACTTAAGGCACCTGACTCTCCCGTGTTGGTACGGCGACGAAGGGGCAAAAGCCATCGCCAAGAGCAAGCCCGCATTTCGCCTTCGAACGCTGTCTATGTATGGCAATTGTATGTCGGACGAGGGGGTTTCGATGCTTGCAAACTGGTCAGGAATGTCATCCGTTCGGAAGCTTCACATCAGTAGCAACAGTCACATCGTCGGTCCAGAGGCGTTGGCTTCATCCCCGTTTACAACTGAACTGCGGGAACTTGATCTGCGACTCTCGAAACTGGATCGCGCGGGGGCGATGGCACTCGCTCGCTCTAAATCGCTCGAAAGACTGTTGCGACTCCATATACAGGGTACCCCAGCCGCCACCGATCCAGTTGCGGTACAGGCTCTCGTGAAACGCTTCGGTCAAGATGCGGTAAGCCTCCGCTACCCTGGGCAACGCAAGACAAGGGGAATGTGATTCAAACGACCCCTGCTGACAGAAAAGTTCGGCGACCGCCTGACGCTCTACTCGGACGACCGCCAGACCCGCGAGTACCGTCAGGGCGACTTCGATTAACCAAATGACCCCTTCACCACCGCGCTCGCGGCGGAGCCGGAGGAGTCGGGGTTCCGTTGCTCGATGTACTCCTTCGGATGCGCCTCCGACTCGCCCGTGTCTCCGCCGACGTCAGCGGGTCCGGGCACCCCGCGGAGGGCTGGCCGGACGCGCCGGATGCCGTAAAAATTCGGGAGCCATGACTCCGCCTGTCGTCACCACCGTCGCCGACCTCCGGGCAGCCGTGGCCGGGGGCCGGGCGGCCGGGCGGGTCGGCTTCGTCCCCACGATGGGGGCGCTCCACGCCGGCCACGCCCGGCTGGTCCGCACCTCGGCGAACCGCTGCGGGTTCACCGTCGTGTCCGTGTTCGTGAACCCGACGCAGTTCGGGCCGACCGAGGACTTCGCCAAGTACCCCCGCACGCTGGAGGCCGACCGGGTTGTGTGCGGGGAGGCCGGGGCCGACCTCGTCTTCGCCCCGGACGTGGCCGAGGTGTACCCGGCGGGCAGCACCACCTTCGTCGAGGTTCCAGGGGTTTCGGACGTCCTCGAAGGCCCGGCCCGGCCCGGCCACTTCCGCGGGGTGTGTACCGTCGTCCTCAAGCTGTTCAACATGGTGCAACCCGACGTCGCGGTCTTCGGGGCGAAGGACGCCCAGCAGGTGCGCGTCGTCAAGGCGATGGTCCGCGACCTGAACGTGCCGGTCGAGGTCGTCGTGGAACCGACGGTCCGCGAGCCGGACGGGCTGGCGATGAGTTCGCGGAACCGCTACCTCAGCCCCGCCGAGCGGGCCGTCGCGCCCGGCATTTACCGGGCACTTCAGGCGGTCCGCAGCCGTGCCCTGGCGGGCGAGTGGGACGTCGCCCGGCTCGAATCGGCCCTGGCCGCCGACCTGGCCGCGATCCCCGGCGGGAGACTGGATTACGCCCGCATCGTGGACGACGCCACCCTTCAGCCGATGGCCCGGCTCGACCGCCCCGCCCTGGCGGCGGTCGCCCTGTCCCTCGGCACGACGCGGCTGATCGACAACGTGACGATCCCGTAACCTTCTGGGCGAGCGTCACTCGCCAGAGTGACGAGCGAGGCACCGAGCCTACCCCTCGTCACTCTGGCGGATGACCCTCGCCGCCGCGCTGAGAAGCCCATGTCGCACCCGCTGTTCGGCCCGGAAGTCCGGGAGATGCTCGCCGAGCACGACGCCGAGGGGCTGCGGAGCCTGTGCGACACGCTGCACCCGGCGACGGTCGCGGAGGCGCTCGACGACGAGTTCACCCCGGAACAGATCTGGGAAGTCATTTCCCCCAGCGACCTCCGCACCCAGGCGGCGATCTTCGAGTACCTGCCCACGTCGCGGCAGGTGGAAATGGTCGAGGGGACCGGCCGGCCGCAGGTCGGGAAGCTCGTGGAAAAGATGTCCCACGACGACCGGGCGGACCTGCTCCGCCGGTTGCCGGCCCGCGTGCGGGAAGCGTTGCTGCGACTCGTGGACGAGGCCGACCGGCGGGACATCGCGACGCTGTTCACCTACGAGCCGGGGACGGTCGGCTCGCTGATGACGACCGACTACGCCTGGCTGCCGCCGTCCCTGACCGCCGCCGAGGCCATCGACCAGCTCCGCCAGCAGGCCCCGGACCGCGAGACGATCTACTACGTGTACGTCCTCGGCGAGCACTGCCGGCCGCCCGCGGGTGGGGGTGTCGCCACCCGCCGGCTGCTCGGCATCGTGTCGCTCCGCGACCTCATCCTCGCCCCGCGACACGCCAAGATTAGCGACCTGATGGAGACGGAGTTCGTCGCCCTGAAACTCGACGACGACCGCAAGACGGCCGCCGAGACGCTGGCCCGGTACGACTTCATCGCCATGCCCGTCGTCGACCCCGACGGCGGCATGCTCGGCATCGTGACCCACGACGACGTGATCGACGTGCTGCAACAGGAGGCGACGGAAGACCTGCAGAAGCAAGCCGGCGTCGGCCCGATCGAGGGGGCGTACCTGGAGGCCAGGTTCGTGTCGGTGTGGTGGAACCGCGTGAAGTGGCTGTCGGCGGTCTTCGTCGCCCAGATGTTCACGATCAACGCAATGGCGTTCTTTCAAGTCAAGATCGAGACCATCACCGTGCTGGCGATCTTCGTTCCGCTGTGCCTGTCCGTCGGCGGAAACACCGGTTCGCAGGCGGCCACCCTCGTGATCCGGGCCATGGCCCTGGGGGAGGTGCGGGTCGCGGACTGGTTCCGGGTGTTTCGGCGCGAACTCCTCATGGGCACCGCGCTGGCCCTGAGCCTCGGCGCGCTGGCACTGTTTCGCACCTACTTCCTGACGCCCGAACACCTGCTCCATCACGCGGAGCACCTCATCAAACTCACGAACACGATCTCCTTCGCGGTCATGGGAATCTGCTTGTGGGGGACAATTCTCGGGTCCATGCTCCCGATCGCGATCTACAAGATGGGCTTCGACCCGGCCTTGATGTCGAGCCCGATCATTGCGACCCTCAGCGACGTGTCCGGGATTTTCATCTTCTTCGGCGTCGCCACCTTGTTCTTTTTTTGACATATAAACGTCCGAACAGTGATTCCCTGCGGTCAGGCTCTTGAAAGTCATGGGGTGGGGAAGGGGCCTGCCGAGCAAGCGGCGTGCCGCACCTCGGAACCGTTCGCCCAGTTCGTCTGGTTCCCGCCGCTTGTCCGGCGTAAACTGTCGGCTCGTTTCTCTCACGAAGGATTCGATGCCATGAAGCGGGCACTGATTACCGGGATCACCGGCCAGGACGGCAGTTACCTTGCCGAACTTCTGTTGGAGAAGGGGTACGAGGTTCACGGCATCGTCCGCCGGGCGAGCACCGAGAACTTCGACCGCATCGAACACCTGTCCGACAAAGTTCACCTCCACCAGGCCGACCTGCTCGACCAGCTGTCCATCATCGACGCGATGAAGGAGGCGAACCCGGACGAGGTCTACAACCTCGCCGCCCAGAGCTTCGTGCCGACCAGTTGGAAGCAACCGTGCCTGACGGGCGAGTTCACCGCCATCGGCGTGACGCGGATGCTGGAAGCGGTCAAGCACCTCGGGCCGAAAAAGATCCGCTTCTACCAGGCGTCTTCGAGCGAAATGTACGGCAAGGTGCAGGCCGTGCCGCAGACCGAGGACACGCCGTTCTACCCGCGCAGCCCCTACGGCGTCGCGAAGCTGTACGGCCACTGGATCACGATCAACTACCGCGAAAGCTTCGGGATGTACTGCGTCAGCGGCATCCTGTTCAACCACGAATCCCCCCGCCGCGGCCGCGAGTTCGTGACCCGCAAAGTCACCGACGGCGTCGCCCGCATCAAGCTCGGGCTGGCGAAGGAACTCCGCCTCGGCAACCTCGACGCGAAGCGGGACTGGGGCTTCGCCGGCGACTACGTCCGCGCCATGTGGATGATGCTGCAACAGGACAAGCCGGACGACTACGTCATCGCCACCGGGGAAACGCACACCGTCCAGTCGCTCGTCGAGATCGCGTTCGCGGCGGCCGGCCTGGACTGGAAGAAGTACGTCGTCACCGACCCGGCGCTGGTCCGCCCGGCGGAAGTCGACCTGCTGATCGGCGACCCGGCGAAGGCGAAGAAGCAACTCGGGTGGGCCCCGAAGGTCGGGTTCAAGGAACTCGTCGAGATGATGGTGAAGGCCGACCTGGAGCGGCTGTCGAAGACCGCATCGCGGGACGTGAAGGCCCGGGGGATTTGATCTCTGGTCCCCCTCTCCCCTTGGGGGAGAGGGGTGAGGGG
>CAYUHJ010000140.1:0-16682 GCA_964444365.1 uncultured Alcaligenaceae bacterium | reverse complement strand
CCCCCAACCCCTCTCCCCTGCGGGGAGAGGGGAGAAGAAACAACCGACGCCTTTCGGTACGAGGCGTGTTCAGGCGGCCTGCCGGGCGACCCCCAAGACCGCGTCCATCCCGGCGGTGTACGCGGCGCGGGTGCGGGTCCGGGCGATCAGGTCCACCGCCCGCTGCCCGATCGCCACCCGCCGGGGTTCGTCGCGGAGCAGGGCCAGAATCGTCGCCGCGGACCCGGCCGGGTCGTGCGTGAAATCCGCGGCGACGAACGCGCCGCACTCCGGATCCAGCCCCTCGGCCCCGCCGGGCGTCGTCACGACCACCCGTCCCGCGGCCAGTGCGTGGCCCACCCAGCCGGTGCCGCGCGAACCGGGCACGACCACGACCTTCGCATCGAACTCCGCCGCCGAACTCAGCCGGGCGACGCACCCGTCCGCGACGGCGAACCGCCCGGCCACCGGCCCGCCGACCGTCAGCCGGATGCGGTACGGCCGCAGGTACGGGAGGTAGACGTGCCGGTAGAACCGCTCCAGCCCCGCGACTTCCTCGGGCGTGTCGCGTCCGACCGCGAGTAAATCGTGTGCCTCGGTCCCGCCGCGGGTCAACCCGGCCGCCGGCGTCGCGGCGAACGGAACCGGGACGTGCCGCGCCCCGGCGTACCCCGCGGCTCGGAGGCGAGCGGCGTCCTCTTCCCGGTCGAGGGCGGCGGCGTGGAACGCCCGGTACAGGTCGGCTTCGACGTGCCGGAAGACCCACTGTTCCTCGGCGTCGTGGAGCCGGCCCGGCCGCGCCGGCCGGAACCGCTCCGCTTGAATGCCGCTCGCCGCGACGACCTTCCGCACCGTGCGGGGCAGCGCGACCGCGAACGGCGCGGCGAAGACTTCGTTCCCGAAGAACAGGTCGAACGGTTTCGAGGCGACGGATCGGAAGCGCGGACTCCGTGCGGCCCGGGCGGCGGCGAACAGCGCGTCGCGAAACGCGGCCGTCGGCCCCGGCGGCGGGCCGACCTCGACCCGCTCGACGGCCCAGCCCTTGCCCCGGAAGTACGCGAGCTGGTGCGCCTCGGCCGGCGTCGGTTCCCACGGGGGCAGGTGCAGCACGCGCATCGGACTCCCTCGGAAACTCAGGCGGCGTCCGCGACGGCCGGCGGGCCGCCGACCAGTTGCGCGACGAGGTTGCCGGGGGTGTGGTACGCCTGCCAGGCGCGCCGGCCGGCCGCGGCCCGGGCGTGGTACGCGGGGTAGTCGTCGCACACGGCCCGGACCGCCGCCGCCAGTTCCGCCGGCCCGTCGAACGCCTCGCCCGCCCCGTCCGGCAACGCCGTCGCGAGCCAGGTTCCCTTCGGCACGACGGCCGGCTTCCCGGACAGAATCGCTTCCGCGAGCACCCCGGAACTCCGCGACCGGTAGTTCGCCACCCGGTACGGGCACAGCACCACGTCGGCGGCGGCGAGCAGGTCGTAGTACTCGGTGCCCGGCAGGAACCGGTCCCGGCCGACCAGTCGAACCTGTTCCGGCGGGTACTCGGCCAGTTCCTCCAGCGCCGCGAGCAGCACCGGGTCGGACTCGTCCTTGTGCAGCGTCGCCTGGATCGCGAACCGGACCCGGCCCGTGCGGACGTGCGTCTCGTGCAGGTCGCGGACCAGGCCCGGCAGCAGCGCGAACCCCTTCTCGCCCCGCACGTCCCCGAGGAACAGCACGCACCGCGGGCCGCCCGCGGGGGCCTTCGGGGGCGGCAACAGCCCGGTGCGGAACGGGATCGGGATCACGTCGAACGGCACCCCGGCGAGCGTCGTGTAGTCGACCGCGAGCGGCGTCGTGTCCGTGTACAACCGCACCCGCGGCGTGTCCGGAAACCCGCGGACGGCGTCGAAGTACGCCCGGTGGACGGCGGTGTAATCGCGGTGGAACGGGTCCGCCGTCCCCGCGTCGACCTCGGCGGGCGTGCTGACCGAGTGCCGGAACACGAGGTGGAACGTCGGCGACCCGTCCCCGAGTTCCGCCGCCAGCCGCCGCACGGCGAGGGCCTCGCGGCCGTGAGCGGTCGGCAGGTAGACGTGGTCCCCCGGCCCGACGGCGGTCAGGCCGAGGAACCGGTCGAGGTCGGCCTGGAACTGCCGGGTGAGGTCCGCTTCGATCTCGATCCCCGCGGCCTTCAGCGCGGCGACGAGGCATTCGTCCATACCCGTTCCGGTCGCGTGCGCGTCCGGAAGACGCGGCGTCACCCGCCGCTTCGCGAGCGCCCACAGCCCCGGCGGGGTCAGTTCCCGCAGGACCGACTTCGCGAGGTGGCGGCCCCGGACCAGGCGCATCAGGACGGGCGGGACGAGAGCGTTCGCCGCTTGCTTCAGCCGATCCCGGGTCGACGGGGCGGGCGGCTCGGGGGGCGGCTCGAACCGGGCGCGGAGGTAGTCGTCCACCGCCGCGGAGCCGGCCAGGACCGCGTCGAACGGCGTCTCCTGAAGCGCGGCGAGCGACCCGCGGAGGCCGAACGCCCCCGGCGGACGGTCCGCCCGGAGGTTGCCCCAGTGGTTCAGCCGGAAGATCGGGAGGACATCGACGCCGGGCGGAAGGGGGTGGTCGGGGTCGGACAGGTCGCAGTGCGCGTGCGCCGCCAGGGTGACGCGAAAGCCCCGTTCGACGGCCGCCTCCGCGATGGCGACGGCGTTCTCGAAGTAGTGCCCGCGGAAGTCGGTCATCCCGTTGTTGACGATCGCGAACTGGCGGGTCACGGGGCGTCTCGGGCGTCGATGGGGTATGGCCGGGCGGGTCGGGGTTCAAAAGCAACCCCTCTCCCGACCCCTCCCCGAAACGGAGGGGGGAGGAAGAGAGCGGATTTCGCCCCCTCCCCGAAACGGAGAGGGGGTTGGGGGAGGGGTTGCCTCTTCCAGTCTTGTCGGTCGGGCCGAGTCTTCGAGGCCCGACGTGTAGCGCAATGTCGGGCCTCGAAGACTCGGTCCGACCGACAAATCAAGTTGAATCAGAACCGGAGTCACACGTTCGAGAACTTCGCGTTCCGCAGGATCGTGTACCCCTTGATGAGTTCGCGGATGCCGTCCTGCAGCCCGTGCTGGGGGCGGAACCCGGTCTTCTCGATCTTCGCGTTCGACACGATGTAGTCCCGCTTGTCCGGGTCCTCGCCGACCGGGGCTTCCAGGCACACGAACCCCGGCAGCTGCTTGCGGATCTCCGCGCACAGTTCGACCTTCGACAGGTTCGCGTCGGAAAGGCCGACGTTGTACGCGTGCCCCTGCATCTTCTCGAAGTTCGCGATCCCGTGCAGGAACGCCCGGCTCACGTCGCGGACGTGGATGTAGTTCCGCTTCGCGTGCCCCTCGAACACGACGACCGCCCGGTCGTTCACGGCGCGGTACACGAAGTCGTTCACCAGCAGGTCGATCCGCATCCGGGGCGACATGCCGAACACGGTGGCGAGCCGGAACGTCATCGAGTTGCCGGCCTCCAGCGTGGCGAGCTCGGCCTCGACCTTCGTCTTGCCGTAGAGGCTGATCGGCCGGAGCGGGCTCTCTTCCGTGCAGAAGCTGCCCTTCTCGCCGATGCCGTAGCCGCTGTTCGTGTTCGGCAGCACGATCCGCTGCGCGTTCGACCGCAGCGAGAGCAGCAGCTTGATCGCGTCGAGGTTCGTGGACTTGGCGGCCGTCTGGTCGAGGTTGCACATCGGCGCGCCGACGATCGCCGCCAGCGGGATGACGACGTCCGCGTCCTTGAGGGCCTTCGTCATCACGGACTTGTCCCGGGCGTCGCCGCGGGTGACGGTGAAGTTCGGGTCCGCACAGCACTCCGCGAGGCTCGTCTGCTGGAGCATGAAGTTGTCGAGGACGTGGACCGCGAACCCTTCCTTGAGCAGGAGGGGGGTCAGGACCGACCCGATGTACCCCGCCCCGCCGGTGATCAGCACTTTCGTCGGCATGTCCGCCCCTCCGTGGGAAACTCCGTGGCCCGGAGTCTTACCCCGAACCGGGGGGCGCGGGCAAGATGAACTGGAACCGGGGCAGGGCGACGCGGTGCGTCAAGGTCGGCAACTCGCTCCGCGAGTTGCGGGCTCCTGTCCCGAGGGAGGGACATTCGTTTCTCAGGGTGGAAGCGCAGTCACTCGCGGAGCGAGTGACCGACTGAATCACAGCGTCCGCTGTTTGAGGAGGTGCTTGCCCAGGATCGGGTCGCGGTCGGTGAACGGGCCGTCGGCCGCGTCGCGGGTCAGGCACCGGACGAACATCTCCAGCTTCGCGTCCAGGTCGTCGGCGTGGTGGAGGATCAGCACTTCGGGAATGGCCGGCAGCCGCGGCGAGCCCCACTCGGGGATCGCGAGGTAGCTGACGAGGAGGTGTTCCAGCAGCCGCAACAGGTCCGGGTTCAGGTCGGGGACGGCGGCCGCTTCCGCGCGGACGAGGTCGCGGCCGAGCATCAGGTTCCCGAACAGCCGGCCGTCGACGGTCGGTTCCGCGGTCTGGCCCGGCACGCCGGGTGTCAGCTCGAGCACCCGGCCGATCTCGTGCAACACCGCCCCGGCGACGACGAGGTCGCGGTTCAACGGCGGCTTCAGTTCCGGGTAGTGCGCGACGTACCGGTCCGCGAGGGACAGGCACGACTTCGTCACGCCCAGCGTGTGTTCGAGCCAGCCGCCGGGGAACGGGAAGTAGTGCCGGGGCGACGCCGGGAGTTGCATCAACGCGGCGGCGTGCCTGTCGAGAGTCGCGAGCACCAGCACCCGTACCGGCGGGTCGGCGATCTCTCGTCCGGCGAGTTCCCGCAACTCCGCGAACATCTGGGCGGAGTCGAACCGCGACCGGTCGACGAGTTGCGACTCGTCCAACCCGTCGGCACGGTCGGCCTCGGTCGCTTCCCGGATGTGGGTGACGTCGACCTTCGGCCCGTACTTCTCGTGCTCGGAGAACGTGCCGCGGATTTTGAACGCCTGCCCCGGCTGCCACCGCTCCTCGCAGTCGGCGAAGAACGCCGCGTCTCCCCAGACCATGACGGCCACGGTCCGCTTCGCGTCGCGGAACTTGCAGGAGAAGAACGGCTTCCCCTCGCGGGTGCTCCCCCGGCTCTTTTCGGCGAGCAGGGCGAAGAAGTCGGCGGACTGCCCGGCCTGCAGCTGGTGCAACGGCACGATGACGGGCTTCGGTTTGCCGCGGGTCATGGCGGGTCATCCGTTCTCGTTGTAGTAGTCGAAGAGTTCGCCGAGCGGGATCGTGAAACCTGGCAGAACGGGATCGGCGTTGAGCGTGTCGGCCCTGGTGAGTTCGGTGAAGACGTCAACGGCCGTGTACACGCGAGCGATCTGAGCCCGCGGGTCGATTTCCCAGATCAGTCTTGTCCCGGAGGCGAAGAACTCGGTTCGCTTGCGCTTCATCTCGGCCCGAGTGTTGAACGGGCTCAAGACTTCCACGGCGAAGTCAGGTGCCAGTCGCGGGTACGGCTGCGTCGGCCGGCGGCGACCCGCGACGCTGTCCCAGGAGAAGAACGAGACATCGGGGGCGCGAGTGTTCCCCGTGCTCAATTCGGTGAATCCGTCGGCCCCGGTGCAGTAGCCGAGCTTCCTCGGAACGACGTACATGTTCACCAGGGTGCCGATCCAGAGGCCCAGGAATGATTCCGCGTGTCCCACGGCCTTCTCCACGAGGACGCCTTCGATGATCTCGCAGAGTTCGTTCCCCGGCGTGCCCAGGTCCGCGACGGTCGCGGTGCCGGGGACGGGGTTAAAGCGAACGCGGGAGGCGGGCACGTCGCCGAGGTGACGGAGCAGGTCCGCGACGGTGCGGATCGGGGGTCGGAACGGGATGTTCATACCCGCAAGATACCCGACTCACCGGCCGCGGGGAACGGGGTGGCGGACGTCGTACAGGAACGGGGCATCTTCCAGGTCCCACGCGCGGTACTGGTGCTTGTCGATGTTGTTGGGGTCGCCGTTCCAGCGGATCCCCCGGCCGTACACGCCGGGGTAGTGCACCGCGAACCCGACCGCCGCGACGACCGCGAGCAACGGCCACCCCCACGCCCGCTGGAGCAGCCAGCCCACCGGCCGCACGACCAGCAGGCCGAGAACGGGGATCGTTTCCGACACGAGCCGGGGGCCGTAGCACCACCCGCCGCACCACCCCCACCACGACCCGATCAGCAGGCAGTGCAGGAACGCATAGCCCGCGGCGAAGGCGAGCCACCCGGTGGGCGTCGGCCGGTCGGCGTCGGCTCGCACGTCCCTTCGCAGCAGCAACGGCAGGAGCAGGAGCCACGGCTGGTACACGAACAGCCCGCGGCCGGGGCTGTAGAGCACGCCGTCCAGGTTCGCCGCGAAGTTCCAGTTCTGCCCGTCCGAAAGGAACGCCGACGGCGGGCCGAGGGGTTGCCGGTAGATCGCGACGTACAGCCACGCCCACGGCAGGAAGGACAGCAGCGCGACCGCCGGCAGCACCACCCCCCGACGGGGGTCGCGGGCGAACACCCAGATTCCGAACGGGACGAGGAACGTCACCGCGGACGGCCGGCAGTTCAGCATCTGCCCGCACGCGATGGCCTGGATTACCGTCCCGGCGAGGCTCGGCTTCCCGCCACTGCGGAACTCGACGAACACGACGACGCTGATCCAGAACGCGACGCCCGTCTGGTGCCAGGGGATCTGGCTCAGGGTTGTCAGGTACGCGGACCCGGTCGCCAGCAGCAGCGCGGTGACGAACGCGGCACCGGGCGGCCCGACGTGCAGCGCCGTCAGGAAGAACAGCCCCAGCGACAGGGCCGCGACGGCGGCGGCGGTCTTCTGCTCGATGTCGACCTGCACGCCGTCCGCGTCCAGGTCCGCCCCCCGCGCGTCGGCGAGCAGCACCCCCGGCCACGCGAACAGTTCCATCCCGGCGGAGTACCCGGAGTACACGCCGGGGCGGGTCGGCACGGTCCGCACGAAGTACGGCACTTCCCCAGGGGGGAAGAGGTTCCACCGGTCGGACCGCGGGTTGGGCGGCAGCAGGCGGGTCAGGTCGCGGTCGCCGTGCCGGTGCATCTGCACCACCGTCGGGACGACCGGCAGCGTGTCCCCGACCCATACCCGCGCCGGGGTCGACCGCCAGAAGTCGGTCGCGGGCAGGACCACGCACGCAAGGGCGACCAGAACCGCCACCGGGCCGGCCGGGTTCTCGCGGAGGTGCCGGCGGGGGGCGCAGAAGAGGTTCACCGGGGCCGCGGCTCGGGGCTGGGGGAACGGTCCCAGCCCAGGATACGCCGCGGCGGCGGAAAGCGAACGGCCCGCCGGCCTTCGCCCGAGAACCTGTTCACCCCGGCCGGGCGTTCGGGTAGCATGACACCACCCCCCTACCGCCGGAGAACCTCGATGACCCCGCCGGCCGACCGCACCTCGTCGAACTGGACCGCGCCCGCCCTCGGAGCACTCGTCGCGGGGCTCGTCGCCGCCCTGGCCGCCGTCGGCTGGACCGCCGGGGCCAGCGTCCCGTACCCGGTCGCCGCCGTCGCGGCTGTCGCGGCCGACAAGTCCGACGACAACCCGAAGCTCGACCTCGACGGCGGCGTCGCCTGGCTGAACACCGCCGGGCCGCTCGCCGCGAAGGACTTGAAGGGCAAGGTCGTCATCCTCGACTTCTGGACGCTCTGCTGCATCAACTGCATCCACATCCTGCCGGACCTCGCGAAGCTGGAAAAGAAGTACCCGAACGAACTCGTCGTGATCGGCGTCCACAGCGCGAAGTTCGAGAACGAGAAGGACACCAAGAGCATCCGCAAGGCGATCCTCCGGTACGAGATCGCCCACCCGGTCGTGAACGACGCGGACCACAAGATCTGGGACCGGTACGGCGTGAACTCCTGGCCGTCGTTCGCGGTGTTCGTCCCGAACCGCAAGCTCGTCGGCATGACCAGCGGCGAAGGGCAGTACGAGATCCTCGAACGCGCCGTCGCCCGGCTCGTCGCGAAACACAAGGAGGACAAGACGCTCGACGCGAAGCCGACGCGGTTCGACCTCGTCCGGTTCCGCGAGAAGGGGGACACCCCGCTGTTCTTCCCCGGCAAAGTCCTGGCGGACGAGAAGGGCAAGCGGCTGTTCATCTCGGACAGCACGCACCACCGCGTGATCGTGACCGACCTCGACGGCCAGAAGCTCGCGGCGGCCGGCACCGGCAGCCCCGGCCGGAAGGACGGCAAGTTCGCGGACGCCCAGTTCGACGACCCGCAGGGGCTCGCCCTCGACGGCGACACGCTCTACGTCGCGGACCGCAAGAACCACGCGATCCGCGCCCTCGACCTGAAGGCGGGCACCGTGTCCACCGTCGCGGGGACCGGGTCGCAGTCGCAGGAGTCCCGGATGATGGACCGCCCGGACAAGGCCACGGACGTCGGGCTGAACTCGCCGTGGGACATCCTCCTCGTCGGGAAGGACCTGTTCATCGCGATGGCGGGGCACCACCAGATCTGGAAGATGGACCTCGAAAAGAAGCTGATCGGCCCCTACGCCGGCGACGGCCGGGAGAACATCAAGGACGGCCCGCTGTACGCCGCCAACTTCGCCCAGCCGAGCGGCCTGACCACGGACGGCAAGTTCCTGTACGTCGCGGACAGCGAGGTCAGCGCGGTCCGCAAAGTCCCCCTGAACGGCGAGGGCCGCGTCGAGACGGTCGTCGGCCTGGGCCTGTTCGACTTCGGCGACAAGGACGGCACCGGCAAGGAGGTCCGCATCCAGCACGCCCTCGGCGTCGCCGCCCACGACGGCAAGCTGGTCGTCGCGGACACCTACAACAGCAAGCTCAAACTGCTCGACCCGAAGACGAAGAAGTGCGAGACGATCGACATCAAGGACGGCAAGGAGCCCGCCTTCAACGAGCCGTCCGGCATCAGCATCGCCGGCGGCAAGGCGTACGTCGCGGACACGAACGCCCATCGAATTCGGGTGGTGGACCTGGCGTCTAACAAGGTGACGACGCTGGAACTGAAAGGCGTCGAGCCCCCGCCGCCGCAAAAGGAGTGGCTGCCGCCGGAGAAGAAGTGAGTGGGTGATTCGCCGGTCAGTGATGAGAGGTAACTGTAAGCGGAGGTGCAGTCGTGGAGACGATGAGACTCGGTCGGAACGACTTGCTTCGCTGTGTGGGCACACGACATGTATTCGCCCCAGCAACTCGCGGCGATGCGCGGCCACCCGGATCGGCAGCGCTTGCTCGACGCGATCCTCGACGCTCACGACGCACTGCCCAACCCGACGGCGACCTCGCGAAAGGTGATGAACCGTGCTCGCAGCGGACAGTTGGAGGTGCTATTCGACGACGCGATGCCTCCGGTCGGCGGACTCGCACCGGGGGAGAATCCGGTCGTCCTCGGCGGCCAAGGAATTCTTGGCAACCCGCACGCAACCCCCGAACAAATTCACGGTCTGATGCTGTCGACAGTGCATGAGGGCGTCCACCATCTTGATGTCGCCGCCGGGAGGGCGTTGCCCGGTGCGGCCGCCACCGTCGAACAGCGGCTCTTCACCGAGCTTCACGCTTACACTGCTGAATTTGAATTGGCCCAAGCTAACCAGTTGTCGCACCTGCTTGGCCCGGAGTTTCGGGGTGCCCGCAACTTGGACGACATCTCGGCAGGTGTCCTGACTGTCGAGAGCCAGCTGGTTTTCCCACTGCGGCAATTGCCGGGTGTCGAGCGGAACGTTGTTCGGCGGGTTGGGGCCATGTTCCCGGCGATCCCTCGGAAAACCCCTTGAACTCATCGAGGCGCATCATGAACGCATCAACGTGGCGGTCGGGCGAAATCGCCCTTCCCGACGGGATCATCGCCATAGAAGTGTCGGGGTCGGGCCGACTCACCCGCCAAACTGTGTTGTTCGAGAAGCAGGGAGTCAGCCGGGAGGTTCGGTCACTCGGCGAGTTGGCCGACATTTTTGCTTCGTCTCGCGTGAACGTGGAGGAGTTGGCGACCTCGGATCCGGTCGGATTGGCGTACCTCGTCTGTCTGCTCTCCGACCGGGCGCATCACATCTTCCCACGGGAAACAATGTGGCCCGAGTTGGAGCAACACTTCTCGCTCCTTCGTTCCGAGAACGAGCCTCGCGTTTCCGGTGGGAAGTTCGAGTTCGTTGCCTACTCGCAGTACATGCCCATCCTCAAGGTCAGCCGGCTCACAGTCGATTTGGTCACCTTGGAGGTGCGCGAGGAACCACTCATCAACGCCGAGTGGCCCCCGGTCGCCGCATTAGTGTAGCCTGACACCGCCCGCGAATACTCCCAAAAGGGTGATCTGATGCCCCGCCACGGACAGCTTGCCGCTCTGGTCCTTGCCCTCGGAAGTTCCCTGCTTCCGGCTGCGGACAAGAACCCGCCGTGGTTCGACAAGGCCGTCAAGAAGGTCGAGGCGACCTTCGAGCCCGCGGAGGCGAAGCCGGGGCAAACGGTCACGTTCAAGCTCACGGTGACGCTCAACCCCGGCTACCACACTTACCCCGTCGTGCAGCCGGACAAGGCGGCCGCGGGGATGGTGAACAAGCTCGCGTTCCCGGAACCGGCCGGGGTCGTGTTCGTCGGCGAAACCCGCGACCCGCTCGACTTCAAGACGAAGGCGGAGCCGGAACTCGGCATCGCGGAACTGATCTACATCCCCGGCACGGCCGTGTACGAGCGCAAGGCCGTCGTTTCGCCGAAGGCGACGCCCGGCCCGCTGACGGTCAAGATTCCCAGCTTCAAGTTGAACGTCTGCGACAAGGACAACTGCTTCCCCGCGAAGGCCCTCACGCCCGAAGCGACGCTGAAGGTGCTCGACGGCCCCGCAGTGCCGGTGGACGCGAAGTACGCGGACGACGTGAAAAAGGCACTCGGGCAGTGAGTTTCGTGTAGCCGCGACGCGGGAGCGGAGCGCGGGTGCGAGTCCCCCGCTCCGCTCCCGCGTCGCGGCTCCACCGTTGCGAGGTTGTGCATGCGAACTCTCCTGGCAATGGCCGTTGCCATCATTGCGACAGCACCCGCGTTCGCCCAGAAGCGGACCTTCGCAGATGTGGCCGACTTGACCCTCACGTTCGACCCGCCAACTGCCAAGCCAGGGCAGGTCGTCACGCTCAAGATGACGATTGCTCCGAAGCCGGGCTGTTACACCTACCCCGTGAACGTGCCGAAGGATCAACTTGCCCGGAACAAAGTGACGACGGGCCGCCTCGAATCGGCCGGGAAGTTGACCGATTTCGCGATTCTCGACCCGATTACCGATCCGCCCGGGGCCATCGTCAAAGCACCCGAAATGGGCGAGTTCGACCAGATCTTCAAGAAGCCCGCAACCTGGAACCTGCGAGTGGCCGTCTCTCCCACGGCCCCAGCGGGGAAGCAACCGGTCGTTCTGTACGGCACCCGCATCCAGGCGTGCGACAAGGATAACTGCATCCCGCTGACGAACCCGTCTGCCGAACTGGAAGTGCTCGCCGGCCTGGCGGACACATTGCCGGTCGATGCCGCCAAGTTCTTCGCCGACACCCCACCGAAAGTTGTCCCCAATCCCGAAACGGGACTGAAGACCCTCGAACCGGTCAAGTCGTCGCACGGCCTTGTCCGGAAAGCACCCGTTTCAGCCGCCGATCACACCGCCGGACTGGATTCACTGAAGTCGAAGATCGACCTCGGCGGGATCTCGGCGAACGAATCGAGTGGGGGTCTCGGGCCGCTTCTACTCGCGGCGGCGTTCTGGGGCTTCGTGTCGCTCGTCACACCGTGCGTCTTCCCGATGATTCCGATTACTGTGAGCTTATTCCTGAAGCAGAGCCATCAGTCGCCGAAGCAAGTGCTCAAACTTGCGAGCGTGTACTGTGCCACGATCATTGTCGTGCTCGGGTCGTCGGCCGTGTTTCTGCTCTCGATCTTCCGGCAACTCAGTGTCGACCCGTACATGAACGTGTTCCTGGGCGGCCTGTTCGTGTTCTTCGCGCTGAGCCTGTTCGGGATGTACGACATCGCGTTGCCGGGGTTCCTTCTTCGCGGCGCGGAGAAGCGACGGGCGGGCGGCGGGACGCTCGGCACCGTGTTCGGGGCAGTTGCATTCAGCATCGTGAGCTTCACCTGCGTCGCGCCGTTCCTCGGCGGCTTCGCGGGAATGGCGGCCAGCGGCAACTTCTCGACGGCGTCCCTGGCCCTGGCGGGGGTCGTGTTCGCCACGGCGTTCGCGTCGCCGTTCTTCGTGCTCGCACTCTTCCCGAGTCTGCTGAAGAAACTGCCGAAGTCCGGCGGCTGGCTCGACACCGTGAAGGCGGTGATGGGGTTCCTCGAACTCGCGGCCGCGTTCAAGTTCTTCCGCACGGCGGAACTGCGACTCCTCGACCGGGCCGAGTTCTTCACCTACGACGTGTCACTCTCCGCGTGGGTGGCCATCGCGGCCGTCACGGGACTGTATTTGCTGAATCTGTTCCGCTTGCCGCACGATGAGGAGCAACCGAACGTCGGCGTGCTCCGGATGATTTTCGGGGTCGGATTCATCGGGCTCGGAATCTATCTCACGCCGGCACTTTGGAAGAACGGCACGAGCACCCAGCGGCCGGGTGGAGTGGTGTACGCCTGGGTCGATGCGTTCCTGCTACCGGAACCCGCGGCGGCCGAAGAGGAATTACCCTGGGGTTCGGATTTGAAGTCGGCGCTCGAACGTCCGTCGCCTGGCAAACCACTGATTTTCGTGGACTTCACCGGCGTGACGTGTACCAACTGCAAGCTGAACGAACGCGACGTGTTCACTCAGTCGAAGGTGCGTGCATTGCTCCAGCGGTACACGCTCGTGCAGATGTACACCGACGACGTGCCCGCCGAGTTCTACACGACGCAGCCGCCCGCGGGGGGCCGCACCGCGGAGGCATATGCGAACTTGCAGTTTCAGGAAACGTTGTTCGGCACCCAGCAACTTCCGCTGTACGTGATTCTCGAACCGAAGCCCGGCGGCGGGGCCAAGGTCCTGGGCATTTACGACGAGGGGAAGATCAACGACGCGGCGAAGTTCGCCGAGTTCCTGCGGAAACCCCTCGAAGGGAAGTAACCGTGGAGCCGCGAGGCGTAGCCGAGCGCGGGTGCGAGTCCCGCGCTCGGCTACGCCTCGCCGCTAACCGTTCAGTTGATCCCCGACCCGAACCCCTCGCCGCCGCCGGCGACGATCCGCGCCTTCGCGTCGACCCCGCGCGGGGTCATGCCCTTCGGGGCCGGCGAGTGCGGGCCGTGGGCCTTCACCGTGCGGCCCATCTCGCTGACGACCGCGCCGTAGCTCATCGCGGCGTCCGCCTCCTCGTAGTCCGAGTCGTAGTCGTCGTACCGGCAGACGTAGCCCGGCATCTTGGCCCGCTCGCGCTCCTCGCTGTACGCCCGGACGACGGCGGACTGGACCATTTCCCGCGAGCCGGAGTGGATCGGGTGGGCGATGTCCGCGTGCAGCTTGGCCCGGCCGTCCTGGTCGCGGACCGCGCGGCCCTCGTCGAGGCGGGTGCCGCACTGGTTGCAGAACCGCGACCGCAGGTGGTTCTTGCTGCCGCACCCCGGGCACCGGTCCGTGAGCTTGCGGCTCGGCATGGCCACGAACACGCCCTTCGTCCCTTCGATGATCTTCAAGTCGCGGACGACGAAGGCGTTGTCGAACGTCACCGAGCAGAACGCGAGCAGCCGCTCGTTGTTCTCCTCGCACAGTTTGATCCGTACTTCCGTGATGACCACCGCCGTACTCCTTGAATGGGGGTCTCTCCTGGGGTCACACCCGCCGACCGCGGACCGCGAACACCCGGCATCCGACGCCGGACCACCTCGCCCGAAACTCCCCGGCCACCCGGCCCGCGTCGGCCCGGTCCCGGCACACCGCAAAGCAACACGACCCGCTGCCCGACATCAGCCGGCCGAGCGGGTCGCACTCGGCCAGCGTCTGGAGAACTCGGCCGACCGCCGGCTCCGCCACGAGTGCGGGCTCCTGCAGTCGGTTGAACAGCGCCCGGGCGAGTCGGTCCGGGTCGCCGGTTCGCAACGCCGTGCGAATTTCCGTCCCGTCGACCGGCCTCGCGGGGACGGTTACCCGCCGGTACACCGCCGCCGTGCTCAGGCCGACGTCCGGCTTCGCGAGCACCAGGTGGAACTCGCCGCCGACCTCCTCGGGTTCCACCACCTCGCCGCGGCCCGTACACCACGCCGCCGACGGGGAGAGGAAGAACCCCACGTCCGACCCGACCTCGGCGGCCACCGGGAGCAGTTCCTCCCGCGTGCGGCCCAGGTTCCAGACCCGGTTCAGGGCCAGGATCGCCGCCGCCGCGTCGCTCGACCCGCCGCCGAGCCCCGCCTCGTGCGGGATGCGTTTCGTCAGGCGGACCGCCGCGCCTTCGGTCGTTCCGGTCGCCCGCCGGAGGGCGTCGGCCGCCTTCCAGACGAGGTTCTGCGGCCCGGTCGGCAGCCCCGGCGGGTCGCACTCCAGGGTCAGTGCCCCGGCCGGGTCGCGCCGCACGTCCAGCGTGTCGAACAGGTCCACCGCGAGGATCAGGGTCTCGACCGCGTGGTAGCCGTCCGGCCGCTTGCCGAGCACCTCCAGGTGCAGGTTCACCTTGGCCGGGGCCGCCGCGACGACGGCGTCCGGGCCGGCCGGGAAGCCCGCGAACGGAACGGTGTCTGACCCGCCGGAAGCGGGGTCGCCGGGTCGCTGGCTCAGCATCGGGGCACGCGCAGGAAGTGCGTCGACACCCGTCCGTGGGCTGGCGAAGAAGCGTGGGACATTCGCAACCGTCCGTGGTGTGCGGCGGACCGGGTCGTCCCGTTCGGGGGGCGTCGGTCCGACTTTCACTCTCCCGGGTGTCAAATCAAGTAGGTTGGGTCGGACACTACCGCAAAAATCCGACCCGGTCAAGTGGGGAAGATGAAGTCGCCGCGGTGAGACCCCCCCCTGCCGGGTCCGCCGGTGCGCGTGAGGGCGTTTCGGCCGGTCTTGCCGGGTCTGCGGAATCCGCCTCATGTCCGGGTCCGGGGGTGCCGATTGTAAGGGACAACAGGAAGGGTACGTCCTTCCGGGCGGCGCGGAACCCGATCGGGGGCCGCCGCCGAGGGGTGACCCGCTCACACCGCCGGGCAGGTGGGTGTCGGCTCCGGCCGTCGCCCCGCCCCAGGGGCGGCTATCCGTTCAGGAGCGTGCCATGCGGAAGAAGTTGCTCGGGACGATCGCGGCGATGACCGCCGGGGCGGGGGCGGCGTTCGCACAGGCCCCCGGCTCGCCGGTCCCGCCGGCCCCGGCGGCCGTCGCGCCGTTCGGGGGGTACGACGGGCTCATGCCCACCAACCACGTGGACCCCATCCCCCCGCCGATCGGGCCGGGCGGGGACGCGGGCTTTCCCGGCGGGTTCCCCGGCGGGATGCCCGGCGGCGACCCGTCCGGGGCCCCCGGCTACCCGCCGCCCGGCCTGTACGGCCAGCCCCGGTGGGAAACCCAGACCCCCCGGTGGGCGACCCGGCCGGTCGCCCCGCACGTGTGGTGGTCCGGCGACTACCTGCTGAACTTCGTCAAGGCCCAGCCGGCCGCCATCCCGTTCGTCACCACCTCGGCCCCGGCCGACGGCGGCGTGCCGGGCAACCCGACGACCCAGGTCCTGCACTCGACCTCGAACCTCGGGTACAACGTCGTCAGCGGGTTCCGCGTTAGCGGCGGGTTCTTCTGCGACCAGTGCCAGCGGTGGGGCGTCGAGGCGACCGGGTTCGCCCTCGAACGCGGCGAGAACACGTTCACCGCCCAGTCCGACACGAGCGGCCAGCCGCTGCTCGCCCGGCCGTTCATCAACGCCGCGACCGGGCTGCCGTCCGTGGTCCTCGTGACGTTCCCGAACTTCGCCGGCGGCGTCGTCAACGTGAACTCGACGAGCCGCAGCTACGGGGCGGACGGCGGGCCGATCGTCAACCTGTTCCGGTCCGAGCCGGGCGGCGGCTGCCTGTACGCGGTCAACCTGACGACCGGGTTCCAGTTCCTCGAAGTGAACGAGACCCTGAACCTCACCTCGCAGTCCACCCTGCTCCGCGGGGCGACCGCGACGGTCGACGGCAAGACCTACGCCTCGCCGGCCATCATCGGGGTGAACGACGGGTTCGAGACGCTCAACCGGTTCTACGGCGGGGCGATCGGGCTGTCCGGCCAGGTCGCGTACTGCAACTGGCTGCTGTCCGCGTCGGCCAAGGTCGGCCTCGGGGTGATGAACCAGCGGGTCGACATCGCCGGGTCCAGCACCGTGACCGACGTGACCCGGAACATCGTCTCGACGGTGCCCGGCGGGGTGTTCGCGAACGCCACCAACTCGGGCCGGTTCAACAACGACGAGTTCGCGGCGATCCCGCAGATCACCGCGTCGCTCGGGTACAACTGGACGAGCTGGTTCACGACGACCATCGGGTACAACGGCCTGTACACGACCCGCGTCGTCCGGCCGGGCTCCCAGTTCTCCACGACCGTCAACCCCGGCGTGATCCCGACCAGCCCGAGCTACGGGTTCGGCGGCGCGATCCCGGTGGCCAACCCCCTCTTCACCCAGGACGACTTCTGGATTCAAGGGGTGACGTTCGGCTTCCAGTTGCGGTACTGAGTCGAGTTTGCGGCCTGGCACGCCGACGGGCGGGGGACACCCCCGCCCGTTTATGCGTTGACCTGATCCCGATTCTTGCTCCCCTCTCCCCGTTGGGGAGAGGGGAGGAAAACCAATCCATGCGATTCGGCATGAC
>CAYUHJ010000139.1:0-16764 GCA_964444365.1 uncultured Alcaligenaceae bacterium | reverse complement strand
AAGCGACCCCCACCCTTACCCTCCCCCTCCCAGGGGGAGGGAACCAGAATCAATATGACCCGCGTGGAGTGATATACGCCGGCCCGGTAGGATGAACCCATGCCGACGCTCCTGGTCATCGACGACGAAGAATCGATCCTCCACGCCTTCCGCCGGGCGTTCCGCCCCCCGGACTTCGAGCTGCACGCCGCGTCCACGGCGCTGCAGGGGCTCGACCTCCTGGCGAAGGTCCGGCCGGACGTCGTCATCCTGGACATTCACCTGCCGGACTCGTCCGGGCTGGACACGTTCGACCACGTCCGGGCGGCCGAGCCGAAGACGCCGATCGTGCTCATCACCGGACACGGGACCACGGACCTCGCGATCGAGGCGATCAAGCGCGGGGCCTACGACTACCTGCTGAAGCCGCTGGAACTGCCCACGCTGCGGGACCTCGTCACCCGGGCGGCGGCGACCAGCCGGCTGACCCGCGTGCCGGCGGTGATCCCGGACGTGGAACCGGCCCCGGAGCGGGCGGACCTGTTGCTGGGGAAGTGCCCCGCGATGCAGGAGGTGTACAAGGCCGTCGGCCGCGTGGCGAGCACGGACGCGACCGTGCTGATCCTCGGCGAGTCCGGGACCGGGAAGGAACTGGTCGCCCGCGCCGTCTACCGCCACTCCCGCCGGGCGGACAAGCCGTTCCTCGCGATCAACTGCGCGGCCATCCCGGAAACCCTGCTGGAGAGCGAGCTGTTCGGCCACGAGCGCGGCGCGTTCACCGGGGCCGACCGGCAGCGGGTCGGGAAGTTCGAGCAGGCCAACGGCGGCACCGTGTTCCTCGACGAAGTCGGCGACATGACGCCGCTCACCCAGACCAAGGTGCTGCGGCTCCTGCAAGAGCAGGCGTTCGAGCGGGTCGGCGGGACGCAGACCGTCCGCACGGATGTTCGCGTGATCGCGGCGACGAACGCGGACCTGGAGGCGATGGTCGGCGACGGCCGGTTCCGGGCGGACCTGTTCTTCCGGCTGAACGTGTTCGCGATCCGCCTGCCGCCGCTCCGCAGCCGGGGCGCGGACGTGCCGCTGCTCGTCGACCACTACGTCCGGCGGTTCGGGAAGGAACTCGGCCGGCCGGTGCAGGCGATCACGGACGAGGCGGCGAACCTGCTGCGGGAGTACCCCTGGCCGGGGAACGTCCGGGAGCTGCAAAGTGCGGTGAAACAAGCGATTCTGCACATGAAGGGCGGCGTACTGACCGCCGACGCCTTGCCCAGCGCGGTGGCCGCCGGTGACCCGCTGGTCCGAACGCCCGCCCCGCCCCCGTCCGTGGCCGGGAGCCTGTTCGACTGGGAACGCTACGTGATGGACCACGTCCGGAAGGGGAGCAACGACCTGTACGCGAGTGCCCTGGAACTGATGGAACGCGAGATCCTCGTCCGGGTGCTGAAGCTCACCGGCGGGAACCAGCTCCGCGCCTCGGAAATCCTCGGCATCACCCGCGGCAGCCTGCGGCACAAGCTGCGGACGCTGAACATCTCGGTCGGCAAGAGCGTGTGGTCGGACGACGACGCGGCGGAGTGACCCCGGCGAGCGGCGGGGCGTCAGCCCGCCGTGGAAGACCCGATCGATCCCGGCGGGCTGACGCCCCGCTGCTCGCCTACTCCGCGGCGCTCGCCGCGAGCGCCGGCTTCTTCCCGCGGACCGCCTGCGCCCACCCCTGCACCGCGGACCCGTTGTACGCCCGCCAGAACCGGCGGCTCGCCTCCACGCGGGCGCTCTGGCACGCCCACACGGTCGGCATCGCGTTCCGCTTCAGCCAGTGGACGGCCTTTTCCCGCAGCGTTTCCTTCGGGAACACCCCCATCAGGAAGTCGTTCACGATCAGGTCCATGACGAGGTGAACCCGCGGCGTCGGGCCGTCGTTCCGGACGAAGTGGGGCTGGGTGAAGTCGCAGTAGTACAGCCGGCCGGGGGCCATTTTGATGCGGCCGCCGCCGAGGTGGAAGACGACGCCGTCGTTGGTTTCGATCGGGACGTGCAGCCGGACCTTGCGGTACGCGAACCCGGCGGCCTCGTCCGCGATGTCGCGGTGCATCCCGATCACCGCGCCGGGCATCAGCTTCAGCACGCGGATGCGGCCGTGCGGGCACCGGAAGGCGTCCAGGATCTCGCGGAAGTACGGCATCTTCTCCACGACCGGGGTCCGCCGGCACTCGCGGATGTCCCCCCACCGCTGGGACTCCGGGCCGTCCATCCGGCCGTGCCGGGACACCAGCGGGATCGCCTTCCAGCCGGTGGACAGGGCCTTGTCGTAGTGCTCGAGCCACAGCGAATCGGACTGGACGTCGCGAACCTCCTGCCGCATCCGGTCCACGTCGAACCGCATCGGGAAGCGGTCGGTCAGGTCGAGAAACATGTCCATGCGGAACTCCTCCGTGATGCCCACCCCGACAGAACCGGGGGCCGGAGTCTAGCCCGAAGAATTCCCGGGGGGCAACCCGGATTCCGAAGCCCGCCCGGAAACTGCACTGGCGACGGTGGCCCTGGGACGGTATGCCGCGGGCCGATCCAGTTCACCCACGGTTCCGGGAGGGTCCGCCATGCGTCGGGGGCTCGCGTTCGTCGTCGGTTTCGCCGCGGTCTCGCCGGCGGTCGCGCAGTTCGCCGCGGACCGCCCGCCGACCCCGCAACCCGCCCCGGCCGTCCAGCCGATGCCGCCGACCGGGTTCACCCCGCAGCCGCAACCCGCCCCGGCGACGCAACCGCAGCCCGCCCCGGTGACGCAGCCGATCCAGCGGGTGTCGGCCACGACCGAAGTCCCCACGAACGCGCCGCACCCCTGGGCGGTGAAGCCGGAACACGGGCCGTGGATGATCTGCATCAAGAGCTACCGGGACGACCCGACGGCCGCCGTGTCCGCCCGGAAGTCGGCCGAGGAACTGGCCCACGAGATCCGCACGACCCACAAGGCCGCCGCCTTCCTGTTCGAGTGGGGGGCCGAGGAGCGCAAGAAGGAGCTCGCCCGCCGGGAGGCGTACCGGGACAAGGTCCGCAAGGAGTACGCCCCGTTCCTGGAACTGCAGGACCAGATGAAGAAGAAGGCCGAGGCGCAGGGGTCCGAGTTCATCAACGCCCCGCCGACCGTCCGCGTCCCGACGGTGGAGTACACGGAGCAGTACGCGGTCCTCGTCGGCGGGTTCAAGGACATGGACACCGCCCGCAAGGCGCTGGATACCGTCCGGAAGTGGACGCCGCCGAAGGGGAAGGACCACCTGTTCGACCGGGCCGTCATCGCCCGGCCGGGCGAGAAGGGGGCGGAGGTCGAGGGGGCGTTCATCAACCCGTACACGTCCGCGATGGTGGTGCCGAACCCGACCGTCCGGCAGACCGACCCGGCCGCCCCGCCGCCGGTCGACCCGCTGCTCGCGAAGCTGAACGAGAACGAGGAGTTCAGCCTGCTGAAGAACCCGAAGCCCGTGACGCTGTGCGTGAAGGTGTTCAGCGTGCCCAGCCGGACGCAGCCGAAGGACGAGGACACGTCGGTGATCGGCAAGATGTTCGCGTCCAAGAACGCGAAGATGCTCGACGCGACGGCGCTGCAGGCGCACGAACTGGCGGCCGCCCTCCGGGACAAGGACATGAAGCCGCACCCGTTCGACGCGTACGTCCTGCACGCCCGGACCGGCAGTTTGGTGTGCGTCGGCGGGTTCGACGCCCCGGACGACAAGCAGATCGCGGTCGTCGGCCGGGCGATCCAGTCGATCACCTTCCAGGAACTGAACAAGAACAAGATGCCGACCGGCAACGTGCTGCGGATGTTCGACCACGTCTTCGTCATGTCGATCCCGCGGGTGAACTGACCCGCGCTGGCGGAGCCGGCGGACGGATTCTCGTCCGCCGCGCGAAGTGTTTGACGGGGTCGAGCGGCCGAGCTAGACTTGGCTCACTCGCGTTTTCGCCTCCCGCCGTGTGCCGCTCATGATCCGGGTCGCCGCATCTGTGGCCGGGCTCCTCTTGACTCTCGGGTGTTCGGGTTCCCCGGGACCGGACCCGACGGTCGAATCCTCGCGCGGTCGCGTCGAAACTCTCCTCGGGCACTACCTCCAGTACTCGGCGAGCCACAAGCAGACCGCACCCCCGAACGAGCCCGCGTTCCGGGCGTTCCTCGTCGGTAAGGGGGTCGCGGACGTCGACACCCTCCTCACCTCGCCCCGCGACGGCCAGCCGTTCGTCATCACGTTCAATCAGTCTCTCGCCCCCGATCCGTCGAAGGGGAACCTGCCGCCCGAGCTGCGGGAAAAGGTCGCGGTGATCCGCGAGGCGACCGGTGCGAACGGGAAGCGCATGGTCGGCTACTCGTCCGGGCTCGTCGAAGAGGTCGCGGCTTCCGCACCGTTGAACTGACCCCACACCACTCACGTCCAGGAGACGCCCGTGCCCCTCCAGTTCCGCAGGCCCGCGTTCACCTTGATCGAACTGCTCGTCGTGATTGCGATCATCGCGATCCTGATCGGGCTGCTGCTCCCGGCGGTGCAGAAGGTGCGGGAGGCGGCCGCCCGCTCGAAGTGCCAGAACAACCTCAAGCAGTTCGGGATCGGGCTGCACGCCATGCACGACGCGCTGGGGCGGTTCCCGACCGGCTACTCGGCCGGCGGCTGCGGCCCGGCGGAGGATCTCACCCTGCTGCCGCCCAACGAGCCGGCCGTCGCGTGGTACGACCAACTGCTGCCGTACATCGAGCAGGGGAACAACACCGCGTCGCCGCGGGCGGCCGTGCCGATCTTCCTGTGCCCGAGCCGGCGCACCTCCGCGGCCGGCCCGCGGGTCGACTACGTCCCGGTCCACTCCGCAGGGTGGGACAACAACCACCGCGGGCCGACCCAGGGGTCCGTGCCCGGCGTCGCGTCCTGGTACACGATCCTCGGCGGCTGGAAGGGGACGGCCCCGGCGGGGTGGTCGTCGTTCACCCTGGCCAGGATCACGGGGCTCAACGGCACCTCGAACGCCGGGCTCCTTGCCCACCGCGGGATGCAGCCGACGCAGTACAACGCCGCCACCGACCCGGCGTTCAACACCGTCGGGTCGTGCTGGACGAACCGCGTCGCGTTCGCCCTCTTCCCGGACGCGGAGACCGTCTCCTACACCGGGAAGACGGCGAGCGGAACCAACTTCGGCATGAACAGCAGCCAGGGGTCGCCGCACCCGGGGTCGTGCCCGACGCTCGTCGCCGACGGGTCGGTCCGCACGGTCGCGTACTCCGTCAACCACGACCAGTTGTGCATCTTCTGGAACGTCAACAGCGGACTGACGGCCGTCCTCGACTAGACCCCGCCTCGCGGGGAGCGGCCGCGCCCGGTACAATGCCCCTCGTCGCACGTCGTTTCGCGGGGAGGGGTCATGGTGTTCGGGCGGATCTTCACGAAGATCAAGCAGGGGCTGGCCAAGACGCGGTCCGTCTTCTCCGGGGTCGTCGACCTGTTCACCGGCAACCGCCGGGTCGACACGGCGTTCCTCACCCAACTCGAAGAGCAACTCCTCCTCGCGGACGTCGGGTATCAGGCCACCGCCGAGATCGTCGAGCGCGTGCGGAAGGGGTTCCTCGACCGCGAGGTCGGGGACGACGTGAAGCTCTTCGTCCGCGACCAGTTGCGGGCGCTCCTCGCCGACCCGTCCGACACGATCAAGTGGCAACCGGCCGGGCCGACCGTCGTGATGATCGCCGGGGTGAACGGGTCCGGGAAGACCACGTCCATCGCGAAGCTGGCGAACCGGCTCAAGCTCGACGGGAAGAAGGTGCTGGTCGCCGCCTGCGACACGTTCCGCGCCGCGGCCGTCGAGCAACTCACCGTCTGGTGCGACCGCATCGGCTGCGAGATCGTGAAGCAACAGCAAGGGTCCGACCCCGCCGCCGTGGCCCACGACGCCTGCGAGAAGGCGAAGGCCCGCGGGTTCGACGTGCTGATCGTCGACACCGCCGGCCGGCTGCACACGCAGGCGCACCTGATGAAGGAACTGGAAAAGATCCACCGCATCGTCGGGAAGCAGATCCCCGGCGCGCCGCACGAGGTGTTCCTGGTACTGGACGCGAGCACCGGGCAGAACGCCGTCGCGCAGGCGGAGCAGTTCACGAAGGCCGTGAAGTGTACCGGCATCATCCTGACGAAGCTCGACGGGTCGGCGAAGGGCGGGGCGGTGTTCGCGATCAAGAACAAGGTCGGCTTGCCGGTCAAATACATCGGCGTCGGCGAGACGATCGACGACCTGGAGCCGTTCGACCCGGACGCGTTCGTGGCGGCGCTGTTCGAGAAGTAAACGAGACGGGCGGGGTCGGCCCCGCCCGCGTTTGTCACTTCCGCCGCCGGACTCGTCGCAGCCCGATCATCGCGAGGCCGATCAGCCCGGCCACGGCGGACGTGGGCTCGGTCACCTTGGGCGGGTTGTCCGGGGGCCGCTTCGTGGGCGGCCGCGAGCTCGGGGGGTTGTTGCTCCCCGGCGGGGTCAGGTTGTTGGGCGGCGGGATCCCGCTCCCCGGCCAGCCGGGGAAGTAAAACGCCTGGGCGGTGGCCGGGATCACGGCCGCGAGTCCCACCACGCTGGCAACGGCGGCGAGCAGGAGTCGTCGGGTCACGGGCGGCACCTCGGGAACGGAAACGCCGGCGGCCGCTTCGGGGCACCGGGAACGCTCGGCCTCATGCCAGAACCGAATCCGGGCGTCAACCCCGGTCGCGCGGCGAGGGCGGCGCAACGATTCAAGTTGAGCCGATTCAGTCGGTCACTCGCTCCGCGAGTGACGGCACGTCAGCGCTCGGAAACGAGTGGTGCGTTCTCGGGACACGAGCCCGCAACTCGCGGAACGAGTTGCCTACTTTCACGCACTGCGTCGCACTGCGCGGCGGACCGCCCGGCACGAGCGCGAAACGGATGGCCCCGCGGTCGAAGGACCGCGGGGCCATGAGTTTTCGGAGTGAGGAGTCTCGACCTTACTGCTTCGTCACCGGCGGCAGATAGCCCGGCATCTCCTTGGCCGGGGGAGCCGGCGGCAGGGGGACGGGTGGGGCCGCGGGGGCGGGGACGACCGGGGCCGACAGGGCGGGGGCCGCCCCGTGCGGGTTCGGCACCGAGAAGGACAGCCCCGCCCGCGGGATCTCGTCCTCGCCGGGCTCCCAACCGGGGGGCGTCGTCCGCCATGGGCCCTTCGCGTACCCGAACTGGTAGCCGATCTCGAACATCTTCTTCTGCGCGTCCGGCTCGAACTGCACGCTCCCCTTGGCCGTCTCCAGGTCCGCGGGGATCGCCGTCAGGTTGAACCGCATCCCGGACACGCCGCACAGGGCGTACAGCCGCATCAGTTCGGCGCGGTACAGGGCGTACAGGGAGGCGGACACCGTACCGCCCATCCGCTGCAGGAACCCCGGTTCGGGCGGCAGCGGGTCCGCGTACAGTTTGCCGCCCGCGATCAGGAACAGGTTCGACCCGTTCAGCCACCGGCCGCCCGGCCCGCACCCGGGAATCGGCCGCGGGTGGTTCTCCCCGAACCGGACGAACGTCTGCGACACCGCCCCGCCGTCGACGTGCTCCTCGGTGTACCGGACGCCGTCGACCTCCACGTCGATTTCCACGGCCGGGACCATCCCGCTGATCGAACTCGACGCGAGGAACAGCTTGATGACGACGTCCCGCGCGTCCGGCCGGTCGCTGCACGCGATCGCGCCGATGTCCCACACGGTCAACCGCCGGGTGCGGAGGTTCATCGTCCCGATGAACAGCCGGCGGCCGGACTGGTGGGCGACCCGCAGGTCGGCCATCATCTCGTCGCTGACGATCTCTTCGATCCGCTTCCGCAGCGGCTTCGACGTGCCGAGCGACTTGTACTTGATGAGCGCCCGGACCGGCTGGTAGCGGACGATGTCCCGGCGTTCGAGGTCGGTGAACGACTGCTGCAAGAGGGCGTCGTACTTCGGCCCGAGGAACGCCATGCCGGCGATGAGGGCCCCGCTGCTGATGCCGGTGCAGACGTCGAACTCCGGGCGTGTGCCGGTCGCCGTCCACCCGATGAGGACGCCGGCCGCGTAGGCCCCGTACTGCCCGCCGCCCGACAGGGCGAGGACGTTCAACGGCCGCGGCACGACCGTCCCCGGCGGGGCCGGCAGCGCCAGCGGCCCGCACTGCCCGCCGAGCGCCGAGATGACCGCCTTCTCCCCCTCCGGGTAGCCCCCCGGCGGGGCGGAGCAGTCGACCACCGTCTTCGCTTGCAGGTGCGGCGGCAGCGGGACGTCTTTTTTCTTCCGCGCGGACGCACACCCGACCGTCACCACCAGGGCGGCGAGCACCAGCCCGGCGGCGGCACGGCTGTGGATCAAACGGAGTGACCGCATTCTGCCGCGGGGGTTGAGAGTTTTGCGGGCCACCCGGCCTGATCGGGTTACCCGGCAGGGTGGGAAGGTGCGGTAAGTATCGACCGCGACGCGGCCGGTCAACACGATTTCCCGCGCGCCGGGGCGGGTCCGTGCGGGGACCGGTACGACCGGGAAAGATGGGTAAGGACGTGTCCTCGAACCTGGTTGTTCCCGCAGTCGGGGGGGCGACGCAAAGATGCAAGTTCGGCCGATTCAGTAGGTCACTCGCTCCGCGAGTGACTGCGCGTCATCCCTGGAAAACGAGTGTTGCGTTCTCGGGACACGAGCCCGCAACTCGCGGAGCGAGTTGCCTACTTTCACGCACGGCGTCGCCCTGCAGTCGGGGGAACGCCGTCTTGTGGCACCGGCCTCTGGCCGGTGAAAACTGCACCGGCCAGAGGCCGGTGCCACAAGACGCCTCATGACTCGACCGAAAACGGCTCTTTCGCTGGACCTCTGTTCCCATGCGTTGTGGTTCCGCCGGGCTCCCTCACCGGGCGTAACGGTTGCGGATCGTCGGGATCAGGTACTCGCCGAACGCCGCGTCCAGGCCGTACTTCGGGGCGAGGCCCCAGTCCCGCCGGGCCGCCGAGTCGTCCACGTCCGCCGGCCAGCTGTCGACGATCCCCTGCCGTTTCGCGTCCACCTGGGTCGAAATCTCCGCCTTCGGGAACGCCTTCCGGACGATCGCCTCCACCTCCCCGGCACTCGGGGCGAACGCACCGATGTTGTACACCGTCCGGGACAGGGCACCCGCCGGGGCGTCGACGAGCCGGAGGATCGCGTCGACCGCGTCCGGCATGGCCATGAACGGGATGCGGGTGTCCGGCCGGACGAAGCACGAGTACGCCTCCCGCTTCGCCGCCGCGTGGATCATCTCCGGGGCGTAGTCCGACGTGCCCCCGCTCGGGACCGTGACCGCGGAGATCAGCCCCGGAAACCGGATGCACCGGAAGTCCACCTTCCCCAGCGGCGACGGCGTCAACTGCTTGAAGTGCTTGCCGTAGTACCGCCCCAGGTGTTCGCAGTAGAGCTTGTTCGCGCCGTACATCGTCGTCGGCATCAGGAAGTCGTCCTCGTGGACCCGGCCCGCCTTCGCCTTCGCCCCGAGGTCCGGGATGCCGTAGGCCGCGATGCTGGACGGGTAGAAGAAGACCACGTCCCGCCCGTGGGATTCGCCCTCCTTCTGGGCGAATTCGAGCATGTTCAGCGTCCCCTCGACGTTGACCTTGTGGGCCAGGGCCGGGGAGAACTCGCTGCGGGTGCTGAGCAGCGCGGCGAGGTGGAAGACGCGGTCGACCTCGTACTCCGCGAGGATCCGGTCGAGCAGTTGCGTGTCGAGGATGCTGCCGAGGAACTGCTGGCGGACGCGGGGGCCGACGTCGTCGGGCAGCGGGTTCACGTCCAGCGTGATGATCGGCCGGTCGCGGCCGGCGAGGCGGTCGATCAGGCCGTGGCCCATTTCCCCGGACGCGCCGGTGATGAGAACGGAAGGTTTACGCGACATAATGCCGTGCGGGGTGCGGGGAGGGTTGACAAGGGATGTGAAGTGGTATCCGAACCCGGGCGGTCAACGGCCAGTGGCGACCCGGTCGAGAATCCCGTCGAGCACTTCGCCGTCACTCGGGAACTCGCTGGGCAGCAGCACCCGGAGGGGGATGGCGACCTCGTCCATGCGGTAGGCGGTGCCGGGCCGGTGGACGCCGTAGACCGCCGTCGTGAACCGCACCGCCGGCCGCGCGACGGGACACTCCGCGCCGGGGGAATCGGTCACGATCACGGGGATTCGTGCCAGGTGCTCGGCGGCCGCCGGCGGGAAGTCGCGGACGGTGTCGCCGCCGACGAAGAGGCAGGCGTCGACTTCGCCCCGCGACAGCAAGTCCGGGCCGGTGAACTCGCCGGGGTTGTACCGCGGGAACCCCCGGCCGAGGTTGACGCCGAACGGGTAGCCGGTCTGCCACGCGAGGACCGAGTCCGCCCCGGCCACGTCCCCGAACCGCCGCATCCGCCGGGCGTAGAACCGCGTGTGGCGGTTCAGGTCGGTGACGAGTTGGAGCAGCGCTTCCACCGTGCGGTGCGCGAGCCGCCCGCGGGTCAGGCCGTGACCGAAGAACACGACGCCAAACCGGCAGGATTTCATGCGGGCGGCGAGGTCGGTAAGCAACCCCTCCCCCGGCCCCTCCCCGAAACGGAGAGGGGAGGAATACCCTTCTGGCTCCCCCTCTCCGCTTCGGGGAGGGGGTGAGGGGGAGGGGTTGCTTCCGCCAACGCCTGCCACGAGCATCCGCAGCGTCCACAGGGCTTCCCAGTGCCGCCCCGGTTCGACGCGGACGAACAGGTCCGCCAGCTTCGCCGACTCCGTCTCGACTTCGTCCACGACGACGACGAACCGCCCCGCCCGCCCTTCGGGGACGAACCGCCCGACGGGGTCTGCACTGTAGCGTTCGAGGTGCCGGGGGTGCGTGACCGCGGGGTCGCTGCCCCAGAAGACGACGAGGTCCGCGCGCTGCTTCACCTCGCCGAGGGTACACGTCGACTCGCCGACCTGCTGCAGCGCGAGGATGGACGGCGCGTGGCCGGTGCTGGCGGTGGTGTCGATCGTCGCCCCGAGCCGGTCGGCGAGGGCGGCGGCGGCCCGCTGGGCTTCCGTGGTGCTGCGGGACAGGCCGTAGATCAGGGGGGCCCGCGCCGCCCGGAGAATGTCGGCGGCCCGGTCGAGGGCGGCGTCCAGCGGCGCGGGCCGGCCGTCGACTTCCGCCACGACCGCGGGCGTCGCGTTCTGCCCGAGGAACCACGGCTCCGCGAGCCGGCACGCCCCGGCGGCCCGGGTCACCCGGCCGTCCGCGACGGTGACGGTCAGGTCGTCGCACACGCACCCGCACACGGTGCAGGCGACGTCGGCATGAACGGTGGACATGGGGGGATTCTACGAACGGCTGTGCTTGGTGTTATTGCGGAGGCATCCGCTGATACACGGCGAATCCGTACCCCGGCATCGTGTTGCCGAGGCGAAGGCCGAAGAAGCGAGGAGGATGTTCGACAAAATGATTGGTGATGAGCTTGTAACCGTCAAACGCCGGCGGTGTAATCCAACCGGATGCTTGCTGGCCGATTACGAGATAGTCTGGCCGTTTCTCGCCGAGCGAGGCTCGAGAGAGGTGTCGGATCATGCGGTAGTCATCGAATAGATATTGGCAGGTGCCAGTTGCCCCGACAGTTGCCTGTGGTGGAATACCTACTTCGCGGAGATGACGGCGGGCCGATGTCGCAGAAACTCCGTCATTCAAGAACGCAAGTGCGAGAGCCACGGTCCGAACGAATCCAAGCGCGGGTACGGCTGTCAAAAGGGCAAAGAGGTTGAGCACCCTTGGCGTACTCGCCCAAGTGAACAGGACAAAGCTGACTCCAATCGGGAAAAGTGGGAGCAGGTTATATTTCCTGGTCGGTATGAAGAGGGTGGTAACGCACAACAATGCCATTAGTAATAAAAGACCAGCGACATACAACCGGGGACTGCCCAATTCAGACCAACGGTGCCACGTTGACCAAACAAGCGAAAAGGCTGTCAACACGATCGGTCCCGCGAGGCCAGGAAGGATCGGGTTGAACACGAGATACTCTAACCATGTTCCAAAATGAATCTCCCCGAGTGGGGCAAGTTTGCCATGTCTTTGCATGCCTGTCAGCCAATCGGCGAAGGGAAATGGATAGAGGATGCCAAATCCGGCCGTGACAACAATAATCGCAATCATTCCTGAATAGAGGGTATCCAACACGGCACGCGGCAGCGGATGGCGACCCGTGTTGACGATGAATAGACCAACCGACGCGAGGACGCCAATCAGCGGCGAGATTAAGGCCGAGATACCTAGTCCGATTCCCGCGGCTGCAACGAACTGCCATCGAGACGCGCGAATACCAACGTACGCAACCAATGAGATCGGTATTGAAGCAGCAACTTCTGGTCTGGAGAGCGATGCAAGTCCGAATGTCGCCACTGCCAACACAATTGCTGTCGCACTAGTCCATACTACCCACCCCTCCCCATGCGACCAATTCACTCGAAGCAGCCGCAGCAAGAACCCAATAACCAGCACAACGTTAATGATGTTGATGACACCTAGCCAAATTAGAAGTATACGAGCAGGTTCTTTCGCGGAAATGATTGTGCCGAGTGTGAGCTGCAACAGGAAACCATGATAAATTAAACGAGTCGGCGGGGGTTCAATCAGCGGGCCATTTTCCCAATACTCGTTTACCAGACCGTCACCGTGGGCAAAGGCCACGGCCGGAGGCATCATAATTTCGGAGTCGGACAATGGAATCGGTTGTCCGATTACTGCGAGACCGGACAATATTGTCACGGTCAGGAGAGAAATAGACAAGAAAAAATGTCTGGGAGACATGAATAATCATCCGTTCTTCGCCGCCACCTTCGCCAAGCCTTGAGCCCGTTCGGTCGCCTTACGTTTGTTCTCGCGGGTGACGGCGTCCGTCGCCGGCAGCGCGTCGGCGGCGGTGCGGGCGTCGGTCGCCTTCGCGGGGGTCACGTCTTCGGCCTTGATCGCGGCCGCGGTCAGCACGTTGACGACGTTCGCCCGCACCTGTGCGAACCCGCCTTCGATGTAGTAGCGCGTCGCGTCGCCGCCCGTCTTCAGCTTCAGTTCCCCCGGCGCGAGCTGCCCCACGAACGCGGCGTGGCCCGGCATGACGCCGAGTTCGCCGTCGAACAGCGGCAGCACGACGAACTCGGCGGCCTCGTCGAGAACCGCCCGTTCCGGCGTGACCACTTGCACCTTCACACTCTTGCCGGTCGTGCTCATCTCACCCCTCGTTCGTGACATGGTGACGGGGTGACGGGGTGACGGGGTGAAAGACGGGTTCACCCCGTCACCCCGTCACCCCGTCACCGTGTCATTTCCCGGCCATCTTCTTCGCCTGCTCGTCGGCTTCCTCGATGGTGCCGACGTACATGAACGCCCCTTCCGGCAGGTGGTCCCACTTGCCGTCGCACAGTTCCTTGAAGCTGCGGATCGTGTCTTCCAGCTTCGTGAAGTTGCCGGCCTTCCCGGTGAACGCTTCCGCCACGAGGAACGGCTGCGACAGGAACCGCTCGATCCGCCGGGCGCGGCCGACGACGGCCTTGTCCTCTTCGCTCAGTTCGTCGACGCCGAGGATCGCGATGATGTCTTGCAGTTCGCGGTACCGCTGCAGAATCCGCTTCACGCGGTCGGCGACGGCGAAGTGCTCCGCCCCGACGATGCCCGGGTCCAGCAATCGGCTGTTCGACGCCAGCGGGTCGATGGCCGGGTAGATCCCCTTTTCGGAGATGCTCCGCTCCAGGTAGATGAACGCGTCCAGGTGCTGGAACGTGTTCGCCGGGGCCGGGTCGGTCGGGTCGTCGGCGGGCACGTACACCGCTTGAACGGACGTGATCGCGCCCTTGCTGGTCGACGTGATCCGTTCCTGAAGTTCGCCCATCTCGGTGGCGAGCGTCGGCTGATAACCCACCGCGGACGGCATCCGGCCGAGGAGGGCGGACACTTCCGAGCCGGCCTGCGAGAAGCGGAAGATGTTGTCGACGAAGAAGAGCGTTTCCGTCCCGGTGGAGTCGCGGAACCATTCGGCCATGGTGAGGGCCGACAGGGCGACCCGCATCCGCGCGCCCGGCGGCTCGTTCATCTGGCCGAACACCATCGCCGTCGACTCCAGCACGCTCTTCGCGTCGGCGGCGGCACTGGTCTTCGTTTCCTGCATTTCCAGCCAGAGGTCGTTCCCCTCGCGGGTCCGCTCACCGACGCCCGCGAACACCGAGTACCCCTTGTACTCCTTCGCGATCCGGGTGATGAGTTCTTGCAGAATGACCGTTTTGCCGAGACCGGCCCCGCCGAACAGACCGGCCTTACCGCCCCGTGCGAGGGGGGTCAGCAGGTCGATGACCTTGATCCCGGTGACGAGCACTTCCGCCTTCGGCGACAGTTCCGCGAACTTCGGCGGCTCGCGGTGGATCGAGCGGGTCTCGGTCGTTTGCACCGCCCCGCGGCCGTCGATCGGCGTGCCGAGGAGGTTGAACACCCGGCCGAGGGTGCCGAGGCCGACCGGCACGGAGACGGGTGCCCCGGTGTCGACGGCGTCCATCCCGCGGACGAGGCCGTCGGTCGACCCGAGGGCGACGCAGCGGACGCGGTTGCCGCCGAGGTGCTGCTGCACTTCGCCGGTGAGGGTGATCTTCGTCCCCTCGCCGGCGGTGGCGTCGATGGTGACGGCGTTATAGATTTCGGGCAGCTCGCCCTCGTTGTACTCGACGTCGAACGTCGAGCCGATGACCTGGACGATCTTGCCGGACTTCTTCGCGGCGGCGGTGGCAACCATTCTCTTCTCCGGGGTCTCTCTCGGCGGGGTCACACACCCGCGGTTTTCGGCACCAGGAAACTCAGGTGGTGGGCGGCGTGGATCGCGTGCAGTTTCACCCACTCCGGTTTTGTCATCGACCCGAACAGCGGCGAGGGCAGGAGCGGCCCCGCGTGTGCGGTCCACCGGGCCACCGTGTCGCGGAACGTCGCGACCGCGGCCGTCGCGTCTCGGCCGGGTTCGACCACGGACTGCGGGATCGTCGAGATCCCCGCCCGCATGGTCCCCGCCGCGATGGCCTTCCGGGCCATCGCCGGGCCGAGCGTGTTTCGCAGGGTCCACATCGCCGGCCGCATCCACAGCGGCAGCGGCGGGAACCCTTCCATCTGATACCGGAACCACTCGCTCAGGTGCCCGCAGCACTGGGCCAGGTCCCAGTTGCCCGCCCTCTCGTAGCCTGCCGCGAGCAGGTGCTCCGCGTCGCGAACCGCGTCGTCGAGCGTGTCGAATCGAAGTTCGCGGCGGGAAGGCATCTAGACACCATCTTCAAGAGCCGCGAACGCAAGTGAGCGGTTTACTCCCGCCGTCGGTGCGGTCAACTTACCCAGGAAGCCAGCCGCTCACTTGCGTTCGCGGCTCCTAGGTTCGTCGTTACTTCAGCGCCTCGGAACCGGCGATCAGTTCGCTGATTTCCTTCGTGATGTTCGCCTGCCGGGTCCGGTTGTACAGCCGGGTCACGCTCTTGATCAGGTCGCCGGCGTTCTCGGTGGCGGCCTTCATCGCGACGCGGCGGGCGATCTGCTCGCTCACGGCGGCGTCGAGGAACGCCTTGAACAGCCGGACCTTGAACGCGACCGGGACGAGTTCGCTGAGGATGCCCTCGGCGGACGGCAGGAACTCGTAGTCGACCTTCGGCCCCTTGGCCTCGGGGGTCGCCGTCGAGCCGCCGCGGCGGGACTCGACCGTCACGGACGACAGCGGCAGCAGCGTCTCGACGACCGGGTACTGCCGGGCGGCGTTCGCGAACTTCTGGTACGCGACGAAGATCTGGTCGATCTTCCCGCTCACGAACAGGTCGATGTACTTGTTGGCGACGACGTCCACCTCGGCGAACGTCGGCTTGTCCTCGAACTTCGTGTACTCGGTGGCCCGGGGGATGCCCTGGAACTTGAAGTACGCGATGCCGCGCTTGCCGGAGACGTCCAGGTCGAACGGGGTGCCGGCGGCGGTGAGCGACCGGATCTGGCCCATCGCTTCGCGGATGATGCCGCCGTTGTAGCCGCCGCACAGCCCGCGGTTCGACGTCAGCACGAGCACGAGCGCCTTCTTCACGACCGGCCGCGTTTCGAGCAGCGGGTGCGTCACGTCGCCGGCGTTCTTGCTGAGGTCGGCCGCGAGTTCCGCGATCTTCCGCGTGTACGCCTCCGCCTCGGTCGCACGCTTGAGGGCGCGCTGGAACCGCGACGTGGCGATGAGTTCCATCGTCTTGGTGATCTTCCGGATGTTCCGGATCGCCTTGCGGCGCTTCACCAGTGCTCGGAGGTTGGCCATCATTCCACCAGTTTCAGGTTTCAAGTTTCAGGGTTACAGGTTCGATCGTGAAACCTGAAACACTGAAACTTGAAACTGGTTGTGTCAGCCCTTGAACTGCGGCTTGAACGCGGCGATGGCCTCGTTCAGCGCCTTGACCACGTCGTCGGACATCTTCTTTTCCTTCTCCAGCAGCGCCCGCGCTTCCGGCCGCTGTTCCTTCATGAACTTCAGGAACTGGTCCTCCCACGCCTTCACGGCCTTGCGGTCGACGTCGTCGAGCGCCCCGCTGTTGCCGGCGTAGATGATGAGGATCTGGTCGATGACGTTCAGCGGGACGTACTGGCCCTGCTTCAGGATCTCGACCATGCGGTAGCCGCGGTCGAGCTGGCTTTGCGTGGCCTTGTCGAGTTCCGTCCCGAGCTGGGCGAACGCCTCCAGTTCGCGGAACTGGGCGAGGGTCAGCTTCAAGCCGCCGGCGACGGTCTTGTGCTTCATCGCCGCGATC
>CAYUHJ010000138.1:0-16781 GCA_964444365.1 uncultured Alcaligenaceae bacterium | reverse complement strand
ATAAAGTCGTGTACGAACCCGCCTCGTACAAGTAGACTCATCCTCACCGGCTTGCTTCACGGGGAGGATACCCGACATGGCCCGCACTCGCTCGAAGATTCCCGTAGCTCACGCGCCGACGGCGTACAGCTACCTCCGCTTCAGTTCTCCCGAGCAAGCTAAGGGCGACTCCCTTCGTCGGCAATCAGAGCTTCGCGACGCTTGGCTTGCGAAGTCGGGGGCGGTACTCGACACCTCACTCACGTTGCGGGATGAGGGTGTATCGGGGTTTACCGGCAACCACCGCGAGAACCCCGACCGTCACGCGCTCGCGACGTTCCTTGAACTGGTCAAGACCGGGAGGATACCGAAGGGTTCCTTCCTCATCGTCGAGAGCCTGGACCGGCTCAGCCGCGAACACATCCGGCCCGCCCTGACGCTCTTGCTGAATCTGATCGAGTCCGGCATCCGCGTCGTCCAGTTGCTCCCCGACGAACAGGTTTTCGACGAGAACGTCGAGCCGATGGCTCTGATGATGGCCATCATGGAACTCTCGCGAGGCCACGCGGAAAGCCGGATGAAGTCGGAGCGGATCGGGCGAGCATGGACCGAGAAGAAGCGACTCGCCACCGCTGAGAAGAAGATTCTGACGAAGCGCGCCCCGGCTTGGCTAAAAGTCGAAGACGGGAAGTTCGCGATCGTCCCCGAGGCCGCCGCGACGGTCCATCGAATTTACCGCATGGCGATCGACGGCAAGGGGATCGGGGCGATCGTGCGGGCCTTCAACGCGGAAGGCGTGCCGTCACTCGCGAAGCGCGACTACTGGTACAACTCCTACGTGCTGAAGATCCTGTCGAACCCCGCGGTGTACGGCGAGTACCAGCCGTTCAAGGGTCACGGGTGGAAGGGGCGGAAGCCGGACGGAAGCCCCATCCCCGGCTACTATCCCGCGATCATCCCCGAGGCGGAATACCACCTCGCACGGAGCATCCTGCAAGGAAGGAAGCAACCCAGCGGCCCGGCCGGGAAACAGGTCTATCTGTTCTCCGGACTCGCAAAGGACGCCCGCGACAGCTCGACGCTGCACCGGACGAACAAGGGCACCAAGGGTTCCCCGCTGCTCGTCTCGTCGAAGGCGATCGCGGGACGGCCTGGAAGCGAGTACGTTTCCTTCCCCCTCGAAGCGTTCGAGCGGTCGCTGTTGGAGAAGCTCCGCGAGATCGACCCGCAAAGCATCCTCCCCGGCTCGAACGAGTGGGCGGAAAGGCTGATGACGCTCTCCGCCCGCGTCGCGGACCTGGACGCGCGGATCGAGAAGATCAAGGCCGCGTTGAAGTCGAACGGCGACGTGATGGCCCTCGTGGACGTGCTGCGCGACCTGGAGGCGGAGAAGGCGGCGACGTCGAACGACCTGTCGCGGGCGAGGCGGGAGGCCGCCTCCCCGGTGTCGGAGGCGTGGGGGGAGTACCGGTCCCTCGTGGACGCGATCGACGACGCGGCGGACCAGGGCGATCTCCGCGTGAAGATCCGGTCAGCGATCCGCCGGATGGTGAAGGAGGTGCTTTGCGTGTTCGCGAAGAGCGGCCGGGTTCGGCTCGCCGTGGTGCAGGTGTGGTTTGCCGAGGGCGGGCACCGAGACTACTTCATTCGCGCGGAACCCAGCCACGGGAACGCATCGGCGAGGCGGCCGGCGGTCCGGGGCGTCGTCTCCACGTCGACGGTCCCCGGTTTGGGGGAACTCGACCTGCGGAACCCGGACGACGCGAAGGAAGTGGCGAAGGTGCTGCCATTGATCGGGGCGGCGAAGGAGTGAGCTTCCTCGTCCAGCCCTCACCACGCAACCGGTCGCTCGACGGTGACGACCTTCCGCCCGCACTTCGCGCATCGCCGGTAGCGGCGGATCGCTTCGCGGGCAAGGTTGCGAGTGTGGGACACTTCCATCGGCGACCCGCAGCACGCGAACGCGAAGGGTTCCGTTTTCGCCGCGGGCTTCCTCACGCCATTCCCCCGAGCGCGACACGCAACCGCTTCAAGCCGGCGGACGCGCGGGCGGAATCAGCTTCCCCCGCGACCAGCCCGAACCGCACGGCGACCGCGTCACGCTGCACGCCGGGAAGCTCGGCGACGGCGGCCAGCACGACGCGGGCCAGGTCGTTCCCCGCGGCGGCGTCCACGGGATCGGGTTCCCGGCCGGGAACTTCGAGGGGTTCCCCATCGGCTGCCGGCCAGTCGAGCCTCACGGGGCGGCGGTGACGGGCTTCCTTCGCGGCCATGTCGAACGCCACCTGTCGGGCGACGAGCGCCGTGAACGTGGTCCGCGAACTCCGGGCGGGGTCGTGCCGGTGCATCCGGCGGACAAGCTCGGCGGCAACGGACTGGAACACGTCGTCCCGGTCCAACCCGAGCCGGCGGGCGTAGCGGTGCGACAGCGTGAACAGCCAGCCGGCGACGCTGTCCAGGAACTCGGCGGCGGACACGGGAGCGATTTGCATTGGGGCACCTGATAGAATCCGGGTGCCGGTCCATGCTGCTGAAGAACCTGCCCCGCCCCGCGGTTGGCCCCGTGGGGCGGTGGCGTTTGCAAATCAAGTCACCCGCCATGCGAACTCTTGCCGTTCCAGCACCTTCCGAATCCCTTCGAGTTCGTGGTTCGTTTCCTCCTGCAACCTGTTCCCCTTCTTGACCTGTTCTTCCAGAACCGACCCCCCGCCGAGCGACTGTTCCGCGAGTGCCCCACCGAACTGGCCGCGGGACGAGTTCGCGACCAAGGCGATCTGCTTCTTCAGTTCGGCAACGCTCGGGGATTCCGTCACCATCCAGGCCGGGTCCCACGCCCCTTCGACCGACCCGTCGAACGCCTTCTGTGCCACGTTCACGGCGTTGAGCGCGTCGGCCAGCTGGCCCTGTCGGAACTGGTTGTCGGCCTGCTGCTTCGCGGCGCGGTCCTCAACGATGCCCCTCTGGATCAGGTCGCGGTTCCGGTTGATGTTCGCGTCCGAGAGGTCGAGCGACCGAAGACTCGCGGCCATCCCGTCGAGCCCGACGGCGTCGCTGACCGTGGCGGCGGCGGCGATGATCGGCCGCAGCGCGACGGAGAACGTCCGGGTCATGAACGCGGCGAAGTCCCAGAAGGCGATCTTCAGCACGGCGATGCCGTCACGGAACGAGTCCACGAAGGTTCCCTTGAACCCGACCCACCCCTTCGTGAGCCAGAGCACGAACTTCGACCACTCCAGTTCCAGCCCGGCGAGCGCGATCTTCCCGGCCCCCGCCAGGTCGCCTTTTTGAACCGCGGCGACGATCCCGCCCCATGCGGTCTTCGCCGTCTCGCCGATGCTGGTGAACCCGCCGGCGACCGTGTCGAGGATGCTGTCGGTCGTTTCCGGAAACGCTTTGCTGAGCACGACACCGAGGCCGGCGACGGCCGCGGTCGCGACGCCGACCGGCGAGAAGATGAGCCCGACGGCCCCCGTCAGAATGCCGACCGTGGTCGAGAGTGCGGTGATACCCGCCCCAACCCCGGTGGCGATCATTCCGAACGCGGCGAGCCCCGATCCGGCCGCGATGAGAACCGGGGCGACCGTGGCGGCCACGGTCGCGATCTGGCCGATGTTGTCCGCGTTGGCGGTGATGATCGCGGACACCTTCTCGAAGATCGGGCCGACCTTGTTGGCCATCGCCTCGATCACGGGGGCGACGGCGACGACGAGTTTCGACCAAACCTTGTCCATCTTCGCCGTGGCCGCGGCTACGGCAGCGGACGCGGACGACGCCTTCTTCATCTCGTCGCCGGTCAGCGAAAACCCCTTCGCTTGCTCCCGAAGCTGCTCGGTCGTGAGCGAGAGGGTTTGGATCAGGTTCTTCCCGGTGTCCTCGCCGACGGCTTGAAGGAGGAGTTGAACGCGGGACGCCGGGTCTTCAACGGCCCGGAGCGACTCGTGCAGCTTGTAGAACTGTTCGGCCGGGTCGAGGCCGGCGAATTCCGCGGCCGAGACCTTGAGCCCCCGGAACAGGTTCGCGGCTTGCTCACCACTGCCGGAGATCGCGTCCTTCACCCGCTGGCCGAGCGTGACGAGTCCTTCCGTCGCGTCTCGCGTGTCAGAACCCGCCGCCGCCATGACGCCGAACAGCCCGGTGGCGGCTTCGGCGGTCAGGCCGAACGCCTGGGCGACCCCGTCGAGGTTCCGCAACTCGCCCAGGCGGCCGAGCGTGGTCGCGAACGCCCCGAGGCCGGCCGACCCCAGGCCCGAGACGCCGAGGCCGATCTTCGTCAACGACTTGCCGAACCCCGACAGCTTCTTCGCGGCGCGGTCGAGCCCGGCTCGTAAGCCGCTGTCGTTCAAGCCGAGTTCGACCGCGGCCCGGCCGGCGAGGATCGCCCCGCCGCTCATGCCGCCGGAACCTGAAAGGGCCATGATGTCATCCTCCGCGGTCAGTCTTCACGAACGGAAAGGGGTCACCCGACGTAAGGCGGTTCTTCCTCGTCGCTGGCGGGTTCGGGCTCGGCCGGCGGCGGATCGTTCGCCGCCCGCACGGCGTCGTTAATGGCCTTCACCCCGGCCGCGTCCGCCTGGTCGAGCATCCCGAGCAGGTTGTCCCGAACGGCGGTGCCGATCGCGGACCGGGGCATGAACATGGCCACGGCGGACAGTAGGGCTTCGCCGGCCGCTTCGAGGGTCGCCCCGTCGAATCCGCGGCCGAACTCTTCCGGGGTGACGTTCGCGGCCGTCGCTTGCGGCTCGCACAGAATCCAGAGGATCGCAACCGTCTGTTGCACGTCCCCGAAGAGCAGTTGGGCGAGTGCCGACCCGCTCTTCATGGCCCCGGAAATGTCGACGTCCAACTCTTCGCGGATCCTCCGCATGTGCCAGACGGTCAGCGGCACGCTCCACTTGCGGCCGACGGCGTCGGTGAAATCGGGGTCGGGCGTCCGGGTCTTCTTCGCTTTAGTCGTCATCAGTTGCACCAGGGTAAAGGGCAGGGTCGGACGGTTTACCACACCAAGTTTTCGAGGTCTTCGGCGTCGGCCTTTGCCGCGGTCGCGAGTTCGTCGAGGAGTTCGCAAAGCTCGTCGAACTCCCAAGTGTTCGGTAGCGCTTCCCGCAATTTGGCGAGTCCGGTGACGAGTTCGCGGTACTGGAACATGGCCTGCCAGAATGCGTTCGCGTACACGTTGGCGTGTTCCGGCCCGGACCGGTCGACGGGGACGAGCCCGAGCTTCACTTCCGCGACCGCGCGAAGGGACAAGTCGCCCTTAGCACGCGCGTACTCCGCGACCTTGGCCCCGAGCGGTCCGGCGATGAACGCGGCGGCTTTCGATTGGCCGGCCGCCTTCCAGCGGGCCGCGAGCCGAAGCCGCGGACCCTCGTTGGAGGCGTCGGCTTTCGCATCCGCTTCCAGGGACGTGGATACTTCGTCGGTGGGCAAGACGGTCATGGGTTCCTTTCGGTGGAAGCGGAGCGGGGACGTTCTTCGGTCTGCACGACGAGACCGCACGACGGGCACCGGCGGCGGCGGGACACGATGCCGTTTGCCCGCTGCCTGGTCTTGATGATCCGCAGCGGTACGGAGCACATCGGGCAGTTGAAGCCTTTGCGGGCTTTCGTCGCTGAGGTCCCCGACATTCGTCAGCCCTTCGGGTTCGCGGATTGGCGGAAGGTCTCGTCCGCCGTCCGGAGGAACTGTCCCGACAGGACGTTCCAACACGACCGCAGCTTCAGCGGAGCGACATCGTTCCGGAGCGTCCGGAGCGGCTTCCCGGCCCACACCTTCGCCTCGTCGGCCAGGTCGACAATTCGGGGGATGATCTGGAGTACCGGATAGCCGATCGTTTCCGACGCCGGCACCACGGCCCCGGCTTGTTCGGCCCGCCAACACAGGTGCAAGGCGACCCGGACCCAATCCACGTCGTGGCTGTCGAGTAACTGTTGGGCGGTGGACTCGTCGAGCACTTCGGCCAACGCCCGGCCGACGGCGGCGGGGCGGTACTCGACGCCGCTGATGTCCACGATGTCGGCCGTCAGCGGCCCGCGGCCGTCGATCGCGTGGGCCAGTTCGTGAAGCCCGATCGCGGCGAGCGACGCGGCACGGCGTGACGGCGGCACCCCCGGCGGGAGGCCAACGACGACGCACGGGCCGCGGCCCCGGTACCGGTCGCCGATCTTGTCCCGAAGGACGACATCGAGCAGCGGCGACCACCAACCGTCCGCCCGCCCGGACCGCATCGCCGGCGGCACGTCCCCGAGCGGAACGACGTACACCGGCATCCCGTCGAGGTCGGGCGAGCCGACCGCGGCGAGCATCGCTTCCAGGTCGGCGACCTCGGCGGGCGAGATCGGCTCCGGGGCGGTCAGGGTCATGCCGCCCCCTTCACCTTGATCCCGGCCGTGTACTCGGCCATGTCGCAGCCGAAGTCGATGACGCCGCGGAACTGGACGCCCAGCGTGTCGAAGTCGGCGTCGGCGGACTCGACCTTCGGCCCTTCCTGCCCGAAGAGGAACGAGACGATCACGGCCGCCATGTACGCCGGATCGTGAAGGAGGTACCAAGCTGTCGTCTAGTACCCCGTGTACGCGGGGTCGCTGAGTTGAACCGAGACGACGGGTTCGTACTTCCCGGCGTGAATGTTCACGTCGCCGGACGCCACGGCCCCCGCGTTGTCGTTCAGGTACAACTTCATCGCCGGCTCTTCGAGCTCCGGCGGGACGAGCAAGATACTCGGCGAGCCACCCCCGACCGACTTGTACCCGTCCGCCGACGGCGACCGCATTTGCCGGAACGCGGTGAGGGCAAGACTCAGGGCGACGCCGTCGGCACCGAGGGCGGTCAGCGGGCCGCTGATGTAGTTCGTCCGGGCGGCGAGGAAGAACGCGGCGTTGTCCAGGAATGTTCGCCACGCCAGCGACGACACCTTCTTCCCGCTGCCTCGCCCCAGCCGAGTTCGGACGTCGGCGAGTGCTCCGAGGTTGTCGTTGATCATGTCCCGGCGGGTGACGGTGAACATCTTCGCGAAGGTCTTGGCTTGCCGCGTGTAGCTCTCCTCCGACACGCTCCCTTGCTTGATCTTCCCGCCCGGAGAAAGCTCCTCGTATTCCATGTCGTCGAGAAGTCGGTAGCTCTTGGCGGCGTGGAAGTTATCGACGCGGCCGACCTTCGCGACCTTCCGCCAGGTCCGGTCTTCTTCCATGTACCCGGCAAGAAGCTCCCGGTTCGCGACCGCGCCGAGGATGCCGGGGAGCGACACCGTCGAGACGCCGGCCGACCGCTCGGGGGACGCGGCCCGGAGCACGCTGGCCAGGTTGCCCGCGGTGACGAAAGTTGAACCCTGGTAGCCGTTCGCTTCCGCGGCGACGGCCAGAAGCCCTTGAAGGGTGATGTTCCGGAAGTTCTCGTGGGCGGCTTCGAGGACCGCGGCCGAGTAATCCCTCTCGACCTTCGAGCCGAGCGAGAGCCGCACGGCGGCTTCGAGGGCGTCGCCGACGGACACCCCGGCCCCGACGCACTGGACACCGGTTTCGTATCGCCCGGCCCCGGTGATGATGTTCGGTCCGTCCAGCGATGTCGCCCGGATCTTCGGGTCGGCGAGTCCCGCCCGCAAAGCGGCGTTCTCGGCCTGGGCGACGGTCCAGCCCTTCTCGATCGCGTCGGCCGCGATCAGGGGAAACTTCGCACACTTGGCCTGGATACCCGCGATGCGTTGGTTCTCGGCGAGCAAAGCGGCGTCCCCGATGGCCGCGATCTCGGCGCGGAGCGCGGCGTTCTCGGCGACGATGGCCGGGTCGGGGGCGGCGACTTCGAGCGGAATCACCGCGTCGTCGAGGAGAACGGCCCTCGTCAGGTGCGGGGAGACGAGGCCGATGTCGATTTCGGAAACGGGCATGGTGGTTCTCGCGGGTTGAGTCGGGACGGTGGCATCGGCCATCAGGCCGTCAGGGTTTGCGCGGCGATCCGGTCGGCCTCGGCGGCGAGTTGCGACCGGGTTTCCGTCAGGGTTGCGACGTCGGCTTCGAGCAACGTCAGCCGGGCCTTCGCGTCGGCGATCTGGCCCTTGTCGTACTCGGTCTGGCTCGATCCCGATGCGTTGGTCGCTTCGGCGGCGGCGATCGCCGCACGGACCTGGTCGACCTCGTTGCGGGCCAGCTTCAGTTGATTGGCCGCGTCGTTCAGCCGGGCGAGGGCGGCGTCGAGGTCCTTCAACAGCGGGCCGCGGTAGGTGTCCCGGAGCGTGCGGCCGGCGGAGTACGCTTCGTGAACCTTCTGGATCGCGGTCCGATACTGGAAGTTGAGCCGAAGGGATTCGGCGTCCAGTTCGCCGATGATCTGGGCACGTTTGCGGTCGTGATCCTGCAACTCCTCCCGGATCTTCAGGGCAGCGAGCTCGACGGCCGGGAGCGACTCGACCTTCGCCAGAAGCGGCCCGCGGGCCTGTCGGCGGTCGACCTCGGCCCGGAACTCCGCGGGCTTCTTCCCGGCGTCGTGAAGGACGCGGGCGGCGGTCGCGGGGTCGACGTCCTGACCGGTGACGGCGGCGGCGACGAGTGCCTCGTACTCGGCGAGCCGGGCGGACGCCTGAGAAGCGGCTTCGCGTTCAATGGCGGCGATGGTGTCTGTCACGGACACGAGGCCGGACCCCTTCGCCTTCGTTGTGGAACTCACGGGTGATCTCCGTTCCCGGCACTGTGTTTGTCGCGGCCCTGCCGGGAAGCCTGCGACTATCGTAACATCCGAACCCATCGTTCGGCGCTATACCTCAGAGGTCAGCGAATCTCCATCAACGGGCGGTGAGCCAGGAGGAGCGGCTTCCGAATCCGGTGGTGAGACGGGAACCGGTTTCCCATCTCCTGCGTCGGCCGCCGTTCGTCGCTTCCTTTCCGCCTTCTTCGGCTTGGTCTGCGTTGGCGGGGCGAGTTCCTTCAACGCGGCCCGGCCCGCCTCGGTCAGCTTCACGTTCGTGAGCCGACGGTTGACGCCGGCGGTGACGATCAACCCGCGATCGCGGAGCGAGTACACGGCCCTGAGGTAGCGAACCCGGTACTTCTCCGGGATACCCTGGCCGCCGCCAAACCAGTCGGCCGGGGAGTATCGCGGGCCGTAATCGCGAATCTCCTCGTATTCCTGGAGTGCCCATGTCTTCCACGCTGGCGGTGGGGTGCGTGTGTCAAACTCGGCGACTCGCTTGCCCACTTCGATGAGCACCTGTCGCTCGATGCTGCTGATGGTGTCGACGTTCATGACGAACCTTTCCGTCTGTCTGATTGTCTTTCAACAAACTCTGAGACGATGCTTAGCTGTTCCCGTTGGGGTGCTGAGCGTGCGAGCCCTCGGAAGGACCCGCGTTATAATGACGGCGGTCTATGCGAAAGTTCCGGGCTTCAACTTCGGGGGCGGGGCGTAGCTCCTGCTCCTCCGTTCGAGGAACGAGTTGCGGTAGCACCTCAGCTTCGGACAGTAACGCCACTCGTCCCGCTCGCGGGCACGCCAGTAGTCCATGAGCCCGCGGTTGTACTCACGGATCGAGGAGAGGGTTTGCGTCTGGTCGCCCGTGTCGCCCGCGGCGACGGCCCTGATCGGCAAGGGCAAGGGCGGCACCGAGGCGTAAACGCTCCTGATCCTCGCGTGAAGCGAGGCGGCTTTCGCGGCCGCTGAGCGGGCCTGCTCCGCCTGCTCGGGGGCGGCCTTCGGTCGGAACGCGGGCAGCGTCGCGAACGGGTCGACGCCGTCGAACTCGGCCGCCTCCCGCCGGAAGGTCTCGTCCGCTTCCGCGGCCCGTTGCAGGGCCTTGCGGACGTCGTCACCGGGCGGGCCGGCAAACAGGCTCTCGTCGACCACGCGCCGGACCTCGGAGCCGTCGGCGACGCCTTGCAGGGTTTCTTGCCATGCCCGGAAGGTGGAAACGATCGAGCCGACCGTCGGCTTCTTGGCGAACGCGGCCGGGTCCGTCCGCTCCTGCAGCCGGCCCATCAGCCACGAAAGGAGCGGCCCGCCGGCGGATGCGTCGTCCCACTCCAGGCCGCCCATGATCCCGGTTTCCGGGTTGGGCGTGACCGTCGAGGTCGGGATTCCGAGCTCCGCGGCCGCCGCCTTCGTCGTCGCAAGCTCCGCGGCCGCGCGGCCTTCGCGCTTCCAGCCGGAAGGCTCTGGCGGGGCAGGGTGCCACCCGGCGGAGTAGGTGACGATCTGCCGGCGTACACCTGGGGTGTGGGCGGGCGGGGATGCGAGGGCCCGCCTGGCCAGCCGGTATGCCTCGCCCACCCCGGCCGCTCGCATGCCCGGTGGCCAGGACTCGCCCGGCTGGAGCGAGGCGATTACCAGTGTGTTAGTGCGTGCATTGGAGATACCGCCGGAATCTCTCTTCAAGAAGAGCAGAAGAGAGATTCCGGCGGTATCTCGCGTGACGGTTTGATCTTCGTGCTGAATCGTCACAAACCCTGCCCTGCGATTGCGTAACGACTGAAGGAGCACGTCTCGACGGCCGTCGTCCACGCACGCGACCAGCGTCGTCCACGGGCCCATCAGCCGGTCGGACTCCTTCGGGCTCGCGCCAACAGAGTTCATGCGAGGGCGAACGACGGGCAAGGCGACGTCCGCTTCCGCGGCCCGATCGAAGTCGCCGTGCCACGCGAGCAGCCGGCCGAGGTGGCGAAGGTGTTTGTCGGCGGACCAGCGCGAGCACTCCGGGCAGGCCTGGACGCGGCAGCGGACCTTGGCGACCCGGCGGCGGCCTTCGTGGGGCGTCCCCCGGCCGCCGTGGACGCGGCACCGGGGCCCGTGGGGGCAGACGGGGGCTTCGGCCGGGTCGGGCTCGGAAACGATGCCGCTTTCGAGTTCGGGCTCGACGGGGACGGCCGTCGCCTTCAACTCGGCCAGGAAAAACCGCCCCATCTCCCGAGCCCGTTCCGGCGTCGTGTCGCGGTCCCCGCCGGCGTGGTGGAACCAGTCTCGAACGTCCTTCGGCGGCTTCCGGCCGGCCCCACGCTCGCGGAACCCCTTCGGCGTCCGGTGCGGGGTGTCGGCGACGTACACGGTCCGCCCGAGCCTCTTTGCCAACCGGGCGGCGAGGTTGTACGTCTTCACGCGGGTCGGCCACTCGCCGTTGGCCACGCTGTCGGCCTCGGTGACGAAGACGGGGGTCAGGTGCGGGCGCGCCTGGAAGAACGCGAACAGGTCGTCTTCGCCGTTGCCGACGCCGGGCACGCCGACGGCGGTGAGACCCATCCCCCAGGAAACGAGCGGGTCGGTGTTGCCCTCGTGGATAAGGCAGAGGACGTCTTCCGGGTCGCCGGCGAAGAACGTCAGCCCCCGCTTCCCCTCGGTCCTCTTGTCGCCGACGCTCACCGGCTTGCGGGCGGAGCGGAAGGCCCTCGCGACCCGAATCACGACTCCGCAGGCTCGGCCGTTGGGGTCGCTGACGAAGTTGTACTCGGGCTGCGCCACCCCTTCCGGCTTGCCGCGCTGTTCCCGGTAGCCGAGGCCGGGCACCCGGTCGACCATCCAGGACGGAACGCCGAGGTTCCCGGCGTACCAGTCCCGTTGCTCGGGGCGGAGGTCGGAAGCGTACTCGGCCACGCGGCCGGTGAAGTCGGGCCGGTCGGGCTCGGGGTCCGTCGGCACGGCCTCGCTCGGCGGGCTGTAGCGGACCCACTGGCCTTTGAGCTTGTACGTGCGGAACGGGTTGCCGTTCTTGTCCCGCCCCGGCCGGCCCTTGCCCAGCTGCGGGTGCCTGTCGGGGGCTCCGGACGAACGGCAAAGGACGGTGCCCGTCGTCTCGCTGCACCATCCGGACGAGTTGCCGCACACGCGACAGGGGCGGGTGCCGCTGGAGTTCGTCCAGGCGGCCTTCTTCTTGGGGGCGGCGATCATTGGCCCACCGCCTTCCGCAAAACGTCACTCACCAGAGGGGCGTACTCCCGCTCTTGGGCCGGAGACGCGAGCGAGTTCACGTTGTGGTTGCGGCGAAGGTCCGCGATGAGCCTATCCAGCTCTGCCGCGGTCATCCGGCCGTCCGTCACGACCCCGTCAACGCGGTAGGTGACCGCATGAAGGCCATCGGCGTCGGGCTCGGTGGACGCGGCGAGGAAGTTATTGGGTCGCAGGCAGATCGGCTTGCCGCGGCAAGAGACCCAGCAGCCGGTCGAGGCCGACCGGCATTTCGGGCAGGTCCGAACTCGGGCCCGCAAATGTTTCTTGACAGAAAGCTTTCTAACCAGCATGATTATCTTGCCTCGTTGGTCGTTGGTCGTTGGATCTGGCCCGGCGTGCTGGTCACACGTCCGGGCTTTTTCGTTTTCAAGCAACACGCTTCTTGCGACTCCGCATTGCCCGGCGGCGGGCCTTCTCCTCGGCAAGCTCTTCGGCCCGATCCCCCTCGACGAGACCGCGAAGCCACGCCGCGACGCGGGGACTCACCTGCCCGGAATCGGCGAGGGCGAGCATGTCCGCGGCGAGCGCGCCGTTGGCGGTCTCGGGTTGAGGCTTAGCCTTGAGCACGAACCGCCTCCCGGATCTTGTCGAGTAACTTCGACGCGACAGGCGGGGGGGCGGCGTCGGCGCGGTCCATCAGCCGCAGCACCTTGCGGAGCGTGGCGGCCTCTTCCTCGATCAGCCGGATGCGGCCAACGATCGTGGCCTCATCGGGCAGGGGAATGCCGAGTCCAGGGTGATTGAGAAACATCGCGACGGCTCCTTGGGTCGTGACAACCCAACGATAGCGCCGTCAGACCGTTCTCACATGCGTATTCCAGTGCCGTGGCACCAAGTGGCACCCGGCACCGTGGCAATCAAACGGACGTGTATTCGCTTCCGGCGACGGACTTGCCAAATGGAGTGATGGAAAAATTACCTTCGACGTGGATCACAAGGCCTAGCCTTTGAAGTCGAGAGCTTCGCTTCTTTAGCGTCTCGATTGGAACCCTTCCGCACGTTCGATTTGCCCACGCTTGTTGGCCCTCGGCAGGCCCAGACGCAAGAGCACGGATAAGGTTGAGATCGGCAGGAGAAAGCTGAAGCTCGCCGAAGCGAAGTTGGGCGGCAGCTTCACGAAGCCAGAAAAGCCGGCCCGACGCCTGAGCCCTTAGTTGCCGAAGGCGGTGCCAAGATGACTCGGACGCGACGAGAACACACTCTGTCCCATCGGCTTCGTACCATGACATTCCTTCGCGAGAGATCATCTCCGGAATAAACCCTGTGATGCGACGGAGGGAATCAAGCACGTCGTCGAATGCCCGTCGCAGTTCAGCCGTTCGCTTTGTGTTTTTCGGAAGCAACTTCGACGCCTCGGTTGCATCTCCGACCCAGTCGGTTGCGGCGCGTCGCGCGATCAGGTTGAGGTGATCCCGGCTCGAAATACCGGCAATCATCAGAGATTCAGTGGCTTCGACCGCCCTTAAAAGCACAGAGCGAACAGCCGACCAGTCGAAAGACGTGTTGTTCGACATGTCTTCCCTTGCTGAGAAACGAGCGGCCCGGAGACGGACGCGACAAGGGCAAGGGAACCCCGCCGGCCGTCTCCGGGCGTTGCGAACGGTAGCTACTCCGTCCGGCCCGTGGGTGAAGTGTGCAATCCGAAACCCGGAAACGCAACGTCGGTTCACTTGGGTTCCGCGATCGCGAACCGGCCCCGACGCCGGACGATCATCGTCCCCCACGCCGGATGCCCCTCGAACAACCGCCGCACCCCTCCCGGCGGGAACTCGCTGAACCTGAGACCCCCGAGCCCTTCTGCGCGGACCAGGGCAGCGACAACGGCCCGCTGGCGTCGCTTCGTGAAGAAGAAGAGCCGGTCGCCCCACTTCACCGTTCCGCAGTCCGGGGAGGCGACGACGGCCGGGGGGATCGGCTTGCGGGCGGGCGTGGCCGGGGTGCTGTAGAGCAGTTCCAAAGCGTCGCCGTCGTCGCGGCGGACTTCGAGTTGACGCATGCCCGGCGCGTCCGCGATTCGGCCCGTCCGAACGTTGACGACGAGTTGAACCGCGTCGGGAAAGGAGTCGAGTAAGGCGGCGGCAAGCCGGTCCATCTCGGGGCCGGCGATGTCCAGGTTGCGGACGACTCGGCGGGTTCCGGGCGGAAGAGTCGGCGTCTTCATGGTCGGGGTTCCTTTCGGGGTTTGGGGTGGGTTTGTACCGCGTGACTGTCCGTCACTTCTCGGCAGCTTCACGCCGGGCTTTCCGCTCGGCTTGTTGTTCGTCCACGGACCGAGGCGAGTACCGTTCGACGATGTCCACCGTCCCCTTTCCGCAACGGTTGGTGGCCAGCACGCTGACGCGCTGGGGGTCTTGCCGGTCGGGGTGCTCGCGGTCGAGGAACATCGACAGCGTCATCCGCACGCACTTCGGCCGGCGGGCGAACATGGCGGCGCTGATGGCCTGCAACGTCTCGAACTCTTCCGGGGTCAACTGGCCCAGCTCGCCGACGCGGACTTCCACTTCGGGGAACGGCAGGCCGGGGATTGTCTTCGGGGCCTTCTTCTTGGCGGGGGTCTTCATCTCGGGTTCCTTCGGGTTCGGGGTTGGGAATTCAATCGGGTTGGGGTTCAAACGGGATCGAGCGGGTGCCACAACTCGAAGCCGTCTTCTGCGCGACGTTCGAGGGTGGCCATCTTTTCTGGGGTGCCGGGCCGGGCGGACGTCGGCTTGGGCAGGGGTCGGCGATGGTTGCCGAGACCGGCACCGCGACGGCGGCCGCACGCCGCGCGGTCGACCGGCGGGCGGACGGCCGGGGGCCGGCGGTCCTTCATCGCCTGCGTCTTCGAGACGCCGACAGCGGCCGCGATCCGGGTGAACGACCAGCCGGCCGCGGCGAGTTGCCGGACGAGTTCCCGCCGCTCGGTGACGGGAAGCCGCTGGGGGTGGGCGGGGCCGGGGTCGAACATCAGAACCCCCTCGCCCGGCGGCGTCGGATGTCCTCTTGCGTCTCGACCCAGTCGCCGACGACGAGGGCCGTGAGCCAGTTCCCCACGCGAGGGGAAACCTGACCGCTGCGGGCCAACCGCAGCATGTCGCCGGCGAGTGAGCCGGGCGGGGGTTCGGGCATCTTGGAGGGGTCGGGCTTGCGGGTTCGGCGGGTCGGCACGGGCGTTCCTTCTCCGGGGCCGCTTGGGGGCGGCTTGCCGGGAAACGGGGTGGGGGAAGCGGAAAGGGACGGCAACGGAGTTTGACTACCCGCACGCAACGGGTACAGTGAGGATATTAGCTGTGGTGATTGTTCCAGTCAATCACCCACGGTAATTTTCTTCGGGGGATCGGATGTCACTTGCTGATGAAGTAAAGCGGCTTCGGAAGATCGCGGGGCTTTCTCAGGCTTCTCTCGCTTCAGCCATCGGAACGAATCAGTCTTTCGTTTCCCAACTCGAAAGCGGGATCAAGACGGGGTTCGGAACCGACACACTCTACAAGCTCTGCGATGCGCTCAACGTGACATGCGACCACTTCCGGCCGTATCTGTCCGAGCCGTCTGCCGACCCTGAGCCCGAATCACCGACACGGCCAACGGGGAAGCGGAAGTGAATGGTTGCCGGCTTGGTCGCCGGGTAACTCTTGCCGTCCGCGCCCTTCATCCGCTCGGGCGGGGTCGGTGACTTCGGAGGAGCAGGTTCCGTCGGGGCGGGCTTCGCGGGTTCGGACAGCGGGGCGGGGGTCGACTCCGCGTTCAGGTGCCGCCGGTGAAGGTTTTGGGAGTCGACGAAGGCTTCCGCCCGCCCGTACAACAACCCCCGACCGGGCGCCCGGACGGGAGCGGTTCGCGTCGCGGCCCGGTGCGGCTCGTCCCGCCGGGCCGCCTTTATTCTTGCTCGCACTACAACGTCAAAATGTTCCCCCTCCTTCTCGCTCTGCTCGCCGAGCCGCTCGTCACGCGGCCGCCGGTCGACCCGGCAACCCTCCCGCTCGCCGCGGCCCGCGACCTTCACGGCTCTGAAGTGCTCATCACCTCCCCGGCCGTGGGCCTTCTCAACGGCACCTTCGACGGCTTCGACGTGTACGACCTGGGCGACGCCGGCGGCGTGGAACGCTACCTGTTCGTCCCCGAGGGGGCGAAGCCGGCGGACCTGGATGACGCTTGCTTCCGCATGGAAGTCGAGGTCCGTCGCGGCCGCTTGAGCCTGCGATTCTTCCCCGCTCCCCGGTGAGTCCCATGACGTTTACCCTGAGCGAGATTTGCCAGCGGAACCAAGGGGCCGTCTACCTGTTCGGAACGGGGTCGGACGGCATCAAGATCGGGTGGAGCGGGTGGCCCGAGCGACGGCTCGAACAGGTCCGCCGGTCCCGACGCGAGCCCCGGCTTGAGCTTCTTCACGCGATCCTGACGCCGCCGCTCCCCGAGCACGAACTCGAAGGGAACGGGTTCCCGCGGTTCCACGTCGCGGACTGGCTTGAGTGGCTACTCCACTCGGCCTTCGGCCACCGCCGCAGCAACCCGAGGTCTCGCGACGAATGGTTCCGGCTGACCCCGTCGGACCTACGATTGCTCCGCGGACTGCACAGCGTGAGCGGTCGCGACGACCTTCCCCGTGTCGTGGTGGAACGCTTCGCCGCGAACGGCGGCGAGCACCTCGTTCGGCACCGGGTCGCCCTCATCTCGGGGCACCGTCGGACGCTGCTCGGCCTCGCCGACCACTCCCGCGAGCAAGCGGAAGAGGCCCTCAAATCGGGCAACGACTTCATGCACCGAGCCGGACTCTCTCACGCCGATGATTACGAGCGACGGGCCGGGAGGCTGGACGCCGAAGAGGCTCGGCACGTCGCTTTGCTGATGTAGGCGGGTTCGTACACGACTTTATCATGATCGGGTCGCCGGGGTCCGGGAAGTCG
>CAYUHJ010000137.1:0-16804 GCA_964444365.1 uncultured Alcaligenaceae bacterium | reverse complement strand
CCCCCACCCTAACCCTCCCCCCCAAGGGGGGAGGGGACCAGAATTGTCCGAGTATGCCAGGTCAGAGTTCGCAACCGTCATTGCCCCGCCCCCCGGCGCGGCGGTACGGTTGAAGAATGACAGCGCTCACCCCACCACTTCCGGCGGACCCCGACGTGACCGCCCCGCCGACCCTCTTCGCGGACGTCGTCTTCGACCGCCCGCTCGACCACGCCTTCAGCTACGCCGTCCCGGACCACCTGCATTCGCGCATCGCCGTCGGCAAGCGCGTCGAAGTCCCCTTCGGCCGCGGCGACAAGGGCACGCCGGGGTACTGCGTCCGCCTCACTGATGTCGTCCCGGATCGGGCGGTGAAGGCGATCGCGAAGGTGCTCGACGACGAGGCGCTGCTCGACGACCACCTGCTGACGCTGACGCGGTGGATGGCCGACTACTACCTCGTCGGCTGGGGCCAGGTGCTGCACGCGGTCGTCCCGGCGGGGGCGCGGGAGCAGGCCGGCACGAAGGCGACCGTGTTCCTCGAAGCGGTGCCGTCGGACGAGTTGCCCGACCCGGTGCCGACGGTCACGCCGAAGCAGAAGCGGGTGCTCGAACGGCTGCGCGACGACGGCAAGCCCGTCGAACGCGGGGTGCTGGTGAAGGAACTGGGCTCCTCGCCGGTGAGCGGGTTGCTCGAAAAGGGGCTGATCCGGAAGTTCACGGAGCGGGTCGAACGGGCGAGCGTCACTCGTCAGAGTGACGAGTCTTCGTCGGCGGGAGAACTCGTCACTCTGACGAGTGACGCTCGCCAAGCAGCGCTCGTCCTCAACCCCGCCCAGCAAGCGGCCTGGACCGCGATCGAAGCCCGGCTCCGTACCGGCGGGTTCCACGCCTTCCTGCTCCACGGCGTCACCGGCAGCGGCAAGACGGAAGTCTACCTTCGCGCCATCGAGGAAGTCGTCCGCCAGGGGAAGGAGGCGATCGTCCTCGTCCCCGAAATCTCGCTCACGCCGCAGACGCTGGAGCGGTTCCGCGGCCGGTCCGGGTCGGTCGCGGTGCTGCACTCGAACCTGACCGACGCCGAGCGCGGCGCGTACTGGCGGCGGATCGCGTCCGGGTTCGCGCCCGTCGTCGTCGGTGCGAGAAGTGCCGTCTTCGCCCCGACGCGGAAGCTCGGGCTGATCGTCATCGACGAGGAACACGAGAGCAGCTTCAAGCAGGAATCGACGCCGCGCTACCACGCCCGGGATGTCGCGGTGATGCGGGCCAGCCTCGCCGGGGTGCCGATCCTGCTCGGCTCGGCGACGCCGTCGCTGGAGTCCTTCCACAACGCGGAGAAGGGCACCTACACGCTGCTGGAACTGCCGGCACGCGTCGAGGACCGACCGATGCCGAAGGTACGGCTCGTCGACCTTCGCACGGAGCCGAAGACGCCCGGAAAGCACTTCGCCATCGGCCCGACGCTCGAACGCGGGATGCGCGACGCGCTCAAGGCGGGCGGGCAGGTGATGCTCTTGCTGAACCGTCGCGGGTTCAGCACCCACGTCCACTGCCCCGGCTGCGGGCACGTCGCGCAGTGCGTCCACTGCGACCTGTCGCTGACGTTCCACCGGGCGAAGGCGGCGCTCGTGTGTCACTACTGCGGCTGGGAAACCCCGCCGGTGTTGAAGTGCCCCGGCTGCGACAAGCCGACGATGCGGTACCAGGGCCTCGGCACGGAGAAGTTGCAGGCCGAGATCGAGGAGAAGTTCCCCGACAAAGTGATCCGCCGGATGGACTCGGACACGACCTCGCGGCCGGGCAGCCACGAGCGCATCCTCTCGGCGTTCCGGGCGGGGGAGATCCACGTCCTGCTCGGGACGCAGATGATCGCGAAGGGGCTCGACTTCCCGAACGTTACCCTCGTCGGCGTCGTCAACGCGGACGTCGGGCTCCACCTCCCGGACTTCCGCGCCAGCGAACGCACGTTCCAGCTACTCGCGCAAGTCGCGGGCCGCACCGGACGCGGCGACAAGGGGGGTATCGTGATGGTGCAAACCTTCACCCCCGACCACCCGTGCATCACCCTGGCCGCGAGGCACGACTACGGCGGGTTCGCGAAGCTGGAACTCGGCCACCGCAAGGAGCACGGCTACCCGCCGTACCACCGGCTCGCCCGGCTGATCGTCCGCAGCGAGAAGCCCGACGCGGCGAGTGCGTTCGCGGACCAGCTCGCCGGGGCGTTCAAGCAAGCGACGGCCCGCGCGTCGAACCGGGCGTCCGAGGTGCGCGTCCTCGGCCCGGCCGAGTGCCCCGTCTTCAAGCTGCACGACTTTTACCGGTTCCACTTCCAGCTGCAGAGCGAGCACAGCGGCCCGCTGCACAACGTGTTGCGCGAGGTGCTGACCGTGTCGAAGCCGCCGCACGGCGTCGAATATCAGGTCGACGTGGACCCGTACAGCATGTTGTGATCCGCAACGGTCGTTGCCTGTGGGTCACTCGCTCCGCGAGTGACCCCGCTTTACCCGGCAATGACTCGTCGCTTCCCCAAGCGTGCCGACTCGCGGAGCGAGTCGGCCACCCGAGTTGCCGACTTATCGCCCCGAAATCTCCACCGACTGTTCCTTCGTCATGGGCCGGTCGCCGAGTGCCTCGGCCGACAGCTTCAGCCGGAACCACGCCTGACCGGTGCGGTCGGCGCGGTAGGTGACGGTGAACTTCTCCGTGCCGTAGGCGGGGATCGAGACGCCGTCGAACGCGACCTCGTTGGCGGACGCCTGGTTCCGGGGGCTCGCCTGCACGAAGCGCACTTCGCCCGGCAGCTCGACCCGCAGCCGGACGCCGCGGGCCGCCTCGCCGCCGGTGTTGCGGACGCGGATCGTGAGCAAGCCCTGTTGCCCGGTCCCGAGCGTGACCGGCTCGGCGGTCGCGTCCCACGCCAGTACCGCCGTCCCCTGGAAGGCCGTCACCACCTCGCTCGACTTCTCGATCCCGCGCGGCGTCTCGGCGGCCGCCCGCACCGTCCGCTTCCCGGTCGTGTTCGCCTTCAGGCTGTACCGGAAGGACTGCGCGTCCCCCGGCTTCAACGACGGCACCACCCACACGAGCTGGTCGCGGTAGCGCTGCCCGCCGTTGGTCATCTTCGTCGGCGTGCAGTCGGACGGCACCGACCCCGTGACGCGCACGTCCGTCAGCGACAGCGTGCCGGTGTTCCGCACGACGATCTCGTAGTTCGCCGGGTCGCCGGGGGCGGACGTCGGCGGGCCGGAAAGGTCCACCCGCATGCCCGGAACCAGCAGCTTCGTCGTGCTTTCCGCGCGTTCCCCCTCGGGGGCGTCCGGGCTCTTCACCACGGACGACGTGGTCAGCGCCTCGGTCGAAGCGTTCTCCTTCGCGGTGAGCTTGTACTCGATGACCTTCCGCTCGCCGGGCCGCAGCGTGCCGATCTGCCAGACGCGCTGCTCCGGGACCGTGCCCTTTTCCCCCTCGGATTCGCGGGCGAACTCGAACCCCTTGGACACGTCCTCGACGAGTTGCACGTTCGGCACCGCGACCTTGCTCGGGTTCGTGACCTCGACGCGCACCGTGACGGGGTCGGTGCTGACGGCCTGCTTCGGGACCGCCTTCCGCACCGCGAGCTTCGGCTTGTCCACGCGGGTGACGACGGCCTGCCCGTGCTCGAACGACACGTAAGCGGCCGCCCGGACTTCCCGCGTGTCCGGCGCGGGTTTGACCGCGACCTCGATCTCGTGCTTCTCCCCGGCCCGCAGCGTGCGGTACTCCCAGACCAGTTCCTTCGGCACCGCGGCGGCCGGCTTCTTCGGGTCGTAGTTCTCCGCGGGCGGCTCCGCCTTCGTGACGGTCGTGATCCCTTCCGGCAGCGGGAATCGCACGCGAACGCGGTAGGCATCCGCCCCGGACGTGTTCGTGACCGTGACGTGGTACGTGAGATCCTTGTGCGGCGGGACGTGCGCGGGAACCCGCACCTGCACCCGCACCACCGGCGTCGGCGGGTCCGCGACGGTCGCCGGTACCGCACCCGGCGGCGGTGCGGCGGGGCCGGCCGGTTGCACGAACTGCGCCGGCACGACGTCCGGGTCGTCGCGGTCGTCGTCCGGCTCGGCGGCGAACGCGGGGCCGCCGAGCGCCAGCAGCAGCACGATGATCGGGAACCGGCGGTCGCGCATGTCCGTGTCCTGCCTCGCCCAGATTCACACGCGGCGGGGAATACCCTTCGGGGGAAGTGGGGTAAAGGGCAGTTGGCGCGAGGTACCGGGCGACGCAGTATTTCAAGCTTGGCCGATTCAGTCGGTCACTCGCTCCGCGAGTGACTGCGCATCATCCCTTGAAAACGAGTGTTGTGCTCTCGGGACATGAGCCCGCAACTCGCGGAGCGAGTTGCCTACTTTAACGCCCTGCGTCGCCCTGGACCGGACTCAGGCGACGCCGTGAGGAAACCACTTCTGCAACCCGACGGGAAACGCCGCTTCGACCGTCACCCGGTGCCCGCTCGCGGGGTGGTCGAACGCGAGCCGGCGGGCGTGCAGGCCCAGGCGGCCGGCGGGGTTCGCGCCGGTGCCGTACAGCCGGTCGCCGATCACCGGGCAGCCGAGGCCGGCGAGGTGGACGCGAATCTGGTGCTTCCGCCCGGTTTCGATGCGGACTTCGACGAGCGCCAACCGCCCGGCACGTGAGAGGACACGGTACCGGCTGACGGCCCGCTTCGCGTGCTCGGCCGACTCGCGGACGGCCCGCACCCGGAGATCCTTTCCTTCCGCCAGGAAGTTGTCGACCGTCCCCTCGGGCGGGTCGGGCACGCCGTCGACCACGGCGAGGTACGTCTTCTCCGCGGAATCCCAGGCTTCTTGCAGTCGGTCGCGAACGGCCGGGGACTTCGCGAAGAGCAGCACCCCGGACGTGTCGCGGTCGAGGCGGTGAACGACGAACGGCCGGTCGCGGTGGTGGGCGTGCAGCAGGGCGAACGCGGTGGCGGTCTTCTCGCCGTCCGTCGCAACGGTCAGCAGTCCGCTCGGCTTGTCGATCGCGATGACGTGCGCGTCTTCGTACAGGACCGTGATCCCGTGTCGGCCGAGCGCCGCGGCTTGCGGGGGCGCTTCGGGGGCAATCCCGACGCGGTCGGCCGGCGTCAGTGGGTGGTCGTGCCGGGTCGTTGAGGTGCCGTTGACGAGGACGCGGCCGCTGCGGAGCAGTTCCTTCACCCGCGTGCGGTTCATCGGGTGGAGGGCGGTCAGCAGCCACGGCAGGAGGGGGGTGGGCACGACGGGCGGCGGCAACTCGCGGGGCTTCATCGTCTTCTCTGGTCCCCTCCCCCTGGGAGGGGGGAGGGATAGGGTGGGGGTCGCTTGGGTGGTGAACCGTCACCCCCACCCCAACCCTCCCCCCTCAAGGGGGAGGGGGCAAGAATTGTTGGACGGCATCGACCGTCACCGCGGCCAGCGTTTCGACGACGAGGTCCGCCCCGGCCGCCCGCAGTTTCTCGGCCGGGTGGTGGCCGACGAACGTGACGGCGACGCACGCCATCCCGCCGGCCTTCGCGGCTTCCACGCCGGCGACCGCGTCCTCGAACACGACACAATTCGCGGGGGGAACGCCCAGCTTCGCGGCGGCCGTCAGGAAGACCTCGGGGTCCGGCTTGCCGCGGCGGACGTCCTCGCCGGAGACGATCGCGGAAAAGTACTTCGCGGTGCCCGTGACTTCGAGCAGCAAATCCAGGTTCCCGCGCGGGGCGGACGACCCGACCGCCTGCGGCCACCCGGCGGCGGCGAACCCGTCGAGGAGCCGTTGCACGCCGGGCAGCAGCGTCACGCCCTCGGCGCGGACGGAGTCGCGGTAGAAGGTTTCCTTCCGCAGCCCGAGTTCGTCGCACTGCAAGTCGGAGGCGTGGGGGAAGAACAGCTTCCGCAAGATTTCCGGGTTCCGCATCCCGAACGTGGCGGCGAAGTCGTCGCGGGTGAACGGCTTGCCGATCTCGGCGGCCAGGGCCGACCACGCGCGGAAGTGCTGCTCCGCCGAGTCGAGGAGGGTGCCGTCTACGTCCCAAAGAATTGCAGGCATGAAGAATGATCTCACACAAAGTCACAAAGCCGCCAAGAAATCCAATCCGGCTGGGTTCTTCACACTTCGTGTCTTTGTGGCTTTGTGTGAGATCATTCTGAAAGTGCCGTGTTCACGGTGTGTCGCAGGCGGGCCTGGCTGTCGGCGAAGTGCTCGCCGGTGGTGTCGTGCTCGCCGCGGAAGCCCGAGAAGTGCCCGCGGACGCGGCCCTTTTTGTCGACGACGGTCACGTAGGTGGTGTGCTCGAACTTCTTGCCGGGGTCGGCGGCCGGGTCGGTGTTGCGGTTCACCGCGAGCTTGAACGTGTCGCGGGCCAGCCGGTGCAGTTCGTCCTCGGAGCCCGTCAGGAACAGCCAGCGGTCGCCGTCCGCGCGGAAGTGGTCGGCGTACTTCTTCAGTTCCGCGGGCGTGTCCGTGGTCGGGTCGAAGGTGAACGTGACGAGGCGGAAGTCGGGCTTGTCGGCGTAGTCGGCTTGCAGCTTCGCCATCGTCGCGGAGACACTCGGGCACGGGCCGGTACACCGGCTGAACACGAACGACCCGACCCACACTTTCCCCAACAGGTCCGCGTTGTTGACCGGTTGTCCGGAGCGTTCCGTCAGCGCGAACGGCGGCACCGCGACCGGGTCCGCCGGCGGCGGCTCCACCACCGGCGGCTTCGTCCGCGGCGGGTTGAGCAGGATCGAAGCCGCGAGCGTGCCGACCGCGACGAGCAGCATCACGACGACGACCCAGGGGGCCGGTCGGCGACGGGTCGGGGGCGCGGCGGGTTCGGTGGACATGGTGGGAATCCCAGAGAAGATTTCACCACAAAGGCACGAAGCTCACACAAAGGGGCACAAAGAAATCCATTCAGAACTTTTGACAGGATGAACAGGATGATCAGGATTCCAGATCCGTGTCGCTCCTGTAATCCTGTCCAATTTCTACTTTGTGACCCTTTGTGTGAGCTTTGTGCCTTTGTGGTGAAATCTTAGATGTATCTTGGCAGCACGCCGTTCAGCACCAGCAGCGCCATCACGCCGCACAGGTACACCAGCGAGCCGCGGAGGAGGGTTCGGGCGGTGGGGTTCGTCGGGTGCTTCGCAAAGCGGACGCCGCGGGCCAGGAACCACGCGGCCAGCGGTAAAGCGCCGAGCAGGTAGACCACACCCACCGAGCCGGCCCAGAACGGCGTTGCCGTCACCGCGAGGAGCAGCACGCACGTCGCGACCGTCGCCCGGCCCGTGAGCTTGCCATCGGGGCCATCCAAAATAGGAAGCATCACCATGCCGCCGCGGGCGTAGTCGTCGCGGTGCAGCCAGGCGATCGAGTAGAAGTGCGGCAACTGCCAGACGAACAGGATCGCGAACAGGGCGAGCCCGCCGGCGTCGAGCGTGCCGCGGGCCGCCACCCACCCGATGACCGGCGGCAACGCGCCGGGGATCGCGCCGACGACGGTGTTCCAGTGCGTGAGCCGCTTCAACGGGGTGTACACGCCGACGTACAGCACGAACGTCAGCCCGGCGGCGATGGCGGCGGACGGGGTCGGCAACGCGGCCAGCAGGTAGATCACCCCGCCGACGCCGAGCGTCCAGCCGAACCCGAGCACCTCTTCCGGCGTGATCCGCCCCGCCGGCAACGGCCGGTTCGCGGTCCGCCACATCTTCGCGTCGGCCCGGCGTTCGAGCCAGTGGTTGAGGGCACTCCCTCCCGCGGCCACCACCCCCGCCCCGACGAGCGTGTGAAGGAGCAGGTCCGGGCGGACGTTCGTCGGGTCCGCCCCCAGCAGGTAGCCGACCGCGACCGTGATGAGGGCCATCACCGCGATTTTCGGCTTCGTCAGTTCGAGGAAGTCCGCGAACTTCGGGCGAACCGCCGCGAGGGGCTCGGCCGGCAGGGGTTCGGCGATCGTGTCGGCGGTGGCCATCGGGTGTTCTCGGGCGAACGCAGCGGGGAAGGCAACCCCTCCCCCAACCCCTCCCCGAAACGGAGAGGGGAGTTCAACCCTTTCTTCCTCCCCCTCTCCGCTTCGGGGAGGGGGCCGGGGGGAGGGGTTGTCTCCCGTCCGCTTGTTTTACGAAACCCCGACCGGTTCGCGTACCGATTCCGCTTCCCGCGGCGAGATTTCTGCCAGCGTCACGTTCCGCTCCAGCGGCCGCCGCCAGACGCGGATCGCATAAGCCGTCGCCGATGCGAGCAGGGCCGTGCCGATGACGACGTGGGCCGTGCGGATCGACGCCGAGGGGATCGTCACTTGCCGGGCTTCCGGGGGGATCGAGCCCATCGGCCCGGTGGCGGCGAACTTCTGCATCCACGCCTCGACGCCGAGCAGCACCTGCACCGCGACGATCGCGAGCAGGTGCCACGCCGCGAAGCCGAGCTGCCGTCTGCCGTCGGGTAGCGATAGCGTCCGCACCGCGAGCCAGACGGCGATTCCGGTGACGACGAACGCCGTGAGGACGTGCAGCCGCTGCGCGACCGGCGACCCCATGTGCCGCACCCACACGCCCCAGATCAGTTGCACGAACACGGACAGCGGCAACGCGACGGCCAGCCACTTCAGCCGGGAACGGTCGGCGTCCGCCAGCGAATCCCCCGGCTTTCGCGGGGCGGACAGCACGACGACCGACACGAGCACCGCGAACACGACCTGCGCGAACGCCCCGTGGTACGCGGCCAGCAGCACCCCCGCGAGGCCGAGCAGTTCCGAGTTCAGGAACACGCGGAAGCCGCCGAGCAGCCCTTGAATCATGACGGCGATGAGGGCCACGACCGCGACCGCCCGCGCCCACCGGCCCGGCGATCGGCCGGGAAACGTGATTTGGGTCGCCGCAGCGAGAAGAGCAAGCGCGGCTCCGACCGCGGTCATCACTGCTGCTCGAACGGGCCAGACGACATCGCCGACAGTTTGGCTTGCCGTATACCCGGCCTTGGCTTGCATCATGCCGCGGTGGAAGTCGCCGTAGCTGCCGAGCAGGAACACGATGGCGGCGACCCCGAGCCACCCACGCACCCTGTTCGGATCGTACACCCACACCGCGAGTGCGAGCCCGCTGACGAGGATGCCGACGACCCACCCCGCGGCCCGGTGCGTGTGTTCGACGAGGAACCCGAATTCGAGCTTGCTCCAGTCTTGCCCGGCGAGGTACCACGGCTCGGTCGGCCAGACGGGGTCGGCCATGCCGACGCGAAACGACGTGACGAACCCGCCGAGGACGAACAGCAAGAGCAGCGCGACGGTGACGGTGACGGCCGCCCAAAGGCGAACCCATCGCGGCACGATCGGAACGGTTTCAGGGGTGTCGGTCATGATGTGATCCAATCGAATTCGACCCGTCATGTTAAAACTGAACGCCACTTGCAAACCAACACGAGCTACTACATCTCCACACACCAGCTTCAAGTCGAAGCCAGATCCACAATGTCCCGCCTTCTGGATGCCAGAACCCACCAGGGTGAAAGATCAATGTGCGCACCGGTGTCGGATCAGGAGGGCCGGAAGGCGGCTCAGTCAGTCCGAGTGAATGATGACCCTCCCGATCTTGATCAGGCGAACCATACCGTCGAAGCAGTTCCTCCTCTGTCGTCCCAATTTCCTTGTTACAGCGAACTGAAGGCTCACCAAATCGCATGTATAGAGCGAATCCGGTGTATGTAATGACGACAAACGCTAAGATCGCCAGAAAGTAACGACTGCGCGGCATGGATTCACCATCTGCTGTCTACTTATACACCCGCCCCCGCACGTCGCCCGGCAACTTCCCCGGCGCGGGGAGCGTTCGCACGAAGCCCGCCAAATCCCGCACGTCCGCCTCGGAAAGCCCCGGATTTGCGGGCATGTTCGCGGCCGGGATGCCGTGCTTCACCCGGCGAGCGATGTCTTCCGGCGAGCCGCCCCAGCGGTACTTCCCGGCCGTCAGGTCGGCCACGCGGTTTGGCAGGCCCCAGATGTCGTAGCGGAACTGGTCCGCCCGGCCGTAGTCGACGTGGCACGCCGCACACCCCGCCGACGCGAACAACGTCTCGCCCCGGCGAAGCGACTCCGCGTCCGGGTTCTCGGCCGGCACGCCCGCCACCGCCGCCGGGGTCTGGGCCGCGTCCCACTGCTTCGCGATTCGACCCAGGTCCGCGGCCGGGTCCACCGGTTCGCCGTCGTCGCCGAGCACGTGTTTCAGTGAACTCAATTCCACTTCACCCCGCAGACTGAGATGGATCACATATCCCACCACCGCATCCAGGTCCGCGCCGTACAAGGAATCGAAGGATTGCATCGCGGTGTTCGGCACGCCGCCGCGGATGACCCGACGAAGGTCGTCCACCCGCGGCCGGGCGGTCGCGGAGGTCGACGCCTTGTAGTAACCGTGGCGGAAGTCGCGGGGCAACGGGTTGAGCCACGGCCCGCCGGGTCCGCGGCCGTCGCCGGGGATGCCGTGGCACTGCAGGCACAGCCGCTTGTACGCCCGGCTGCCGTGGGCCAAAGCCGTCGGGGACAGGTCGATTCCGGGCAGCTTCACCGAGTCGGGAATCCGCGGGTTCGCGGGGGTTCCGAACAGGTCTTCGAGCGACTTCGTCAGCGCGGCCCGCTCGGCGGCGGGCACCGTTCTCGGGTCGAGCACCTTCCCGCCCGCCAGCGCCAGCCGGGAGACGGCTTCGTCGATCTTGCCGGCTTCCGCCAGCGCGGTCGGGGGGTTCGCCGGCAGGCTCACGGCGATCGGATCGGCACGATCCGTGTATCGCAACGAGGGGTCGTAACCGTCCGGTTCGCGGGAACAGCCGACCGCCAGAAGCGCGACGAGGGCGAAGGCCGGCCCGGTCCGGGCCGCCGCCCCGCCCCCGTATGCGCGCGGAAAAGTGGCCATCAATACACGGCAAGGTGCCGGGTCAGGAAGTCGGTCAGGATGAAGAGGAACATCAGCCCGGTCCAGAAGAGCGACGCGGCGGCGATCAGCCAGGTGAGCCGGTCGGCGGCCCGCAGGTCCATGAAGTAGACGGCGAGCACGCCGGCCTGCACGCACGCCACCCCGAGGCTGGCGACCACCTTCCACGGCCCGAGGTCGGAGAACCCGACGACGAGGGCCACGACCGTGAGCCCGACCAGCACCACGAACGTGGTGAGCGTGCTGCCGACCGACGGGATCGGGTGGTCGTGCTGCTCTTCGGGGAACGGTTGGGTCGGGTGGTGGTCCACGGTCGCCTCCAGGTATCTTGCATCGACCCGATCGGGTCAGCGGCTTGTCTTCCCCCTCTCCCCCGGCGGGGAGAGGGGAATCGAACACCATCTGTTAGTGCGAGCCGAACGCGACCTTCAGCCCCTCGCCCACTTGCGCGAACGTGTGGGGGCCGGCGAGGTACAGCAGCGGCATCAGGAAGATCCAGACCATGTCCACGAAGTGCCAGTACAGGCTCATCACTTCCACGTACACGTACCGCTCGGAGTGGTCGAAGAACCCCCGCATGGCGAGGATGTATTGCCACAGGAGCAGGCCGACGCCCACGATCATGTGGATGACGTGGAGGCCGGTCATGATGTAGTAGAACATGAAGAACAGCTGCACGCGGGACAGGTCCACGCCGTCGGTCTTGTAACCCTGCTCGTGCAACACGACTTTCAGGTTCCGGACGAAGACGACCTCCTGCGGCGCGTCGCCGTGCGCGTGGGCGGCCTCGTGGGCCTTGGCCCCGGCGCTGAGGGTGGTCGTGCCGGGCAGCAGGCCTTCGTGGAAGTCGAGCTGGTACTCGCGGCCCTTCAGGGCGAGGAACGCGGTGCCGAGGATAATCGTCAGCATGAGGTACGCCTTCAGCCCGCGGACGTCGCCGACGTGGGCGGCCCGGATGCCGAGGGTGATCGTCAGACTGCTGGCCAGCAGCAGGAACGTGTTCACCGTGGCGATGCCGACGTTCAGGGCCGCGCTGCCGGCCTCGAACTCCTTCGGGAACCAGACGCGGTACCCGGTGTAGGCGCAGAACACGCCGCCGAAGAACAGGACTTCGGTGACGAGGAACAGCCACATCCCGAGGCGGACGGTGGACTGCTGCTGCCGCAGGTTGTCGAAGTGGTGGGCGACGACGCCCGTCCCGCTAGCTGACACTGGCCACCCCCTCGTGCGTCGGCTTGTGAGTCCCGTTCGCGTGCCCGTTGCCGGTCAAGTGCTCGGCCAACCCGTTCGGAATCGCGTACTCATACGGTGCGAAGTAGACCGTCGGGGTCCGCGGGAAGTTGTGCGGCTCCGGCGGGGACGGGATCTGCCATTCGAGCCCGGTCGCCCGCCACGGGTTCGACCCCGTCCGCTTCCCGAAGAACAGCGACGCCGTCAGGTAGAACACCGGCATGACGTACCCGATCCCCTGGATCGACGCGCCGGCCGTCGACAGGATGTTCCAGAACTGGAACTCCGGCGGGTAGTTCGGGTACCGCCGCGGCAGGCCGGCGTACCCCGCCACGAACTGCGGCATGAACGTCAGGAAGAACCCGACGATCACCGTCACCGCGGCGAGCCGGCTCCAGAAGTCCGAGTACATCCGGCCCGTCATCTTCGGCCACCAGAAGTGCAGCCCCGCCAGCCACGCCAGGATCATGCCCCCCACCATCGTAAAGTGGAAGTGGGCGATCACGAAGTAGGTGTCGTGCAGGTGGATGTCCGAGCCCATCGTGGCCAGGTGCAACCCCGTCACGCCGCCGATGGTGAACAGGAACAGGAACCCGATGGTGAACAGCATGGGGGCTTCGTAGGTGATCGAGCCCTTGTACATGGTCGCGGTCCAGTTGAACACCTTGATGGCGCTCGGGACGGCGACGAACATCGTGAGCAGCGAGAACACCAGCCCGAGGTAGTACCCCTGGCCGGACACGAACATGTGGTGGCCCCAGAGCAGGAAGCCGACCACCGCGATGCCGACCGACGACCACGCGACGGCCTTGTACCCGAAGATGTTCTTCCGGCTGAAGCACGTCAAGACTTCGCTGATGACGCCCATCCCCGGCAGGATCATGATGTACACGGCCGGGTGGCTGTAGAACCAGAACAGGTGCTGGAACAGCAGCGGGTCGCCGTCGAGCGTCGGGTCGAAGATGCCGATGCCGAAGATCTTCTCGATGGCGAGCAGCAGGACCGTGATGGCCAGCACCGGGGTGCCGAGCAGCTGGATGATGCTGGTCGCGTACATCGCCCACACGAACAGCGGCAGCCGGCTCCAGGTCATGCCGGGGCACCGCATCTTGTGGACCGTCGCGATGATGTTCAACCCGGTCAGGATGTTCGCGAACCCGGTGATGTACACCCCGAGGCCCGCGTACAGGATGTTCGTGTGGCTGTACTTGGAGCTGTACGGCGGGTACAGCGTCCAGCCGGTGTCCAGCCCGCCGATGATGAGCTGCCACAGGAAGAACAGGGCCCCGGCCATGTACACGTAGTAGCTGAGCAGGTTCAGCTTCGGGAACGCCATGTCCTTCGCCCCGATCATGAGCGGGACGAGGAAGTTCCCGAGCACCCCCGGAATGACGGGGATGAGGAACAGGAACAGCATGATCGTGCCGTGGGCGGTGAACGCCTTGTTGTACTGGTCGAGTTCGAGGATCGCGCCCGTCGGGGAGACGAGGTTGAGCCGGACGAGGCCGGCCGCGGTGCCGCCGAACACGAAGAACACGCTGACCGAGATCAAGTACATCATGCCGATGCGCTTGTGGTCGACGGTCAGCAGCCAGGACATCAGCCCGTAGGCGTGGTTCAAATAGTTGACGCGCTTGCGGTCCTGGTCCGGGGTCAGTTCCGGCTCGGGCACCGACTGCGGCGTGTAGTCGAGCGTGGGGACAGCGGTACTCACTTCGGCAACCCTCCTTCCGACGTCGGGGCACCCGGCGCGCCAACCGGGGCCGGGAACTGCTCGGTCCGGGTCGGCAGCTGCCCCCCGTTCTTCAGCGACTTGATGTAGGCGACCAGCCCGCGGAGTTCGATCTCGCCCAGCTGCGTCTGCGGGTAGGCCGGCATGATCGGCTTCCACCCGTCCGCCACCTTCGCCGTCGGCTTGCGGATCGACTCGCGGATGTAGTTCTCGTCCACCAGTTGCATCGTCCCGCCCTGGATCGGCCGCATGTTCCCGTACAGGGACACCAGTTGCGGGGCGCGGGCCGAGCTTTCCTGGTTGTGGCAGGCGTTGCACTGCATCTTCAGGAACAGCTTGCGGCCCTCCCACGCCAGCGACCCGTCGATCGTCTTGCCGGGGGAGCTGGGGAACGTCCCTTCGAGCCAGGCGTCGTAGTCCTCGGGCTCCATCACGTGGACCTTCCCGACCATCTGCGAGTGGCCTTGCCCGCAGTACTGGTCGCAGAAGATGTGGTAGGTGCCGGGCGTCGTCGGCTTGTACCACGACGTGACGTACCGGCCGGGGACCACGTCGAACTTGCTCCGGAACGCGGGGATGCCGAAGTCGTGGATCACGTCCTCGGACGTGCCGGTGATGCGGACCGCCCGGCCGGACGCCAGGTGCAGTTCGTTGATCTCCCGCTGGCCGTCGGGGTGCTGGATCTTCCACATCCACTGCTTGCCGACGACGAAGTACTCCGGGGCGTCGGCCGGCGGCTGGAGCTTCTCGTTGTAGATCTTCACGCCCCACACGAAGAACGACAGGAAGAACAGCAGCGGGATCACGCTCCACGCGATCTCCAGCTTGTCCGAGCCCAGGATGCGCGGGGTGCGGTCGTTCGGACCCTTCCGGGCGAACGCGAAGCAGGAGTACGTCAGCCCGGCGTACACGGCCAGCGCGCCGCCGATGGTGACGGCCGTGATGTACCAGAACAGCAGGTCGTAGTCGAACGCGAACTCCGACGCCTGCGGCGGGAGCAACACGATACTGGCGGCGAACTGGCTCATGCCACGGCCCTCGTCAAGTGTTCTCGTCTCACGCCCCGGTCGGCGTCGGTTCCGGCGTCACCGCGGGGTCGGTCGGCAGGGTCAGCGGCGTCTCGGCCCGCATCGACCGCCACGTCCGGTACGCGATCCACACCACCAGCACGTACACCGGGGCGAACGCGACCGCGATCCACCGCATGGTCACCCGGTAGTGACCCTTCACGTCGTCGTACACGAAGCAGTACTGCGCGATCTTGTCCGACAGCGTCCCGACCCTGCCGTCCGAGGCGTCCACGACCGCCAGGCGGAAGTCCCGCGGCGTCGGGTTCAGCTTCAGCAGGTACTTCGACACCGTGCCGTCGGGCGTCAGGAACACCAACCCCGGCGCGTGGCCGTAGTCGTAGTTCCGCGGCTCAGGCGGGAGGGTGCGGCCGTCCGCGGTCTGCCAGCCGGTCTCGGGGGTGTACTCGTAGTCCTTGTTGCGGAACCGCAGCGAGTACTTGAACCCCACCGCCTCGGCCAGTCGGTGGACCTTGCGGTCCGCGTCGGCGACGTCGGTGCCCTGGCCGTGGCTGGCGGTCAGGAACCAGACGCCGGGGGTGGCGGAGTCGCGGCGGTCGTACATCTGGTGGAACAGTTCGCGGTTCTTGCGGGCGGCGGGCGGCGCTTCCCGCGGGTCGACGCTGACCAGCACCACGTTGAACGGGCTGCCCGCGACGAACCCCGCGTCCGCCCGGCGGGCGTCGTTCATCGCGTCGATCAACCCGTGGATCACTTCGTTGCACAGTTTCGGGCAGCGGTTGTAGTGCAGCACGAAGACGGTCGGCTTGCCGCCGATCGCGTCGCCGAGCTTGACCGGTTTGCCGTCGTGGTCGGTCAGTTCCAGGTCGAGCGGCACCCGGCCGCCGAGCTTTTGCTCGTAGTCGACGTTCGCGGGGGCGTCCGGGCCCTTGTCGCCGGGGGTCGGGGCCTTGCCGTAGGTCTGCCCGCGCGCCGACTCGGTCCCGCCGAGGCCGGCGAGGAGTGCGGTTGCGAGGATCAGAACCCGGGCGGACATCGCGACTCTCCCTCGTGGAACTCAGTGGCCGTGGGCGTCTTTGGGCTTCTCGGTCGGCTTCGCCGGCTCGGGCCGCGGGTCGGACGGGCCGCCCGTGCCGCCGGTCGAAATCTTCGCGGTGTCGGCGTTCGTCTTCGGCAGCTTGACCGGGTTCTTCTGCACCGGGACGAACTTGTCCATCAGGTCGTGGTCGTGCCCGTGGTTCGGCGTGTCGGAGGCCAGCAGCCCGATGGCTTGCGCGATGGGGATGCGGACCAGGCCCGACCCCGGCTTGCCGACCGGTGCCCGTTCGACGAGGATTCGCTGGCCCGTCGCCGGGTCGACGTACCGCTCGGGCCGCAGGTCCTGGGGCGTGATTTCCGGCGGGTTCACGCCGGGCGTCGCGACCCACTGCTTGGTGCGGTAGAACGCCGGGTCTTCTTCGGTGTTCGGCTCCTTCGTCTCCCGGAGCATTTCGAGCCGCGGCTGCTTGACCGGGGCCTTCTCGTCCGTGGAGCTGATCCGCCCGAACCGCTTGTTGATCGTCTCGTCGTTGATCGCCTTCGTGATCGGGTTGGCCGCGGCGTCGGCCCGGGCGTCGCGGGCGCGGAGCGCCCCGAAGATGCTGGTGATGCACGTGTACGCGAAGATCAGCAGCACGACGACGGCCGCCGGCACGTACAGGATCCCCTTCACCTGGAAGCGGTCCGGCTCGTGGCCCGCCTTGAGGCTCGCGTCCTCGACGCCGGGCGGGTCGGTCTCGTGCTCCGGCGCGGACGCGCCGGACATCGACACCAACATCTGCACCATCGGCTTGTCGCTGGCCCGCTGCGGGGTCGGTTCGCTCATCGCCGGTCCTCCACGAACGCCGTCGCCCTTGGACTCAATCTCCCCTCTCCCCGATGGG